>JACMOI010000143.1 GCA_014378105.1 Pseudopedobacter sp.
AATGCCAAAAGCAATAATTGTCGGAGCTGGAATAGCTGGAATTGCGTCTGCCATAAGATTAGCCATTAAGGGCTATCAAGTGGATGTTTTTGAAAGTAATTTATACCCAGGAGGGAAACTTTCAGAATTCCAAATTGAGTCCTATCGATTTGATGCTGGACCAAGTTTGTTTACCATGCCGCAGTATGTTGATGAGCTTTTTGCTTTAGCCGAAAAAAACCCTTTAGACTATTTCGAATATCAAAAATTAGAAGAAGTTTGTCGATATTTTTGGGAAGATAAAACAACTTTAATCGCTTTCGCTGATGTAGAAAAGTTTGCTAAGCAAATTGAAGCCAATACCAATTCTACAACCACAGAAATTAAAAAATACCTCGAAAAAAGTAAAGACATCTATGATATCACTCATGAAGTCTTTTTAGAAAAATCTTTGCACTTGCTCAGTACTTTTTTAAGAAAAAATACTGCAAAATCATTTCTTCGTTTTCACGAAATTGATGCTTTCAGAACCATGGCGAAAGCAAATGAATCTTTTTTTGCTGATGAAAAAATGGTGCAATATGCGAATCGATTCGCAACTTATAATGGCTCAAATCCTTATCAAGCACCTGCAACGCTCAATGTAATTCCACATTTAGAACAAAATTTCGGAGCTTATTTCCCTAAAGGAGGGATGGTTCAAATCACTAAAAGCTTGGTCAAATTAGCAGAAGACTTAGGCGTGAGATTTAATTATAACCAAAGGGTAGATGAGATCTGCGTGGAGGATAAAAAAGTAACTGGTGTTAAAATCAAAAATCAATTTTGTGAGGCAAATAAAGTCATCTCTAATATGGATGTTTATTTTACCTACAAGCAATTGTTGAAAGACGAAAGCCAGCCGCAGAAAATCTTAAAACAAGAACGCTCCAGTTCGGCCTTGATATTTTACTGGGGATTGAAAAAAGAGTTTTCGCAATTGGGTTTACACAATATTTTTTTTACCGAGGATTATCAGCAAGAGTTTGATCATATTTTTAAAAGTAAAACCATTTATCAAGACCCAACTGTCTACATCAACATCAGCGCTAAGCTGCAAAAAACTGATGCGCCAGAAGGTTGCGAAAATTGGTTTACCATGATTAATGTACCTAACAATATTGGACAAGATTGGGAAGTTTTTAAACAACAAGCCCGCGAAAATATTATCAAAAAATTAAATAGGAATTTGGGTATTGATCTAGAGAGTTTAATTGAAGCTGAAGAAGTTTTAGACCCTGTTTTAATCGAATCAAAAACGTCTTCTTATCGTGGTTCTTTATACGGGACGAGTTCTAATAATCAGTTTGCAGCATTTTTACGTCACGCTAATTTCACTAAAAAGATTAAAGACTTGTATTTTGTTGGTGGAAGTGTGCACCCAGGCGGAGGGATTCCTTTGGCATTACTATCTGCGAAAATTGTAGGAGAGATGATAGAATAGCTTAAATTAGCTTTTGAAAATGATAAAACCTCAATCTAATAAAATTATCCATCAATTTTTCTCCTGGTATATCAGTAGAATTATCAAAAGTGATTTTGATAGATTTGAGTATAATGATATAAAAACTGAACATGACAAAGCTATTTTATTATTAGCCAATCATTTCAGTTGGTGGGATGGGTTTCTGCTTTTTCACCTGAATAAAATCTACTTTAAAAAGCATTTTCATGTGATGGTTTTACAGAATACTGCTGAAAAAGTAAAGTTTCTGAAGTATTTGGGAGCCTTCAGTATCCAAAAAAATGCAAAAAGTTTGGTTGAATCTTTAGACTATGCGGGCAAATTATTAAATAATCCAGCTAATTTGGTTTTGATTTTTCCACAAGGCGAATTGTATTCTTCTCACAGTGCTGCTATTCAATTTGAAAAGGGAGTCAGCCGGATTATCGCTGCTTCAAAAAAGCAATTTCAATATATTTTTGCTACTGTTTTAACAGATTATTTTGATCGGCGAAAGCCTAGTGTAAAAGTCTATTTAGATAAATGGGAAGCTAATGAATACACGAGTTTGCAAGTCATTAAAAGTGCTTATAATAGGCATTATGAGCAATCTGTAAAACAGCAAACGGAGGTGAGAGTGTAAATGGTTTATATATTTTATATTATATTTTTCTTCTTGATTTTAAGGTTTACGGTAACGCTTTTCAACTTCATTTCCAATCCTAAGTTAACACGTTCACCTAAAAACTTTAATCATTTAGTTTCTATTTTGATTCCTGCCAGAAACGAAGCAGAAAACATTTTGATCCTCCTTGAATCTATTAAAAATCAAGATTATCAAAATGTAGAAATTATCATTTTAGATGATCAATCTGATGATGAGACTTTTTCAATTTGTGATGCCTTTTCGAAAAAGGATTCTCGTTTTAAAGTTTTAAAAGGTGAGGAGTTGAAAAAAGGTTGGCTAGGGAAAAATTTTGCTTGTCATCAATTAGCTAAACAGGCGAAAGGTAAATATCTTTTATTTTTAGATGCAGATGAAGAGATAAAGGACGGTTTAATTAATAATTCAATTTATCGAATGCAAATTGGCAAACTCGGCTTGCTGAGTTTATTTACCAACCAAGTGACCATTAGTTTCGGTGAGAAAACCATCATTCCATTAATGCATTATTTATTACTCAATTTATTACCACTAAGATTAGTGAAGTTGAGTAATAATCCTGCTTTTTCTGCCGCTAGTGGACAATTTATGTTGTTTGATGCTGAAGTTTATCATCAGTTTAAATGGCATGAACTTGTGAAAAACCAGGTCGTTGAAGATATGGAGATCATGAAACAGGTAAAAATTCAAAAGTTAAAAGGGGAAGCTTTATTAGCGAACGGATTTATTTATTGCAGGATGTATAAAGGTTATAAAGAGGGTTTGCAAGGTTTTAGTAAAAACTTACTAGCTGGTTTTGGGGGGAGTATATTAGGTCTGTTTCTCTATTTATTCTTAGTTTTGGCGGGTCCAATTCTCATTTTATGCTATCTCAATTTCGAACTTTTTTATTTTGCCATTACTTTAATCGCCTTTAGCAGAATCATGATTTCATTTTTATCAGGTCAAAATGTTTGGCTAAATTTATCCCTTCATATCTTACAAATGATAAATTTATTGGTCATCGCTGTACTGTCAATCAAGAAATCATTAAATAAATCATTAATTTGGAAAGGTAGAACCATACATACATGAAGTACTTAGATAAAGTAGGTCTTTCAAGAATTTTTATTGTTGTTTTCCATTTGGTGGGTTTAGCGGGCTTTTTGCTAAAAGATTATCATGATTTTTTCTTGTCATTTGTTCCTTTTCATTTATTATTGATGTGTGCCATATTAATTGCTAATCAAAAAGAGTTTAACATAAAACTGTGGCAATGCATAGTGTTAATCACTATTAGTGGGTTTACCATTGAAGTAATTGGTGTAGCTACCGGTAGTATATTTGGCAACTATCATTATGGGGCAACGTTAGGTTATAAAGTTGCAAATGTTCCACTAATTATTGGAATAAATTGGTTGATGCTGATCTTTTCTGTTGGTGCAGTTTTAAAAAGATATTTCAAGCATTTAAGGAATCTTAAATCTTTAGTAGGAGCAACTATTCTGGTAGCTATAGATATATTGATTGAGCCAATAGCTATGAAATTTGATTATTGGAATTGGCAAGACGCAAACGTCCCTTTTAAAAATTACATCGCTTGGTTTATCATCTCTTTCATTATGTTGCGAGCTTATTATGAATTGGAATTTAGAAAAACTAACAAAGTGGCCTTTACATTGTTAATTTCACAAATCATATTTTTTATCATACTGAATCTTACTGTGCTCTGACTAAACTTTTCTTAAATTTGCATGAAATATAACCACATGGAATACAATCTTACGGTAACCATTGATCAGGATTCGGGCTTTTGCTTTGGCGTAGTTTACGCTATTGATATGGCTGAAGAAATTCTTGAAGAGGATGGTTATCTCTATTGTTTAGGTGATATTGTGCACAATGATGAAGAAGTTGAGCGATTAAAGAAAAAAGGGCTGAGGATTATTGATAATGATGACCTCAAAAATCTTTTTAACGAAAAAGTCCTCATTAGAGCTCATGGAGAAGCGCCAGAAACCTATAAGGTAGCATTAGCTAATAATATCATGTTAATTGATGCTTCCTGTCCCGTTGTTTTAAAGTTACAAAACCGTATTAAAACTACGCATGATGCAAAAGAAAAAGTCCTCATCTTTGGTAAGCATGGCCATGCCGAAGTAATCGGTTTACAAGGACAAACCAATAATGAAGCTTTAGTATTTCAGGATCTTGCCGAATTAGACGGCGTAGATTTGCCTTCTTCCTTTACGCTCTACAGTCAAACAACAAAATCAACGGAGAAGTTTTATCAAATAAAAGAACAGCTGATAGACCGCGGATATGATATAAAAGCAAATGACACCATTTGTCGACAAGTATCAAACCGAGATAAAGATTTACCTTCCTTTGTTAAGCATTTTGACAAAATCGTTTTTGTTTCGGGTAAAAAATCATCAAACGGGAAGGTACTTTACGAGGTTTGTCGCAAAAATAATCCAGCAACTTATTTCATTAGTAAACCAGATGATTTAGAAAAAGCCATGTTCAACCCGAATGATAAAATTGGAATTTGTGGCGCAACATCAACACCAATGTGGTTAATGGAGGAAATAAGGAAAGTTTTAGAAACGTATTAAAATTATTGGGGCAGTCAGGTGGGCTTTCCGTTATAATTTTTCATCCTATTGGGAACCGCGAGCCTAAAAAATCTCACTTCAATCCTAATTACATTTTACTAATTCAACAAATTGAAAAATTCAAAAGGCATATTCATGGCAGTATTAATCATCACTTTATGGTTAATATCAACAGTTTCTTTAATGTCTTCAAATCTGAGTTTTAAAAATCCGATCTTATATGTATTTGTACTAATTCAAATGCATTTGTATACTGGGTTATTTATTACAGCCCATGATGCAATGCATGGAACGGTAGCACCAAAGAACAAAAATCTCAATAATTTCTTAGGTCAGGTTTGTACGGTCTTTTATGCTTTATTCCCATTTCAAAAATTATTTATAAAGCATCATCAACATCATCAATTTGTTCACTCTGAACAAGATCCTGATTTTTATAATGGAAATTTTTTTGTTTGGTATTTTCAGTTCTTTAAACAATACATCACCTGGTGGCAAATTGTAGGGATGGCCATTATTTATAATATTTTAAAAATTTGGATTATAGAACAAAACTTATTGATGTTTTGGGTTGTTCCATCGCTGCTAAGCACCATGCAACTTTTCTATTTTGGCACTTATTTGCCACATAGAGGCGAACATGAAAATAAGCATCAATCAAAAACTCAAAGAAAAAACCATTTATGGGCTTTTTTGAGTTGCTATTTTTTTGGATATCATTACGAACATCATGATTCACCAGCAACACCTTGGTGGAGATTATGGAAAGAAAAAGAGAAGAATTTAAAGATCAACAATGGGTAAAAAAGGTATTTTATTAGTGAATTTGGGCACACCTGATAGTCCATCAACTGCCGATGTTAGAAAATATTTAGACGAGTTTTTAATGGATGGTAGGGTGTTAGATGTAAATCCTATTTTAAGAACCATTTTAGTTAAAGGAGTCATTGTCCCTTTTCGTGGACCTAAATCAGCAAAAATTTATAAAAAATTATGGACAGATGAAGGCTCTCCACTTTTAATTTATGGGAAAAGAGTTCATCATGAAATTCAAAAAAGATTAGGAGATGAGTATATGGTGGAATTGGCGATGCGTTATCAAACTCCTTCTATTAAAGATGCATTGGAAAGGCTGAAACAAGCTAAAGTAGATAGTATTAAAGTAATTCCTCTTTTTCCTCAATACGCCTCAGCATCTACAGGTTCTGTTCATGATAAAGTGATGGAAATTGTGAAGGAATGGCAAGCCATTCCTGATATCAGTTTTATCAATAGTTTTTATGATCATCCTGGAATGATTGACGTTTTTGCCGCTCATGGAGAAAAATATTTAAGCGAAGGTTGGGATCATATTTTATTTAGCTTTCATGGCTTACCACAAAGGCACATGAGAAAAGTGGATGTTTCTGGAGAGCATTGCCTAAAAGTAAAAGATTGCTGTAAAACACTTACAGAAAATAATAAGTTTTGCTACACCGCTCAGTGTAACAGAACCGCTCAATTAATAGCTGAGAAATTGAACATTCCTGAAGATAAATATACCATTTGTTACCAATCAAGATTGGGAAGAGATCCTTGGGTACAACCCTATACCAGCGAAATTCTTAAAGTATTAGCTGATAAAGGAGCTAAAAGACTATTGGTATTTTGCCCCGCTTTTGTTGCGGATTGTTTAGAAACTATTATTGAGGTTTCTGATGAATATTTCGAAGAATTTGTAGAAATGGGCGGAGAAAAGGTACAGTTGGTAGAAAGTTTAAATGACGACCCAGCTTGGATTGATGCTTTA
>JACMOI010000144.1 GCA_014378105.1 Pseudopedobacter sp.
CAGTTATGATGTTTCAAAATTCTTAGACGCATCTATAGAGAAGGTAATTCACACCTTGGTGGAGGCATTTATTTTGGTTAGTATAGTGGTATTCCTGTTTCTAGGCGACTGGCGTTCGACGATTATTCCTGCAATTGCAGTGCCCGTCTCTCTAATAGGCACCTTTGTTTTTATGCAATATTTTGGGATTACTATAAACCTGATTACGCTCTTTGCATTGGTGCTGGCCATTGGAATTGTGGTAGATAATGCCATAGTAGTAATTGAAGCTGTACATGCTAAAATGGAGGAGAAGAATTTATCCCCAATGATAGCTACAGAAGAAGCGATGCATGAGATTAGTGGGGCTATCATTGCGATTACTTTGGTAATGGCAGCTGTATTTGTCCCTGTGGCTTTTATGTCGGGCCCAGTTGGTATTTTTTATCGTCAGTTTTCTATCACCATGGCTACTTCTATTATTTTATCAGGAGTAGTGGCATTAACACTTACTCCAGCACTTTGTGCCATGATCCTGAAAAATAATCATGGTAAAGCCAAAATGAAAACATTGCTTAACAAAGTATTGGATGGCTTTAATAATTGGTTCAATAAAGTAACGGGTAAATATCAGCATGTATTAAAGAAAATAGTTAGTAGACGGGTAGTAACTTTTGGAATGTTGATTGCTTTTTGTATTGGTGTTTGGGCACTAAACACTAGTCTTCCATCAGGCTTTATTCCTAACGAAGATCAAGGGATGTTTTATGCAGTAATTCAAACTCCTGCAGGCTCAACTTTGGAGCGTACAAATGAAGTTGCAGGACAATTACAAAAAATTGCTCAAGGAATGGGAGATGTGAAATCTGTTTCATCATTAGCAGGTTACGAAATTTTATCTGAAGGTACGGGATCAAATTCTGGTACCTGTTTGATCAATTTAAAGAGTTGGGAAGATCGTAAACATTCGGTTCAAGAAGTAATTAATGAATTGGAAAAAAAATCTAAAAATATTACAGGTGCAACCATAGAGTTTTTCCAACCACCAGCTGTTCCTGGTTATGGTGCTGCGGGAGGTTTGGAACTTCGATTATTAGATAAAGCAGGATCTGGAGATTACAAGAAGATGGAAACAGTGAGTAAAGATTTTGTGAAAGAGTTAAATAAACGCCCTGAATTATCTTCAGTATTCACTTTTTATAGTGCAAGTTTTCCGCAATATATGCTGAAGATTGACAATGATATTGCGCAACAAAAAGGAGTAACTATTGACAATGCAATGAGTACACTTTCCACACTTATTGGAAGTGATTATGAAACCAGTTTTATCAAATTTGACCGTCAGTATAAAGTAATGGTCCAGGCTTTACCGCAATACAGAGCTTTGCCAGAAGATATATTGAAACTGTATGTGAAAAACAATCGTGATGAAATGGTACCATTCTCGGCTTTCATGAAAATTGAAAAGGTTTATGGTCTATCAGAAATCACTAGGCACAATCTTTATAATTCTGCAGAGATTAATGGTTCATCCGCTTCAGGATTTAGTAGTGGATCAGCTATTAATGCAGTGGCTGAAGTAGCAAAACTAAAATTGCCTAGAGGTTTCGGAATTGAATGGGCAGGGATTTCTGCAGATGAGGTGTCAAGGGGTAATGAAGCTATTTATATCTTCTTAATTTGTTTAGTCTTTGTTTATATGCTTTTAGCCGCCCAGTACGAAAGTTTTATCTTGCCTTTACCTGTAATTTTATCACTTCCAGCGGGTATTTTTGGAGCCTTCCTATTATTGAAACTATTTGGTCTAGAGAATAACATTTTTGCTCAGGTATCTATGGTGATGTTGATTGGTTTATTAGGAAAAAATGCAGTATTAATCATCGAGTTTGCGGTACAAAAACACAAAGCTGGGAAATCAGTAATTGATGCCGCTATTGAAGGTGCAGTAGTTAGATTCCGTCCAATTTTAATGACTTCTTTAGCTTTTATTGCAGGATTAATCCCTTTGGTATTGGCAACGGGTCCTGGGGCAATCGGAAACCGTACGATAGGTTCTGCCGCTGCTGGTGGAATGATTTTTGGAACTGTATTCGGAGTACTCCTTATTCCCGGATTATATTATATTTTCGCCAAAATATCCGAAAAACACATCTTAGTTAAAGACGAAACTGAAAATCCATTAACCGAAGAAATAGATCATCATGATTAAAGCAAAAATATATCTAATTATTGCACTATCAGGCTTTTGCCTGATAATCGCAAGCTGTAAAATTCCAAAGATTGTACAGTCGGAGTTGAACAAAACAATGCCTACTTTTTATGATCATACTCGAGATAGCATTAATACCGCCAATACACCTTGGAAAAGTTTTTTTAACAATCCATATTTAGTTAATCTGATTGATACGGCACTAAAAAATAATCAGGAATTGAATGTTACTTTGCAAGAAATTGAACAAGCAAAAAACGATATCAGGTTTACAAAAGGGTTGTTACTACCATCGGTAAGTGTTGGACTTGGCGCTGGAGTAGAAAAAATAGGAAGGTATACCAGCCAAGGTGCGGGTGATGCTTCAGCAGATATTACACCTGGCAAAAGAGTGCCCGATGCTTTAACTAATATTACTGGGGCAGCTTATGCAAGTTGGGAAGTTGATATTTGGAAAAAGATACATAACGCTAAAAAAGCTGCGATTATGAGATATTTGTCAACTGTTGAGGGTAAAAATTTTGTACAAACTAATCTAGTTGCTGAAGTTGCAAACTCTTATTACGAACTGTTAGCTTTTGATAATCAAAAAGCAATCGTTGAACAAAGTATCGAACTACAAAAAAATGCTTTGGAAATCTTAAAGGTTCAAAAGCAAGCTGCTAGAGTGACAGAGTTAGCCGTAAAAAAGTTCGAAGCGGAAGTATTAAATTCCCAAAGCTTAAGATACAATATCTTACAACAAATTACAGAAACAGAGAATAGAATTAACTTTTTATTAGGAAGATATCCGCAAGAAATTCCTCGCGATAAGGATAGTTTTATGAATTTGATGCCGCAGTCTATCAATGTGGGCATTCCATCTCAGTTATTAGCTAATCGACCAGATATTAAACAAGCCGAATTAAATTTAACAGCAGCCAAATTAGACGTGAAGATAGCCAGAGCCGAATTTTATCCGTCTCTTGATATTTCTGCAGCACTTGGTCTTCAAGCTTTTAAGGCTTCTTACTTAACAAAATTGCCAGAGTCTATGCTGTACTCTTTGGCGGGCAATTTAGTAGGTCCTTTAATCAATAGAAATGGCATTAAAGCAGAGTTTTTTAATGCTAATTCGAGACAATTGCAAGCCTTATATAATTATCAGCTCACTGTTTTAAATGCTTATCTAGAGGTATCTACACAACTTTCTAATATAGATAACTTAGGCAAGAGCTATGATTTAAAATCAAAAGAAGTGGATGCATTGACAGAATCTATTAATATTTCAAATGATCTTTTTAAATCTGCTAGAGCTGATTATTTGGAGGTTTTATTGACTCAAAGAGATGCGTTGTCTTCTAAGCTCGAACTAATTGAAACAAAAAGGCTACAAATGAATTCGGTTGTAAATATTTATCAGGAGTTGGGTGGAGGGATAAAATAAGCTCCGATTTATCAAACGAGCGTAGACTTAAATCAGAAGATTATTGAAGAGTTTGAGTTCTTTAGACCCAAAACTATTTTTGGGTTTAAAGAACTTTTTTATTGCCAATCGTTGTACACTCACGATATCTAATTCTAAACTTATTTTAATTTATACGAAAAATTAATTAAATATTCATAACATCGCGTTATTTATGTGGTTATATATATTTTTAATTCCTAACTATTTTGAATAACCTGATTAATTATATAAAGCTAAACTATTATAAAAAGCACTTTGTTTATTATCTATATATAGCTATTGCAGTTATTACAAGTTGTAAGCAATATTTCACCGGGAATTACAACAATTATAAAATCTACAAATACTCATTTTATCATTTACTTCATCAAGTATCCTTATATGATAAATACCCTTTAGAACATCTAGATACTAACCATTACGGCCCAGTTTTTTCATTGTTGATTGCGCCATTCGCCCTGATGCCAGATTTGCTGGGCTTTATGTTCTGGAATATTTTTAATGGATTATTATTATGCTATGGAATTTTTTCACTTCCCATTCCTAAAAAGGCACAAGGTTTACTAACAATATTGGTTGCTCATGAAGCATTATGTTCGATGTTGATGTGTCAATTTAATGTGGGTTTAACAGGACTGATGTTACTTTCCTTCAGTTATATAATTAGTCAAGATGAATTTAAATCGGCTTTTTCGATTGTTTTAGGGACTTTAATCAAATTGTATGGGGTTGTTGGCCTGGCTTTCTTTATCTTTTCTAAAAGAAAAATTCATCTTATCATTTATGGCATCCTCATTACTATTGCTTTGTTGGCAGCGCCCATACTTTTTTCCTCTACTCAGTTTACTTATCATGCCTATTTAGAGTGGTATCAGTCTTTAGTCACAAAAAACACTTTGAATCTTCATAGTGATTATCAGGATGTCTCTTTTATGGGAATGTTCAGAAGAATTTTTAAAAACCCTGATATCCCCAATCTCTTGTTTTTAATACCGGGTTTAATTTTATTTTTTATACCCTATCTAAGGGCTAGTCAATATAAGCACCACTGCTTTAGATTGCTGATGTTAGCCTCTACTCTTATTTTTGTGGTGATTTACAGTAGTGGTTCTGAATCGCCAACTTATATCATTGCCTTTACTGGTGTTTCGCTGTGGTTTATAGTCCAATATCAAAACACAAAAAAATTATGGGTACTCATTGTATTTATATTTGCGTTTATAGTCACCAGTTTATCTCCATCAGATCTTTTTCCCAGTTATATTCTTCACCACTGGATTCAGCCATATGGGTTTAAAGCACTACCCTGTGTAATAGTATGGTTTGTAATTACCTATCAAATGATATTTGTTGATTTTAAAAACTTTTCCTTAAAACAAGATCATGAATAAATTAATCTCCATCGTTATTCCTGCTTATAATGAGGAAGAAAATATCAAAGAAATTGTAGGTAGGATTGAAGAGATTTTTAAAAATCTACCGTATAATTTTGAAATAATTATGGTAGATGATGGAAGTACAGATCATACATTAGATACAATAAAGAATCTGGCATGTATTAAGCAAAACCTATATTTTATAGAGTTCTCGAAAAATTTTGGACATCAAGCGGCATTAAAGGCAGGCTTAAATGAAGCTAGAGGATCTTGTGTGATTAGTCTAGATGCAGATTTGCAGCATCCGCCCGAACTTTTGATAGAAATGTTACAGAAATGGGAAGAGGGTTACGATATTGTATATACTTTAAGACAACTTGATAAAACTATTTCTGTAAGAAAGGCAAAATCCTCAAAACTGTTTTATAAATTTTTGAATTCTATATCCGATGTTGAAATTGAAGAGGGAAGTGCCGATTTTAGATTGATGGATAGAACAGTGGTAGATGTATTTAAGCAGTTTACAGAAAATGATCCTTTTGTAAGAGGATTAGTAAAATTAATCGGGTTTAAACAATATGCTATCAAGTATTTTCCTGATAATAGGTTTTCTGGCAATAGCAAGTACGACTTTAAAAAAATGAAAAGTCTGGCCATCCATGGAATAACATCTTTAAGTATAAAACCATTAAATATGGCTATTTACTTGGGCTTTATTTTTTCAATGCTTTCTTTACTCTATATTCCCTATGTAATTTATTCCTTTTATAATGGAACAGAAGTTTCTGGTTGGGCTTCAATTGTGATTACCATTGTTTTCTTTGGAGGTCTTCAATTAATCATATTGGGAATTTTGGGTATCTATTTAGGGAAAATGTTTATGCAGGTAAAAGGCCGTCCAAATTATATCATTAGGTCAACAAACATGAAATAGCGGGTATGATATTATTAAGTTTTGATATCGAAGAATTTGACATGCCTTTCGAATATGGAAAAGATATTTCCTTTCAAGATCAGATGGAGATATCTAAAAAAGGCACCATTATCATCCTTGATATTTTAAAAAAATACCACCTTAAGGCAACGTTTTTTAGTACAGTGATTTTTGCAAAAAACGCATTAGAACTTATTGACAGAATTGTTGCAGAAGGACATGAGTTGGCTTCGCATACCTTTTATCACTCTAATTTTGAAATAGAACATTTAGTAGCATCTAAATTAGCACTCGAACAAATTTCTGGACAAAACATTAAAGGTCTTAGAATGCCAAGGATGCAGGATGTTGATCATGTTGAAGTGAGAAATGCAGGCTATAGCTATAATAGTTCTTTAAACCCAACATGGCTGCCAGGGAGGTATAATAATCTCCATAAGCCTAGAACTTATTTTACAGATAATGGAGTGGTACAAATCCCTTCATCGGTTAGCCCTATTGTTAGATTTCCACTTTTTTGGCTTTCATTTCATAACCTACCCTTATGGCTATATATACGAGCAGCAAAATACACCCTAAAAAAAGATAAGTATCTAAATTTATATTTTCATCCTTGGGAATTCATCGGTCTAAACGATAAAAAACGCTTTGGATTTCCTGCTTATGTGAGTAGAAATACTGGTAAGCTAATGCAGCAAAGGATGGAAATATTTATCAGCCATCAATTGAAAACCGGAGTTAAATTTGGCACCTTCTCACAATTTATAGAAAAAGCTGAAACTTATTAATGCTATTTAAAGATTGAATTATAATTGAAGTAATTTTAATATTTGAATCGAAAAAGCTGTATTTCCACTTATTTTTTTTGATTAAGCATCAAGATTTTAATGCCATTCAACTACTTTTTAAAAATTCGAGGTTTAATTAGGTTAATTTTTTTTAAATTATGCATAATTCAAAATTATCTTAAGTTATATTTAACCAACCTTTTATTCAAAATTATGAAAAAACTAACACTCATTTTTTGTCTGTGCATATTGCAAATTATTTCATTTGCACAGGAAAATAAATTTGATGTCGCAATTATTCCCGAACCTGTAAGTATTATAAAGAATGTGGGAAAGTTTAAATTGCCAAAGAATGTGGTAATCAGGTCTAGTTCTTCCTCAGAAGTGGGTCTGGTGACGAAATTTTTATCAAACAAAATTTCAACAGCTACTGGCTTCACAATTAAAGAAAACAATACTTCTCCAGAATATACGATCCGTTTAATACTTAACAAGGACGCTAACGCAGTTTTAGGTAATGAGGGTTATCAGCTTTCTGTAACGCCTAAAAATGTATTAATTAGGGCAAATAAACCTGCTGGCTTATTTTACGGTGCTCAATCTTTTATTCAGCTTTTGCCAAAGGAAATTGAAAGTGCTACCGTTGTAAAAAATATAGATTGGTCTACAGCTTGTGTTGATGTTGAAGATTATCCGAGATTTGTATGGAGGGGGCTTATGCTTGATGTGGCTCGTCACTTTTTTGGTAAAGAAGATGTAAAGCGTTACATCGATAATATGGTAAGGTATAAGTTTAATATTTTACACCTCCATTTATCTGATGATGAAGGTTGGAGAATTGAAATTAAAGGTTATCCAAAACTAACTGAGGTGGGTGCATGGCGGGTAAAACGTACTGGATATTTTAATAATATGCCAATACCCACTCCAGATGAACCTCGCAATTATGGCGGGTTTTATACTCAGGAAGACATTAAGGAATTGGTTGTTTACGCCAAAGACCGCTTTGTAAATATTTTGCCAGAGATCGATGTACCCGGGCATAGTCTAGCTGCTGTAGTTTCTTACCCAGAATTGTCGTGTACGCCAGAGGCAAATACATACAATGTACGCTCTGGCGAGCAAATTATGGACTGGTCAAAAGGGCATCCACCAATTGCGTTGTATGACAATACCCTTTGTCCAGCTAACGAAAAAGCATATCAGTTTTTAGATACTGTGGTGAGCCAGGTTGCTAAACTTTTCCCTTTTGAGTACATACATATGGGCGGTGATGAGTGTCCTAAAAATTATTGGGAAAAGGACCCGCAGATTAAAGCCTTAATGAAAAAGGAAAATTTAAAAACAATGGATGATGTACAAACATATTTCACCAATCGAGTTGATAAGATTGTACAATCAAAAGGAAAAAAATTAATTGGTTGGAACGAAATTTTACAAGGAGAAGGGCTATCAAAAAGTGCTGCAGTGATGAACTGGCTGGGTACAGATGGACCTGCAAAAGCGGCTAAAGAAGGGCGTTCCATTGTGATGACTCCAACAGAATATTGTTATTTAGATTATATGCAGGGCGATCCAAGTGTTGAAACAAAAATATATAGTACCCTGAGGTTAAATAAAACATATCAGTTTGAGCCTGTTCCAAACGGAATTGATCCTAAATTAATTTTGGGGGGTCAGGGAAATCTGTGGACAGAACAGGTTTACAACATGCGCACTGCAGAATACATGACCTGGCCAAGAGCTTTTGCCATATCAGAATCACTTTGGTCGCCAAAAGAAAAGAAAAACTGGGATAATTTTTTCGGCAAAGTGGAAAAACAATTTGAGAGGTTTAATATAGCCTCCATTAAATATTCGCCAAGTGTTTACGACCCAATCGTTAATACATCAATGGGTGCAAATGGACAATTAATAGTTGATTTAGCAACCGAAGTTAAAGATCTTGACATTTATTATTCGTTTGATAATTCTTTTCCTGATCAATTTTATCCAAAATATACACAACCTTTACTAGCACCAAAAGAATCATTTCAGTTAAAAATGATTACCTATAAAAATGGTAAACCTATTGGTCGCATGATGGCTATAACTATGGAAGATTTAAAAAGTAGAGTAAAAGCTAAATAAGGATATTTTAAAGTATAATAGCGATAATTTAAGAAAGATCTTTTATGCCACAATATGTATAGAATTAACAGCTTTCTTTTATAAAGATATTAAAAAGTGATTTTTATGAATAACAGCCTTCATCGTTTTTGAAGGCTGTTTTTTGTTTTTATAGTTTAATCTCTTTCTTACGGTCTTTGCTTCCTCCATGATGTGAATTATGGTTTGAAAATTAACATAAATGGTCGAAAGTGATTTCTAATGTTTTACTTTCTGATACGATTTTGAATAGATAAGAGCTGATCTTAATTAATAATACTTTTTTAAAACACCGAATACTGCACTGATTTATTGCGAATTGATGTATATTTTAGCATTTAGATATCAACAAAAAAAAGCCTACAATCATTTGATTTTCAGACTTTTTAGTGATTTTTGTTATTGATTTAAGTATTCCATGTCCAGTTTGGAGAATCAGCACTTTTCACATATCACTTTATTATATTGTCTTTAGAAATGATAGCAAAAGCTTTGTGTGCCAACTTCTTCAAAACTAATTAAAGTTGAAAGAATACTTGTTTGAAACTTTTTGAAAGGCCTTCTAAAGTATCAAATAAGAACTCTTTTTCATTTTGTAATACGTAGTAACGCTAAGCTTAACATTAAGGATAATGGAGGATTTTTATTATCTATAATAGTTCTTATTATGCGGCATCATTTTAGCTAATGAAATTACTATCAACTAAATAAGCTACATAAAGTAACTTATAATTTAAAACTTAAAATCATGAAAATAATAAAATTCTTAGCGATACCAGCCATGCTGTTATCATTGCAAACAATGGCCCAAACAAATACTTCTTCAAAAGGAAAAGTGGGACATACTATTAACAAAATTGGAAACAAAACAGCAGAAATTGCAGTTAAAGGAACTTCTAAAATAACCGATAAAGAATATGATGGAAAAGTAAGCGCAAATGGGCGTACTGTTTACATTAATAAACATCATCATTACTATTGGGTAAATGCAAGAGGAAAAAAGATCTATGTTTCAAAAGCCAGCCTTATAGATGTTCATAAGGATTAATTTATTTATTTTTAATGCCTTCCAAATAGATTATTAATTTAAATATTAAAGACGAGCAAATTGTTGCCTCCAAAAAGAACCAGCCCGCCCAAAAAATCACTGATATTTAAATTAATACTGTTGTTTGGTTTAGCAGTTTTATTAGGTGGCGAAGGCTATTTTGGCTTTCGCTTACATCAATTATCTAAACAACAGGAAGAATTAAAGACTGATTATACAAATGTAAATAATATCACTTTCGGATTGTTTTCTGCAGAACAATGGCGTGATAAAATATCAGGTATCCTAAATAAACAAGTACGTAATTTTTCATTAAATAAATACGAAAAGAAGCAACTTCAAATAGAGGTAGAACAGGTGATTTATGCACTTATAGAAAAAGCAGAAGCATTAATAGAAAAAAAACCACAAACTTTTAAGGGTAAAATAAGAAAGGCAGCTATTAAAAAGTTCGCTAACATAGATACCATAAAAGCTCAAGTCCCAACTTTTGCAAAAGCCATGATTGCAAAAATCGATAACTCGGCTAACAAAAAACAAATCAGCACTTTGGCAATGAGCAAGTTTAATGAAGTGGAGAAAACCAATGTTTATATTGATAGTACATTAACCGCAAACGATTCTACCACAACTATTTTATATAAAAAATATCAGGTAACGTCTTCCAAAGAATTCAATAGCAAGCTTTTAAAATCTTTAGATAGCATAACAACTAGTACCTATTATTATTGCTTTGCAATGCTTACCTGTATTATTGTGGTTTTGATGCTTTGGTGGCTCATTCGTAAGCGTACCGAATTACATGCGATTATGTTTATCATGTCTTTGTTATTCGCTTTTATTTTGCTGGTCGTTGGCTTAACAGCATCTATGATAGAGGTTGATGCTCGCATTGGTTCGCTTGATTTTGTGCTATTGGGCGAACATGTAGTTTTTGAAAATCAGGTACTATTTTTCCAAAGCAAAAGTATATTAGATGTAGTAGAAGTATTGATAAAACAACCCGAAATTGATACTATTTTAGTTGGTGTGCTGATATTGGTTTTTAGTATTCTTTTTCCCATTACAAAATTAAGTTGCACTGGTATTCATTTATTAAGTACAAAGAGTATAGCGGAAAGCAAATTTGTGAAATACTTTGCATTTCAATCTGGCAAATGGAGCATGGCAGATGTGATTGTAATTGCAATTTTGATGGTTTATATTGGGCTTAACGGTTTATTGGAAAATCAGTTAGCTAACCTTAATATAAAGAGCGAATTTTTAACCATCATCACTACCAATAATACAGCGCTGCAACCTGGGTATATTATATTTATCAGTTTTGTTTTATATGGATTGATGCTATCAACCATTTTGAAGTACATCACCCCACATGATGCAGAATAATATGCGAGAATTTATATCAACTATTAAAATATACTATATATAAAACATTGATTACCGAACAAAAATCATCGCCAGCGAAAAAATTTGGCTTAGCAAATATCCTTCTCATTTTAGGATTGAGTATTCTGCTGTTTGGGGAAGTCTATTTTGGATATCAGATCCATACGCTATCTACAAAACAAGAAATTATTAAAGAAGATTATAGCTTATCCAATAACATCACATTCGGTATTTTTTCTGTTGACCAATGGAGAGATAAAATTGCGACGGTAGTAAATGGAAAAGTGACAGATTATAAGATAACCTCTGCACAAAAGAAATCTCTTAAAACTCAAGTAGAAACCGCTCTTCACGGCTTAATTACTAAAACCGTCAATGAGATTAATAAACCGCAAAAATCTTTAGGTGGTAAATTAAAGAAATTCGCTTTCAAAAAATTTGTAGAACCTAAACAATTGCATGCCTTAGTACCGGGTTTTGCTAAAACCATAATAGATAAGTTAAGTAGTCCTGCTAGTGTTAAAAGGCTGAAAAATATCGCCTCAAGCAAAATAGATAAGTTAGAAAGCGAGACTTATGATAGTACAGATGTAGCAATTGAAGAAGTTACTAAAACACTGTATAGAAAATATAAGGTTAACAACGCTGCCGCTTATGATAAAGGAATAAGAGGACAACTCACCGAAATTAAGGAATTGAGCTACAATTATACTTATGGTATGTTGGGTTGTGTTTTACTTGCATTTGCCCTATGGTTTTTTATGCGGAAACAAGTTCATTTGCAAACCATACTTTTTATCATGTCGTTGTTATTCGCAGTGGTGCTACTAATTGTTGGGCTTACAGCTTCCATCATCCAGTTTGAAGCAAGGTTGGCGTCACTAAGTTTTGCAATAATGGGGCAAAAAATAGAGTTTGTAAATCAGGTTTTATTTTTCCAGAGTAAAAGTTTATGGAGTATAATTATTGAATTAATTCAACAATCAAAACCCGATGCTATAGTTGTTGGAATTCTCTTGTTTGTGTTTGTAGTCATATTTCCACTTTTAAGGATGATTGCTAGAGGTATCCATTTAGTGGGGTCTAAAAAAATTGCAGAAAGCAAAGTGATAAAATACATAGCGTTTCAATCTGGACATTGGGATATGTCTGACGTGATGGTGATAGGAATTATTATGACCTACATAGGTTTAAACGGGATACTAAAAAGTCAGCTTACTGGGTTAAATTTTAATAATGAATACTTAGTTACCCATACCATAAACGAAACCTCTTTACAACCCGGTTATTTCATTTTTGTGGGATATGTTGCGGTCGCTTATACGTTATCTTATATCTTGAAACGTATTTCCCCTCATACGCATTGAGGTAATTTATTATAGATAAGTGTTTTGAGATATTTTTTAAAAAATATTTGGGCGTTTTAACACGCTTTCCACTTTATCTTTTTATCCGCCAGCTGGCGGATAAAAAGGATGCCGCTTCAATCGTTAACGCAAAAGAACAAAATCTTCGATATTGGAAATTTTTTAATAAACATTTTTGGTTTCCCTCTCTGGTTTAAGTGTTCGCCATTTCAGCGGTCACTTAAATCTTATTAGAAAATTTAAGACTGTGTCCGAGTTTAGATAATAATCTCTAAAAATATTTTAATATTAAAGATGGCAACACGCTACAGATTTGGAGACAATGAAAACGCACATTTTGTAACGTTTGCAGTTGTACATTGGATTGATGTTTTTAGTAGGGAAGATTATAAAGAAATTTTAGTAGAAAGTTTAAGGTTTTGTATCAAAGAAAAAGGGTTAAAAGTACATGTTTGGGTAATTATGACAAACCATGTCCATTTAATTATGTCATGTAAAGAAGGGTTTAAACAAGCCGATGTTTTAAGAGGCCTGAAAAAATTTACGGCTAAAACAATTATTAAAGCTATTGAAGAAAATAGTAGAGAGAGCAGAAAGGATTGGATGATTTGGATGTTTAAACGAGCAGGAGCAAAAAACACAAACAACAAAGTTCATCAATTTTGGCAGCAAGATAACCATCCGATAGAACTATAAATAGTGGAAATGATGCAACAAAAATTGGATTATATCCATCAAAATCCTATGAGAGCCGGAATAGTATTTGAACTCGAACATTATAAATACAGTAGTGCTTTTGATTATTATGAAGACAAAGAAGGTTTATTGCCAATTGAGAGGATGTTTTAAATTTTACCGGACAGAGTCCTAAGTTTTTAAAAAGCATTTAAGTGATTCTATCGGAACACTCAAACGAGTTAGGTTTTAAAGTATAATAACGATAATTTAAGAAAGAGCTTTTATGCCACAATATGTATAGAATTAACAGCTTTCTTTTATAAAGATAATAAAATTGATTTTTATGAATAACAGCCTTCATTGTTTTGAAGGCTGTTATTTTGTTATTATGGCTTAGTCATTTCCTTATAATCTGTGCTTTCTCTTATATGTGAATTCCAGATTGGAGGTTCACAAAGATGACCGAAACCGATTTCTGATGTGTTACTTTCTGCTGCTATTTTTGAATAGCTAGGAGTTGATTCTAATTATTAATGCCTTTTTGAGGCACCAGATAGCGCACTTTTATATTGCGAATTGATGTATATTTTGACAATTTGATATCAACAAAAAAAGCCTGAAATCATTTGATTTACAGGCATTTAAGCATTTTTGTTGTTGATTTAAGTAGCCCGTAGGGGAATCGAACCCCTGTTTCCAGAATGAAAATCTGGCGTCCTCACCCCTAGACGAACGGGCCAATTTTTAATTGTAAACTTTAAAAATTAGGCTTAGAATATATATTATCCTAAGCCTAAAATTAAAATTAGTAGCGGGGACACGACTCGAACGTGCGACCTTCGGGTTATGAGCCCGACGAGCTACCAACTGCTACCACCTCACAATATCGAAGGGGTTCTATTTATTATACAAGGCGAACCGCTTACAAGACCCTGTTTTAATAACACTATCCCCGGATTTAAATCCGTGCTAACCTACGATTTAGTGGATATTGTGCATTGTTAAGAGGCCGATCCAATCTTCGATCCATTGTACTTCTGGCTCTTGAGCATCCTGACAGATTCGAACTGCCGACCTTCTCATTACAGGTGAGTAGCTCTACCAAACTGAGCTAAGGATGCTGTACGGTCTTATTTGTTCAATCTCTCTGTGGCTACCACGAATCCCCACAGTTCAACCCAGGCGCGACCTAGATACGCTTCTTTATTATGCTGCCAACATGGTATCTTCAACCTTTTTACTCAAGGTCATAACATAGGTCTCACCAATCTCAAACAATTCAGCAGCACTTGCATTAATCGTTTTCAATAACTGGTTAGTTCCACCGGATTGTTTATAGAAAACAGAATCCTGATTATATGGAACCTGTAACTCAATCTCCCATTCAGTTGGGTTACCCTTTTGGCCCCACTGTATTCCCTCTTTTTTTGAAACGCAAAGCATTTCTACAACTGTACTTTTACCCATGATATATTTAATTTAATGTTATCTTTTCGCCCATAAGTTATGTAGTGGGCACTCGTGTTAATTTAAATCTTCAAAATCCCACTGCGATGCACATGTTATAAATAAGACGACCGCTATGAATAGGATAATCATTATTTCATCCCGGCGTTTTTAGTCCTCGGGAAAGACCTATTAGCTGATTTACTACGTATCCTTAAGTTACCTGGTGCGTTTGTACCACCTTTGACTATCGGGGACTTGTGGTCAATATCCTTACCAGCAATAGCTGCAGCGCCAACCTTCTTCCTTACAATCGCCCTGGCTGCATTACGCTCAGCTCGTTTTTTGATTTGCGATGCTTGACCCTGGTACTCCTGGTACTCTTTTTTGTAATTACGTGGCATCCAAATCTGAATATATAAACCCTTTATTAAACCACTTGATGACAGACCTAACACCATCAAGTTCTTTTATCACACCATTAACCGTAAAGTTGTAATCAACCGGCATCCGTGCCACCGTAACCCATGTGTACCCCCACCAGGCTTTAACCCTGTACTGTAGGCACCAGTAGTTACCGAAGATGTGCCGGTCAACAATCAACCTTTTTCTTGAGTTGATATACTCCATTTTAATCCTTTTAATTTATGTAAATATAACAAATATAATTGTTATATCCAAACTTTTATTTTATTATTTCATCCATGTATAACTCGAAAAATAGCACAGCCTGTTCCTTGTTTTTAATCTGTGTCCTATGGTAATAGATGCAAATCTCGAATGATAATTCATCACAAATTAACCTATAGCTTCCCTTAAACTCTCTATCTGCTCATCTGATATCATTCTGCAAACCCTAACCCCGTCGAACTTCCCACCTATCACTCTATAATCCTTGTACTTCATATATTCACGTATCCGTTGCTCTTTTCTTTTATATTTCGCCCATAAGGGTTAAAGTCATATTGCATGGTAACAGAACTGTCCAGCCTAACCAAACCTATCTTTTCCCATTATGGGCGTAAACGACCTGCATAGTGGTAAGCTTTCCAAAGCTGAACTGTCTAGTTAAACTAGAAGCAGCCATGAAAATGCACAGCCGTAGACCCCCTGTTGTCCCCCAAAGTCATAGAATTGTAATCTATGACTTATTGAAGTAAATCATGTCGTAATCTATCAAACTGCTCGTATTTACATACGCTGAAATAGTGGTTATAATGGAGTGATTATGGGTCACCCACCATTCTTGTTGAGATACTTATTAGCCACACCAACAAAGGATGCAGTCGCCTAAAGGGACACTTATAACAACAAGTGATGTGGTTA
>JACMOI010000024.1 GCA_014378105.1 Pseudopedobacter sp.
ACGCAAAGGCTTGCCAATTGTAATGGCATGTCCCATTCCTGATTGTGGACTATCTGGTGCAACAACCGTTACCTCCCCAATTTCTTTCATCACTTCAATGAGTGCTTTTATTCCTGGAGCAGTAATGCCATCATCATTCACCACTAAAATCCTATATTTTTTGTTAATCATTTTATAAACCTCAATTTTAAAATTAAACAAAGGTAGCAAAGCTTAAGTTTTTGTGGTACTAAAAATAAAATCTATTAAATAGGAAAAGGAGACGATGGGCGCCTCCTTTTCTACTAAACCTAAACCTAAACGTATGAAATTTTTAATCTTCTTTATGAGTATCGAAGATATTTATAAATAAACAATGTGTGTGCCAAAAATCAACATCTAGTAAAAAAAAATCAAATAGTTTGATGAGGTCATTCTACAGGCTTTTAATTCATTCTTTCTCGAACATTTATCACAGGTCTTATTTACGTATCAATCGTTATCGCAAAAAAAAAGCAACACTATTTAAAGCATTGCATACAAAATTGAACATAAAAATGAAGCTTCCCGAAAAAATTTCGAGAAGCTTTATTTTTTTTTATAAACTTTTCAACCAATCAACTACTTCGTCTCTTGTTTTGCCTAATTTTTTCTGGACTCTTCCTAACATTTCGTCTTCTTGTCCTTCTTGGTATTTTAAATCATCATCAGTTAAATCTGAATATTGTTGTTTTGCTTTTCCTTTAACTTCGTTCCAATTTCCTTTTATTTCTAACTTATCCATAATATATTATTTTAGTAAAAAATTCTATTAATTACTCTAAACTAACCAAGCATCATGCCAAAAAAGGGATATTACAACTTATTATTCTTAATTTCTTCTACTACTGCAGGATCTAATAAGGTAGAGGTATCTCCTAAATTAGCCACATCCCCTTCAGCAATTTTTCTTAAAATCCTACGCATAATTTTACCCGAACGTGTTTTCGGCAACCCTTTTACAAACTGGATTTTCTCGGGTCTAGCTATAGCCCCAATAATTCTACTTACTGTCATCGAGATATCTTTTCTCGTCAATTCCTCATCATCCGAATTGTGATTCAAAATCACATAAGCATAAATTCCTTGTCCTTTAATTTCATGAGGATATCCCACCACTGCAGATTCAACCACATCTGTAAACATATTGATGGCATTTTCTACCTCGGCTGTTCCAATCCGGTGACCAGATACATTGATCACATCATCTACCCTACCAGTAATTCTGTAATAGCCATCTTCATCTCTTAAACAGCCATCACCTGTGAAATATTTATTTTCATAGGTTGCAAAATAAGTTTGACGGCAACGTTCATGATCTCCGTAAGTGGTTCTAATCATCCCAGGCCATGGAAATTTAATGCATAAATTTCCCGATACCCCATTTTCCTCTATCACCTCACCTTTTTCATCAACTAACTCTAATTGCACACCTGGCAAAGGCAATGTTGCGTAACAAGGTTTCGTTTTAGTAACTCCCGCAATTGGAGAAATCATGATTCCACCAGTTTCTGTTTGCCACCAAGTATCTACTATTGGACATTTTTCTTTTCCAATATTTTCATTATACCAGTTCCAAGCTTCTTCATTGATAGGTTCGCCAACTGATCCTAAAACTTTTAAACTAGACAAATCTTTATCTTTTACATAATCTAAACCTGATTGCATTAATGAGCGGATGGCTGTTGGGGCAGTATACAGAATGTTTACTTTAAATTTATCTACGATGTCCCAAAATCTACCAGCATCAGGATAGGTTGGAACGCCTTCAAACATTAAAGTGGTAGCACCCTGAGCCAATGGACCATATATGATATAGGAGTGTCCGGTGATCCAGCCAATATCTGCCGTACAGAAATAAATATCTTTAGCTTGATATTGAAAAACATTTTGAAAAGTATAGGCGGCATATACCATATAACCCGCACAAGTATGTACTACTCCTTTTGGTTTACCAGTAGAACCAGAGGTGTACAAAATGAAAAGCTCGTCTTCTGCATCCATTACTTCGGGTTCGAAATTTATTTGACCTAAAGTCTCTACCTTTTTTATTTCATCTTCCCACCATTTATCTCTTCCCTTTATCATAGAAATAGGTGTTCGTGTTCGTGTTAATACAATTACCGTTTTTACAGATTTACATTGCACCAAAGCATCATCTATTACATTTTTTAGTGGAGTATCTTTGGCTCCTCTAAAACCTCCATCAGCAGTAATTACCATTTCACATTGTGCATCGTTTATTCTATCAGCAATAGACTGCGCAGAAAAACCTCCAAAAACAACCGAATGGATTGCTCCAATCCGAGCAGAAGCCAGCACAGCAATAGCCAACTCAGGAACCATCGGCATATAAATGCAGATACGATCTCCTTTTTTCACCCCATTATTTTTTAAAACATTAGCGAATAAGCAAACCTTCTGATGTAGCTGTTTATAAGTTAATACGCGATGATGTTCATGTGGATCATTTGCTTCCCATATAATAGCTGGCTGATCTGCTTTATCCACTAAATGACGGTCAATGCAATTCTCAGTAATGTTTAGTTTTGCACCTTTAAACCATTCTATTTTTGGTTCCTTAAAGTTCCACTTTAAAACAGTGTCCCATTTTTTCTTCCATTGAAAATGATCTGCAATAGCTGCCCAAAAAGCTTCTGGATCTTTCACACTTTTTGCATATGCTTCTTGATAGTCTTTTAAAGATTTTATTTGGAAATTCATTCAATATTGGTTTTTTGGATGTGTTGCTCAATTTAAGAGTTTTACGCGAGCTTAAAAATGAAAACTTTAATTTATGCAATTTAATCACCCCTAATCATAAACACTGATACACTCATAAAGGGCTTTATTAATGACATTTGATTTATTTAAATATTTTTTCAGACTCGTGTTGTGATTCTGAAAGTAATTTCAGATATTTGCAAACTATTTATAAAACTGAGTTTTAATAGAAAACAACATACAGTCATGTCAAGAATTTGTGATTTAACAGGAAAAGGAGCAATGGTAGGCAATAGAGTATCTCACTCTAATGCTAAAACAAAACGTAAGTTCTACCCTAACCTTCAGATGAAGCGTTTTTACCTTCCTGAGGAAAACCGTTGGATAACTCTAAAAGTTTCAACATCAGCAATTAAAACCATCAACAAGATTGGTATTACCGAAGCTATCACTAGATTCGTTAATAAAGGATCTATTTAATTAAAAAATAAAACCCGAATAAAATGGCTAAGAAGGGAAACAGAGTTCAGGTGATTTTAGAATGTACCGAACATAAATTAAGTGGAATGCCTGGAACATCCAGATATATCACTACAAAAAACCGCAAAAACACTCCTGAGAGATTAGAGATTAAAAAATTTAATTCTGTTCTTAGAAAAGTTACTGTACATAAAGAAATCAAGTAATTGAAGGCTAATATTTATTAGTATAAAAAATATTTAACATGGCAAAGAAAGTTGTTGCAACGCTAAAAACTGGTAAAGGTAAAGAATACTCTAAAGTAATTACCATGGTAAGATCACCAAAAACTGGTGCTTACTCTTTCAAAGAAATGATTGCTCATAATGATCACATCAAAGACGCAATCGTAGTAGCAAAAGAAAGCGTAATCGAAGAGTAATTATTCTAATGAAAATATAGAAGCCGTCCTGATTGACTTAGGGTGGCTTTTTTTGTTTAATTTTATCATCTATGGGATTATTTGATTTCTTTAAGAAAAAAGAAACCACTGTTGAGAAGAAAGCAGCACTTGAAAAAGGGCTAGAAAAAACCAAAGACAACTTTTTTGCAAAAATAAGTAAGGCGGTTGTAGGAAAATCTACAGTAGATGATGATGTGTTAGATAATCTGGAAGAAATTTTGGTGACCTCTGATGTTGGCGTGACTACTACACTTAAAATTGTAGAAAGAGTACAATCTCGTGTCGCTAAAGATAAATATATAAATACTTCTGAGCTTAATAATATTTTAAGAGAAGAGGTTCAGGCTTTACTAGAAGAAAATAACAGCAGTGATTTTCAAAGTTTCGATTACGGAATGCAAAAACCATATGTGATTATGGTAGTTGGAGTAAATGGAGTAGGAAAAACGACAACCATCGGGAAATTAGCTTATCAATTAAAGCAAGGTGGACAAAAAGTAGTTATTGGTGCTGCCGATACCTTTAGAGCTGCGGCAGTTGAGCAAATCCAGCTTTGGGGAAAAAGAGTCGACGTTCGTGTGGTTTCACAAGGGATGAATGCTGATCCTGCCTCTGTGGCTTTTGACACCTTACAATCGGCGGTTGCAAACGGAGAAGATGTGGCTATTATTGATACAGCAGGTCGACTTCATAACAAAATAGGTTTGATGAATGAACTTTCTAAAATCAAAAATGTAATGAATAAAGTGGTTCCCGGTGCTCCACACGAAATTCTATTG
>JACMOI010000002.1 GCA_014378105.1 Pseudopedobacter sp.
ATTCCTGTTTCGAGGCTATAAACCCAGCCATGAACATTTAATCCCTGACCATTTTTCCATGCATTTTGTATCGTACTCGTTTTACAAAGATTATACACGTTTTCAATGACATTGAGTTCTACTAGGCGCTTTCCTCGTTCTACTTCATCTTCTAACCTATCCAATTCGAAAGCATAAGTACGGTACACATCTTTTATGTGGCGTAACCAATTATCTATCAAACCAAATTGTTTATGACTCATGGCTGCTAAAACGCCACCACAACCGTAATGGCCACAAACTATCACATGCTTCACCTTTAAAATAGCTACAGCATAATCCAAAACACTTAACATGTTCATATCGGTATGGATCACCATATTAGCAATATTACGATGAACAAAAATATCACCTGGATTGGTGCCCGTAATTTGGTTAGCAGGTACTCTACTATCGGCACAACCAATCCATAAAATTGGAGGGCTTTGCCCTTGCGAAAGCTTCTTGAAATATTCAGGATCTTCATCCAATGTATCTCTAACCCATTCCTTATTCCATTTCAAAAGGTCTTCGTAATTAAATTTATCTAAATCATGACCGACAGAAATATTTTTTGTTCCTCTCATTTCCATTGATTGATTTTTATCTCTATTTTCCATTTTAAACAGTTTCTTTAGTTTTTAAATCCAGTTCTTTCAATTTTGGCAACTCATATTTTGGATGAATATTGATGAGTTCGACTTGTATATCTTTTGTATGGGCATGATTGTAGAAATCATTAATGATATCTAATACATCTCTATCAATAAATAAAGATTGAGTACCATCTATAGTCACTTTATTGTCTTTTGGTATATGCGTTAACATATATTGAATAGCTCCTTTGTTTAAGAAAGATACTTCTTGCGCCAATTTTATTCTTATGGTATGTTTACCCTCACTTCTATCAACTGTATAAAAATAAGGATTACGTAGGTTTGTTCTTAATAAAAATACAATTCCTACTGTTAAACCAATTCCTACTCCAATTAATAAATCAGTAAATACCACAGCTAATATAGTAACCGCAAAAGGAATAAACTGGTCTTTACCATCTTTCCACATCTTTTTAAACAAAGATAATTTAGCCAATTTATATCCTACTAATAATAAGATAGCTGCTAAACATGCTAATGGAATTTTGTTTATTAAAATGGGGATTAATAAAACGGAAATCATCAAAAATAGTCCATGTAAAATAGCAGAAACTTTAGTTCTTCCACCAGAGTTTACATTGGCAGAAGAACGTACAATTACCGCAGTCATGGGCAATGCGCCTACTAAACCTGCAATCGTGTTTCCAATTCCTTGAGCAATTAATTCTCTATTAGTTGGCGAAACTCGTTTAATAGGGTCAATTTTATCAACAGCTTCTAGGCTTAATAAAGTTTCCAGCGAAGCAACAATGGCAATGGTTACTGCCACTGTCCATAATTTTGGATTAGATATAGCCGAAAAATCTGGAAAAATAAATAACCCTTTAAAGTCTGTAAAAGATTCCACTACTGGAATTTGTACCAATTGCTGAGCATTTAAGGTTAAGTATGAATCTTTAAAGATTTCAGCTAATAGAATCCCTACTACAACTACAATTAATGGCGCTGGCACAATTGCCAGCTTTTTGATTTTTGGCCATATGATTAAAATAGCTATTGAAATTGCACTAATGATGACCGCACCACCACTAAATTTGCTAAACGCAGAAATAAGTGCTGAAAAAGTATTCTCATGATCAGCCTGATTAAACTCGTAATCACCTTCGTAATCGGCATCGTAACCTACTGCATGAGGTATTTGTTTCAGAATTAGAATAATCCCAATTGCTGCTAACATTCCAATAATTACCGAATTAGGAAAGTAATTTCCGATGGTTCCTGCCTTCAAAATTCCTAATAGAATTTGAAACAAACCAGCTATCACTACTGCTAAAAGAAATACATTGAAGCTTCCTAAATCTGTTATAGCAGTTAAAATAATAACCGTTAAACCTGCCGCTGGCCCACTTACGCTTAGTTGTGATCCACTAAAACAGGCTACCACAATTCCACCAATAATACCACTTAATATTCCAGAGAACAGAGGCGCTCCAGAAGCCAATGCAATACCTAAACATAAAGGCAGTGCCACTAAAAAAACTACAATACTTGCGGGAATATCTTTCTTAAGGTTCTTAGAAAGAAAATATTTACCAATACCACTTCCAACGGTGGTAGATTGATCATTTGTCATAAAATAATATTATAATGTTACTTGAAAAAATTTAATTCTTTGAGAGAAATCAGGCAACATTTGGTGGTGGAGTTGGCACCGAAGGAAAGTATGTTTTGAAGTACTTTTTAGAAATAAAGTGATAATCAATAGTTTGAACCAATGAAATAGGAATGATTTTAAAATCATACACATGCAAAAACTCAACACCTTTTTTTAGAATGTTGTTTAAGTCTTTAGCTTCTCCATGACTTTCTTTACTATCATTCTCTAATTCTAACTGCATAATTGCAGCTTTTACTACTTTTTG
This sequence comes from Pseudopedobacter sp., assembly GCA_014378105.1. Taxonomy (GTDB): domain Bacteria; phylum Bacteroidota; class Bacteroidia; order Sphingobacteriales; family Sphingobacteriaceae; genus Pseudopedobacter. Next base: position 2,537 of record JACMOI010000002.1, read on the forward strand.
ATCAAGATTTAAAAATACAGGTGCAGTAGAAATAAGCATTTTCGCAATAAAAATTGCAATAAACACATTACAGTACAACAATATTTTAAATCTCTTATTCATTTAGACAAGGAGTTGTATCCTTAAAATTATATTTCCGCCAAAACTATTAAAATGATTTATAAAAGGAGACTTAGTTTTGTAAATTATTCATCATAAAATTGTTAACGCATAATTTTTAAAAGAATTAGTTGCTTCCTTATAAATTTTATAATTTCACCCGATTCCAAATCCTAATTAAGTGAATAAAAAACTATCCATATTAAACGCAAAAAGAGAAGAAGCTTTTCTTGGAGGTGGCGAAAAAAGAATTGAACAACAACATAAAAAAGGAAAATTAACCGCTCGTGAACGCCTACATTTTTTATTAGACGAAGGTTCGTTTGAAGAAATTGGGATGTTGGTTTCCCATCGCTCAACCGATTTTGGAATGCAAAACGAAAAATACCCTGGCGATGGCGTAGTGACAGGTTATGGAACAGTGAACGGAAGATTAATTTATGTTTTCTCGCAAGATTTTACAGTTTTTGGAGGTTCTCTATCGGAAACTCATGCCGAAAAAATTTGCAAAATCATGGATATGGCACTTAAGAATGGTGCACCATTAATCGGTTTAAATGATTCTGGTGGCGCTAGAATTCAGGAAGGCGTGGTTTCTTTAGGTGGTTATGCCGATATTTTTTATAAAAACACGATGGCATCCGGAGTTATCCCGCAGCTTTCTGCTATTATGGGACCTTGTGCTGGCGGTGCTGTTTATTCTCCTGCCATTACTGATTTCATTTTAATGGTAGAAAACACTTCATATATGTTTGTTACTGGACCAAATGTGGTCAAAACTGTCACACATGAAGAAGTCACTTCTGAGGAGTTAGGCGGAGCACAAACACACGCCAAAAAATCTGGCGTAACCCATTTTGCTTGTGCTAATGAAATTGAAGCTATTAACCATGTAAAGAAGTTATTGAGTTATATGCCTCAGAATTGCGAAGAAGAAGCTCCTTTTGAAGATTATGAATCAGGGGATGAAAAGCGTTCCAAGCTAAATGAAATCATGCCCGAAAACGCCAATCAGCCTTATGATATTAGAGAAGTGATTGAGGAAGTAATTGATGGTGATTCATTCTTAGAAGTTCATAAAAATTTTGCGGAAAATATTGTGGTAGGCTTTGCCCGATTAGCAGGAAGAAGCATTGGTGTGGTAGCAAATCAACCTGCTTTTTTGGCTGGAGTATTGGATATTCATGCTTCTACCAAAGCCGCTCGTTTTGTTCGTTTTTGTGATGCTTTTAACATTCCTCTATTGGTCTTTGAAGATGTTCCGGGTTTCTTACCAGGAACCGATCAGGAATGGAATGCCATCATCACTAATGGAGCCAAATTATTATATGCTTTTTGCGAAGCGACTGTTCCAAGAATTACTGTAATTACTCGTAAAGCCTATGGTGGTGCATATGATGTAATGAACTCCAAACATATTGGTGCTGACATGAATTATGCATGGCCATCAGCTGAAATTGCAGTAATGGGTGCCAAAGGTGCTGCCGAAATCATCTTTAAAAGAGAGATTTCATCAGCTCCAAATCCAGAAGAAAAATGGCTGGAAAAGGAAAAAGAATATTCAGACATTTTCGCTAATCCTTACCGAGCTGCCGAACGTGGCTTTATAGATGAAGTCATTGAACCTGCTGATACTAGGTCAAAACTCATCAAAGCATTCAAAATGCTGGAGAACAAAGTGGTGAATAATCCTCGAAAGAAACATGGAAATATTCCTTTGTAAATGTCTTATTTTAGATCTGTGAGAGGGGTTGATTATGCTTTCATAACCAAGTTTGATTTAGTATCTTTAATCTAAATTTATGAAATTATATTTATGAAAGTGCGTAAAATGTCAATGGTTGTTCACAAAGTGAAGATGGAGGAAGAAGATTCTCAAGACCTGAACTTTTGGCTAAATCAACCTGCTTATAAAAGGATAGCTGAGGTTTCAAGACTTCGTAATGAATATTATACCTGGCTTTTGGGCGATTTCCCAAAACACATAGATAAAACAGTCTCGATAAGAAAACTATGATTTTTGAACAGGACTTTATAGATTTTATTCAATTACTAAACAACCATAAAGTTAAATATATGGTTTTTGGTGCTTATGCCTTATCTTTTCATGGAAGACCAAGACATACTGGAGATTTGGATATATGGACAAAGCCTGATTCAAAAAATGCAACAAAAATGGTCAATGTGATTAATGCCTTTGGTTTTGGTCAGCTTGGGCTTAAAGAAGAAGATTTTTTAGAAGAAAATTATGTTACTCAACTAGGTTATCCTCCATTGCGTATAGATATTCTCAATTCCATCTCAGGAGTTAATTTTGACGAAGCCTTTAAAACAAATTAGAAATTGAAATAGATGAATTAAACATAACTTTTATAAGCACAAACGACTTTATCAAAAATAAGCAAGCAACCGGAAGAACTAAAGATTTAGCGGATATAGAACTTTTAAAGAAGAAGCAAAAGGATTAAAATAGAGATCCTAGATTTTTATAATAAATATTATTCCTATAAAATCAGAATAAAACTCATTAAAGCTTTTAAAATGCTAGAGAATAAAGTGGTGAATAACCCAAAGAAGAAGCATGGTAATATCCCTTTGTAAATAGCTTGTTTCAAAAGGATTTTGCCTTTCATAAATTTTAAATACCCGCTGTTTCTTGCTATTTTTAAAATCTAATCAAAATCTTAAAACATGAAAAAGTTTTTACTCTCCTTTATTTTCTTATCCTTACTTTTCATTGTAGCGAAGGCGCAACAGCCTTTATTTATGCAGCAAGCAGCTATTTCGCCCGATGGGCAGTGGGTTGCTTTTGAATTTAAGGGTAATATCTTCAAAGTTTCCATAAATGGTGGGCAGGCTATGCCTTTGACCATCACATCAGATTACAATGGCTATCCAATTTGGAGTCATGATAGCAAAACCATTGCTTTTGCTTCAGATAGATATGGTAATTTCGATGTATTTACCATGTCGGCAAATGGCGGTGCAGCAACTCGCTTAACGTACAATTCAGATAAAGACATTCCTTATGATTTCAGCAAGGATGATCAAAAAGTACTATTCGGCTCAAACCGACATGATATTTATTCCTCAGTTCGATTTCCAGGCGACAGTTATTGGATGAAACTATATGAAGTGCCCTCAAAAGGTGGTAGAAGCTTGATGATTAATTCGGCAGGAACTGAATACGTTCACTTGAACGCCGCAGGAGATAAAATCATTTATCAGGATAGAAAAGGTTATGAAAATCCATATCGTAAACACCACACATCTGCGATTACTCGTGATATTTGGGTGTTGGATTTAAAATCAAATCAGTATACAAAAGTCTCTCCTTTTGTAGGTGAAGACCGCGAGCCAGTTTGGGGAAGCGGTGATACTTTCTATTATTTGAGCGAACAAAAAGGAAATCAAAACTTATTCAAATCATCCTTAGCTAATTCTAATCAAGTAACTCAATTAACCACATTCGAGAAAAATCCAGTAAGAAATCTTTCCCGCTCAAACGATGGCACTTTAGCCTTCACTCAAGACGGCAACATCTATACCTTCAAAGAAGGTGATCAACCAAAAAAGTTAAGCTTTACCATTATGGCTGATTTCGCTACTGACCAAATCAAAATGGTTCCAGTAAAAGGAAATGCTACGGAAATTGCAGTTGCTCCCAGTGGAAAAGAGATAGCTTTTGTTTATCGTGGCGAGATTTTCGTAACCGCAGTGGATGGTTCTACCACCAAAAGAATAACCAATACGCCATATCAGGAAAGAATGGTAAGCTTTAGTCCAGATGGGAAAAAACTATTATTTTCCGTAGAAAATGACAACTCTTGGGATGTTTATGAAGCTAGTTTGGCCAATCCGTCCGAAAAATATTTCTACGCCTCTACTGTTATCGATACCAAACCTTTAATCGCTTTTGATAAAGAAGAATTCCAAGCCTCTTATTCTCCAGATGGGAAAAAAGTTGCCTATTTAGAAGAAAGAAACATCTTAAAAGTAATGGATTTGGATACTAAAAAAACAGTTACCGTTTTGCCTGCAGGACTAAACTATTCTTACGCCGATGGTGATCAATACTTTACTTGGTCGCCCGATAGCAAATATCTTTTAGCTCAGTCCAACGAAGGTAGCGGATGGTTTGCCCCCGAAGTTGTTTTGCTTAAAGCAGATGGAAGTGGAAATCGGATCAACCTGACTGAAAGTGGATTTGCAGATAACCATCCACAATGGGGAATGGATGGTAAAATGATGTACTGGGCAACTGATAAAGATGGAATGAAAAATCTGAGTCGTGGCAGCCAAAGCGATATTTACGCCATGTTCTTCGATCAAGATACTTGGGATAAATATCAATTGAGTAAAGAAGATTTTGATCTTCAAAAAGAGTTGTCCAAAAAAGATAGCTCCAGCAAAGCTGATGATAAAAAAGAAGCCAAAAAATCCGCGGATAAAAAGGAGACTAAACCAGTCGAAGACTTGGTGCTCAACCTTAAAAATTTAGATAACAGAACAGAAAGATTAACCATCAGTTCTACAGATATTGGCGGTGTTGCGCTATCTAAAGATGGAGAGAAATTATTCTACTTAGCTAAATACGAAAAAGGTTATGACCTTTGGGTAACCATGCCGCGTACCCACGAAACTAAAGTTTTAGCCAAATTGGGTGTTGATAACGGAAGCTTAAAAATGAGCGATGACGGAAAAAACCTTTTTGTTTTAGCTGGTGGGAATATCATGAAAGTTGGGGTAGATGATGGTAAAGTTTCTCCTATAAAAATCGATGCCAACATGGAATTGGACGCATTAGCAGAGAGAGCTTACATATTTGATCATGCTTGGAAACAAGTGAAAAAAAAACTATTCGATCCAAAATTACAAGGTGTAGATTGGGATTACTATCATACTACCTACACTAAATTTTTGCCTTACATCAGTAACAATTATGATTACGAGGTTTTCTTGAGTGAATTTTTAGGAGAGCTAAATGCTTCGCACACTGGCGGTGGCTATAGAGCAATGTCTCCAAATGGCGATGCTACTGCCGCTTTAGGTTTATTATATGATGTAACTAAAGGAGGAGAAGGTTTAGTTGTTAAGGATATTATTGCTGGAGGTCCCTTTGATAAAGCCAAAACTGAGATGAAAGTTGATATGGTGATTGACAAAATCAATGGAAATGCCATTAATGGCAACATAGATTGGGCAATTTTCTTAAATCATAAAGCTGGCGATTTCACAAGAATTGATTTTCACAATCCAAAGACAAAGCAAACCTACAGCGAAATCGTGAAACCAATTGCAGGAGGAGTAGAAACCAATGTATTGCTTTACAAACGTTGGACTGATACTATGGAACATTTAACAGATAGCCTATCTGGCGGGAAAGTAGGTTATGTACATGTGAGAGCTATGAACGATCCTAGTTTCCGTGTTACTTTTGATAAAGTATTGGGAAAAAATATCAATAAAGATGCTTTGATTGTGGATACCCGTTTCAACGGTGGCGGCTGGTTACATGATGATTTAGTCACCTTTTTAGGTGGTAAAATATACTTCACGTTACGCCCTCAAGGAAATATCACTACAGGTGGTGAACCATTAAACAAATGGAGCAAACCTAGTTGTGTGATTATGAGTGAAGGAAATTATTCAGATGCTTTCATGTTCCCTTATGCTTACAAAGAATTAGGTTTAGGTAAATTAATAGGAATGCCAGTTGCAGGGACAGGTACTGCTGTTTGGTGGGAAACTCAAATAGATCCTTCCATTTATTTCGGTATCCCAATGATTGCTACTTATGGTGCTGGCGAAACTCACGCGACCGAGAATCACCAATTAGAACCTGATGTTAAAGTAAATAACGATTATAACAAAGTATTAAAAGGCGAAGACCAGCAATTGGAAGCGGCCGTAAAAGAAATGTTGAAAGAAGTAAAGAAATAGATTGGACAAAACACAATTCTCAATTGAACAAATTCCGCCTGCGGCAACTTTAATGGTCAGGCAGGCGGAATTATATCCAAAACTTCTTTTAAAGAAGCTTCAACTAGAAGAAGACGAGGATGGGATCCATTTTGGTTTATACCATCAGGATAAATTAATTTCCGTTGTTTCTTGTTTTGATAAAGGCAATGGAATCATTCAGTTTAGAAAGTTTGCCACACTAAAAGAATTCCAACATCAGGGTTTTGGTTCTGCTTTATTAAACTATATTTTCGCTTACGCAGAAGAACAAAAAGCGTATAAGATTTGGTGTAATGCCCGAAGTACTGCCACCAACTTTTACAAAAAATTTGGTATGATAGAAACCGATCAGAAATTTTCTAAAGATGATATAGACTATATCATCTTAGAAAAAGAATTAAACAAAACCATTTAATTTCCACAAAACCACGCTAAGCTTATCAAGCTTATTATATTTGTTCAAAATCAAATAATAAAAATCACATGGCTAAGAAGAAAGAGCAATCAGAAAAGAAACACGAAGCAGTAGTCACTAAAAAATCGTTAGCATTTTTCGAAAAATATATCAACAACCCCTCACCTACTGGTTTTGAGTGGGAAGGTCAAAAACTATGGCTAGATTATATCAACCCTTATGTAGATGAACATTACACTGATAATTACGGAACTGCCGTTGCTGTTATCAATCCAAAAGCAACTTATAAAGTAGTGATTGAGGCACATGCCGATGAAATCTCTTGGTTTGTAAATTACATCACCAGTGATGGTTTAATCTATGTGATTCGGAACGGAGGTTCAGATCATCAAATTGCGCCTTCAAAAAGAGTGAACATCCATACTGATGGTGCTTTCGTTAAAGCTGTTTTCGGTTGGCCAGCTATTCATACCCGTCATGGAGGCGAAAAAGAAGAAGCGCCACAACTCAAGAACATTTTTTTAGATTGCGGCTGTACTTCTAAGGAAGAAGTAGAAAAATTAGGTGTCCATGTCGGCTGTGTAATTACTTATGAAGATGAATTCATGGTATTGAACGATCGTTATTATGTGGGTAGAGCTTTAGACAATAGAGCAGGCGGTTTTATGATTGCCGAAGTTGCCCGTCTTTTACATGAAAATAAAAATAAATTAGACTTTGGTTTATATATCGTAAACTCAGTTCAGGAAGAGATTGGTTTACGTGGAGCAGAAATGATTGCTCATAAAATTAAACCAAACGTGGCAATCATTACCGATGTCACTCATGACACCACCACGCCCATGATTAGTAAAATCACTCAAGGCGATTTAGCTTGTGGTAAAGGTCCGGTTGTTTCCTATGCCCCAGCCGTACAGGTTAATTTAAACAAATTATTGGTAGAAACAGCTCAGAAAAACAATATTCCTTTTCAACGTCAGGCCTCATCACGTTCTACCGGAACAGATACTGACGCTTTTGCTTACAGCAATGAAGGAGTAGTTTCGGCATTGATTTCTTTGCCCTTGAGATACATGCATACTACGGTAGAGATGATTCATAAAGAAGATGTGGACAATGTGATCAACCTCATCTATCACTCTTTATTAGCAATTAAAAAAGATCAGGATTTTAAATATATTAAATAAATGAGCTTCCATTCATTTTTTAAAAAATGTAAAGTAATTGCATTTATTTTAACAGTCTTTTCATATTCTTTAGTCGAGGCTCAAGAGATTTCTGGTTATCAAAAACCTCCTGATGCCATTACTCAAATGATTGAAAACACCATCAATCGTTCGGTGATTTTTAGTAGCCATGCCCAGTACATGGCTACTTTAGAAGAACCCGGTTACCCATCCATTGAAGAGGTCTCAAAACCCTATATTAAATTAGCGGGTTTACGTGTAAATGGTTTTAATTTTTCAAACAGTCGCACTTCCTACTTTGCTACTTTAAGCTTAAAAAACTTAAGAAAAAATGAAGAATTCAATTTAGCGGGTATTCCAAAAGACGCCAAAATTCATGATGTTATTTTCTCTTTGGATGAAAGATACATCTCGTTTACCATTACCACTCAAAATGAAATCCAACTTTGGTTGGGAGATTTAGAACAAAAATTAGCCAAACGATTGTCTGACATTGCTTTAAATGATACTTATGGAAGGTTATACCAATGGTCTCCAGATAGTAAATCGCTTTTGGTGAAATGTGTCGCTCCACAAAAAGAAATTCCTAAAAGATCTCCCATTCCTGAAGGTCCAAACACACAAGAAAATATTGGAAAATCGGCTCCAAATCGCACTTATCAAGATTTATTAAAAACGCCAACTGACGAAATTTTTTTTGATTATTACCTTACCACTCAATTAAAAATGGTTTTCATCAACGGTGACACTGTTAATTTTAACCGCCCAGAGATTTATCGTGATTTTGATTTTTCTCCGGACGGAAGCATGGTGATGATAAAAACTATTCATCGCCCTTATTCTTATATCGTTCCTATCGGCAGTTTTCCTTATACCGTTTCGATTTTAGATAAATATGGTAAGTTGAATGAAAAGGTTGCCGAAAGTCAACTCGCTGATCATCTTCCGCAAGGTTTTGATGCCGTGTTGGAAGGATCAAGAGAATTTGGATGGAGAGCTGATGAACCGCAGACTTTTTATTGGGTTGAAGCTCAAGACAATGGAGATCCTTCAAATAGAATTGCCATCAGAGACGTTATTTACACTAGAAAAGTTGGTGAAACCGTTAATGAGAAAAAGAAATTAGCGGATTGTTACCTCCGTTTTGAGCATATAGATTGGGGAAACGACCAAATTGCAATGGTTACCGAAAGATGGTGGAAAACTAGAGGTGAAAGAAGAGTTTTCATCAAACCTAATAATCCTAAATACCGCGTAAATATTTGGGACCGGTATTATGAAGACACTTATTATGATCCAGGAGAATTTGTCACCGTTAAAAACGATTATAATAAAGATATCTTATTATTAGATTATAGTGCTATCCGTAGAATTACAGATCCTAATAACATTTGGATTTTTTCTATCTCTCAGGGAGCATCTCCAAAAGGAGATCGCCCGTTTTTATTGAAGTTTAATGTGAAAACAAAATTAACCGACACACTTTTCCATTCTAGAGCTCCTTTTTACGAACGGCCAATTTATTTTGACAATAAACAAGATTTAATTATCACTAGAGAATCGGTCATTGAACCACCCAATTATTTTGTTTATAATGAGAATCTCAAAAGGCAAGAGCAGTTAACTTTTTTTAAAAATCCTTATCCACAATTATTTGGTATTTCGAAACAGCAAATTCAATATCAAAGAAAAGATCATTTAAATTTAACTGCAAACTTATATTTACCAAAAGATTATAATCCCACAAAAGGAACGTTACCTGTTTTGATGTGGGCTTATCCTAAAGAATTTAAAACTATTAGTGCTGCTGGTGCAGTTAAAGGATCTCCATATCAATTTGTAAATGTTTCTTGGGCTTCTCCCATTTTTTGGGTGACGCAAGGATATGCGGTATTAGATAACGTAGATATGCCAATCGTTGGTGAAAGTAACGATCAACCAAATGATACTTTCGTTAAACAATTGACACAAAATGCTGAAGCGGCAATTAATAAAATCACTAAAATGGGCATCGCTGATCCTAAAAAAATCGCTATAGGTGGGCACTCTTATGGTGCTTTTATGACAGCCAATCTTTTAGCTCAAACTAAGCTTTTTGCAGCTGGAATTGCCAGAAGCGGCGCATATAATAGAACATTAACTCCCTTTGGTTTCCAGTCAGAAGAGAGAACCTATTGGGACGATCCAAAATTGTATTTTGATATGTCTCCATTTTCTTATGCAAACAAAATTACGACTCCGCTACTTTTAATCCATGGTGAGGCTGATGATAACTCTGGAACCTTTCCTATTCAGAGCGAAAGATTCTACAGTGCCCTTAAAGGTTTTGGAGCTACCACACGTTTAGTATATTTGCCAGCAGAAGCGCACAGCTATCGAGCGAAAGAATCGATTTTACACATGTTATGGGAAATGAATAATTGGCTAGATAAATATGTAAAAAATAAGGATGATAAACCCATCCGGAACTAATAATAAAATACAGAAAAAATGAAACCTACTTTATTGATCCTGGCAGCAGGAATGGCAAGCCGTTATGGTAGCATGAAACAGATTGATGGATTTGGACCAAATGGGGAAACGATAATTGATTATTCTATTTACGATGCCATCAAAGCTGGTTTTGGGAAAATAACTTTCATCATCCGTGAAGAGTTTTTAGATAGCTTTAAAGGGATTTTTGAACCTAAACTAGCCGGAAAAATTGAAACTGATTATGTTTTTCAAACTTTTGATCTAAAGAAATACGGTATAGATAAAGACATAGAAAGAGCAAAACCTTGGGGAACAGGTCATGCGATTTTAGAAGCCCAAAATCAAATCCATGAACCATTTTGTGTCATCAATGCCGATGATTATTATGGTTTCGAAGCTTTCAAAAATATGGTTGATTTCTTAACTACCGAAGCAAATTCAACTACTTACAGCATTGTTGGCTACAAAATAGGCAATACCTTATCAGAAAATGGATCAGTTTCTCGTGGCGTTTGCCAAACGGATGCAGATGGAAACATGACCGAAATAAACGAAAGGACTAAAGTTTATAGAAAAGATGACGAGATCCTTTATGAAAATGAAGACGGCTCTACCCACCCTTTAGCCTCTAGCACTCCTGTTTCTATGAATTTCTGGGGATTTACTCCTGATGTATTTGCTGTCATCAAAAAATTATTTATTGATTTTGTTCATAAGAATGAGAGTAATCCAAAATCAGAATTTTTTATCCCACTAATTGCTGATTATTTGATTAAAAATAAAGAGGCAAACTTTAAAGTAATCCCAACGGATGCAAAATGGTTTGGTGTTACTTATAAAGAAGATAAAGAAATAGTTCAAGAAAACATTAATAAACTAGTTTCAGATGGAGTTTATCCATCAAAACTTTGGTAGGTTGTATTCTTTACCATACAATAAAAAAAGGTTTGACTGCTATCAGTCATACCTTTTTTTATGACTTTAATCCCTGATAATCAGCATTTATAACTATAGATATTGATAAAATTTATTTTCGGCAGAGTTTTTAGCCTACTATGGTCGAAATTAAATAAATACAACATGAAAACAAATTTTCAAAAATCTATAATGCTTTTAGGAGCAATAGCTATGTCTAATTTTGCATTGGCTCAGGATTCAACCCCAAAAATGAGTGAATCTCCAGCTCCATTTATAAAAGGTGCATATCGCACATGGTCATTTGGTTTAAATGGTGGTGTAATGTCTCCGGTTGTTGCAACTGGTGGTAGAAACGATTTTACCAATTGGAAAGCTAGTTTAGGCTACGGTGGTTACATTAAAAAGCAAATTTGGCATAATTTCGGAATTCAAGGAGATTTTTTCAGAGGAACTTTAAAGGCTAACAATGATAAGACTCTAGGTAATGGAACTAAATTAAATAGCCCTTATAGTTCTTATCAAACAGATGTTAAATGGGTGGGTACCTTAAGCGCTGTTTACAACATTGGTAATTTCAGTATCCTTGGTAGACAGAGCTATGTTACGCCATATGTTTCTGCTGGTGCAGGTTTAATGGGATATCAACCTACAGATGTTACTACTGGAGGACAAAGTGTAATGTTAAAAAATGGAGACAATATTCATGAATTAGTCATTCCCGTTGGAATTGGTGCTAAGTTTATGATTGCAAAAGGGGTGAACTTAGATTTAGGTTACAAAATGAACTTCGTAGATGGAGATAATTTAGACGGCTACCACAGAGAACCACAAAATGATAAATTCTCTTACGGCTATGCAGGTTTAGAATTTGCTTTGGGTAACAAAACAAAACCTCAGTTAGCTTTTGCAAATCCAGCCGCTATTCTAGAAAAAGATTACGTGGCTAAATATGATGATCTAAAAGCTCAGATGGCGAATATGCCAAAAGACAATGAAGATGAAGTAAATGCGCTAAAAGACAAAGTTAATAAATTAATGACCGATACTGATGGCGATGGCGTTTCTGATTATTATGACAAATGTCCAAATACTCCAAAAGGAATAGCGGTTGATGGTGCAGGATGTCCACTTCCCAAAGTTGAGCCCGCAAAACCAGTAACTTATATCATTACAGATGAAGATAAAAAAGTGGTGTCAGAAGCGATTAAAAATCTGGAATTTGATTTCAATAAATCAACTATCAGATCTAAATCCTACGCAACTTTAAATCGTGTTGCAGAACTTTTGATATCAAAAAACCTAAGCTTAAAATTAGCTGGTCATACAGATAGTAAAGGTAGTGAAGCATACAATATGAAACTTTCTAAAGAAAGAGCAGAATCTGTTAAAACATATCTAGTAAGTAAGATGGTTAACCCTTCAAGAATTGAAGCAACAGGTTATGGTGAAACCCAACCTATTGATAACAATGCGACAGAAGCTGGTCGTCAAAATAATAGAAGAGTTGAGTTTACCTTATTCAACTAGTTTTTATAAAGGCAATATCAAGCCGATGGATAAAAATCCATCGGCTTTTTTGTTGACAAGATTTTCAATCCATTTCTACCTACTGATTGGATAAAATCCTTATTTATCCTATCTTCGCGAATTCATGAAATGAGAAAAATTATTTATCATACTCATTTTCAATGCTTTAATAGCTGATCTATTTTTCAGTTAAAGTCATTCAACTCTTCAAATATGAAAGCGGTACTCAACTTATTTAATTTCAAGCAAAAGGTAGATTATAAGGTTGAAATTTTGGCAGGCTTAACCGTCGCCATGACCATGATTCCCGAATCACTTTCATTTGCTATACTTGCAGGTTTCCCTCCATTAGTGGGGCTTTATGCAGCATTTATAATGGGATTAGTAGCCTCTGTTTTTGGTGGCAGACCAGGATTGGTTTCTGGTGGTGCAGGGGCTACGGTGGTGGTGCTAATCGCATTAATGCAATCTCATGGACTCGAATATGTTTTTGCAGCAGTTGCTTTGGCAGGATGTATTCAAATATTAGTTGGAGTTTTCAAATTTGGAAAATTTATAAGATTGGTTCCACAACCAGTGATGTATGGTTTTGTGAATGGATTAGCAATTATAATTTTCATGGCACAATTCGAGCAGTTTAAAACAGTCTCAAATGGGCAGATAGGTTGGCTAAGTGGCGAACCTTTATTTATTATGGCTGGGTTAGTTGCTTTAACTATAGCTATTGTGGTATTCTTTCCTAAAATCACTAAAGCTATTCCCCCATCATTGGTCGCTATTATCGTGGTTTTTTTAATTGTCTTAGGTTTCGGTATTCATACCAAAACAGTGAGTGACATTGCATCTGTAAGTGGTGGTTTCCCTCCTTTTCATATTCCAAATATTCCATTAAATTTTAAAACCTTAGAAATTATTGCTCCTTATGCTTTTGTTATGGCGGGTGTTGGATTAACTGAAGGTTTATTAACTCTGAATTTAGTTGATGAGATTACTGGTACAAGAGGGAACGGAAACAGAGAATGCGTTGCACAAGGAAGTGCCAATATTTTAAATGGTTTTTTTTATGGAATGGGCGGCTGCCCAATGATTGCACAAACTTTAGTCAATCTTTCTGCTGGCGCCAGAGCTCGCTTATCAGGTATTGTTGCCGCAATTACCATTTTAATAATTATTCTTTTTGGAGCACCCATTATTGGTTTAGTTCCAATGGCTGCTTTAACGGGTGTAATGATTATGGTAGCAGTTGGAACTTTCGAATGGATTAGTTTAAGAATCATAAATAAGATGCCCAAGCAAGATGTTTTTATTGGAATTTTAGTTGCAGGAATTACCATTTGGCTCCATAATTTAGCTTTGGCAGTTTTAATTGGAGTGATCATTTCAGCATTGGTATTTGCATGGGAAAGCGCCAAAAGAATTAGAGCAAGAAAATATGTTGATGATAATGGCATCAAACATTATGAGATTTATGGACCTTTATTTTTTGCGTCTGTAACAGCATTTAATGACAAGTTTGATGTTCTAACTGATCCTCAAGAAGTGATTATTGATTTTAGCGAAAGTAAAGTTGCTGACATGTCTGGAATTGATGCTTTAAATAAACTCACAGAGCGCTACAAAAATGCTGGAAAAATATTACATCTGAGACACTTAAGTTCAGATTGTCGCATACTCTTAAAAAATGCCGATGAGGTAATTGAAGTAAATATCATAGAAGATCCAACCTATAAAGTAGCAACTGATAAAATTCATTAATCATCATTATGGTTTTATTTTGATATTTTATTGTATAATTCTAATTAATTTTGATTGTTAAACTTAAAAAATAAAGTCATTTATACATTCATTAATAAAATTTTATCCAAAAGATTTGGACCAGTATTTTTACTGTACCTGCTAATTATCAACATTGCATTCGTTACTCGTTTGGCATTATTAGTTAAATCTGCTTCAGGTTTCGATTGGTCGTTCCTCAACATCATTGGCGTATTTACCATTGGCTTATTTTATGATACCATTATGGCCAGCTATTTCTGTATTCCGTTGGTTTTATACACTTGGTTGCTTCCTTCAAAGGTTTTTAAAGCAAAGGCACACCGCTTTATCTGGTACGGTGTTTTTATCTTTTGTACTTTTTTGTTATTATTCAACATCGTTTCAGAATGGACATTCTGGGATGAATTCTCTACCCGTTATAATTTTATAGCTGTTGACTATTTAGTTTATACCACAGAGGTAATTGGTAATATCTGGGAATCGTATCCTGTTATTCCAATCATTTTGGTGATTCTATTGATCACTATTTTAGTATTTTATTTTATACTAAAAAAGAAAATTACGCTCTCTCTAAGTAGTAATATGAAGTTTGCTAAAAGAACACCTATCGCTTTATTGTTATTGGCAATCCCCATTCTATCATGGTTTTTTGTTAGAAATAATGCAAAGGATTTCAGTAAAAACCAATATGCTGTTGAGTTGGCTGGCGATGGTCTATATGATTTTGGTGCTGCATTTTGGAATAATGAACTTAATTACGATAAATTTTATGCAACCATAGATCAGAAAAAAGCTTTTACCATTTTAAGAGATCTACTCAATAGAGATAGTGTAGTTTACAATAAACAAGCAGAAAATATTGAGCGAGCTATTTCTTACACTCAGCCCGAGAAAAAGTATAATATTGTTTTAATTAGTGTAGAAAGTTTGAGTGCCGAATATTTAGGAGCTTACGGCGATACGACTCACATGACTCCAAATTTGGATTCTTTGGCTAAAAGCGGTTTGATGTTCAGCAATCTATATGCTTCAGGAACCAGAACGGTGAGAGGTTTAGAGGCTTTATCCTTATCTATTCCACCAACTCCAGGAGAGTCTATTGTGAAAAGACCGAATAACGAAAATCTGTTTTCTTTAGGGTCTCTACTCAATAAAAATGGCTATCAATCACAATATATTTACGGGGGTTATGGATATTTTGATAACATGAATTATTTCTTCGGAAATAACGGTTATGAAGTAACAGATAGAACTGCACTAGATAAAAAAGATATCCATTACGAAAATATTTGGGGTGTTGCTGACGAGGATTTATTCACTTTAGCCATCCATCAGTTAGATCAAAAATATAAAAACGGGAAACCTTTCTTCAGTCACATCATGACGGTTTCTAATCATCGTCCTTATACTTATCCTGATGGCAGAATTGATATTCCTTCTAAAACGGGAAGACAAGGTGCAGTAAAATATACTGATTACGCGATCGGAAAATTTATAAAAGAAGCATCCACCAAACCTTGGTTTAGCAATACCATTTTCGTAATTGTCGCTGACCATTGTGCTTCCAGTGCCGGAAAAACTGAATTGCCGGTTGATAAATATCATATCCCTTTAATTATTTATGCCCCAAAAATTATCAAACCAGAGGTTTACGACAAGCTGACTGCTCAAATTGATATTGTACCTACTTTGCTAGGAATGCTACATATAAATTATGATTCTAAATTTTTCGGCAGAGATATTTTT
Organism: Pseudopedobacter sp.; assembly: GCA_014378105.1. Lineage (GTDB taxonomy): Bacteria > Bacteroidota > Bacteroidia > Sphingobacteriales > Sphingobacteriaceae > Pseudopedobacter. Next base: position 18,644 of record JACMOI010000002.1, read on the forward strand.
AGGGTCCAAGATGGCGAAGAATGGGCTTTCATTAGTACTTACGAAAAGTTAGGGTATATGCGAAATGGGCATTTAATCATCCTTTCTCCACAGAAAAAAGTAGAGCAGTTTAAAGTTTCCGCAAATAATGAGCAAACGCCAGAAAAGGTTGATGAAAAACTAAAAGAAGAAGCCATTGCCTTTTATCAAACCGCTTCTTATTTATATAAGAATGGTCTTTTCGGGAAGTAGAGAATAAAAAACTTCAAATGATTTCTGATTTATAAAAATTTTATAGAAATAAACTACCTCGACCCAAGGGTACGAGGTATTAAAACAATCTCAACTGTGAGGAATGTATCTTTTTATATTCCTGATTATTTCCTTGACCTTGAACGTACTTTTTTATTACATCTTCGTTAGCATACTGCCCGACTGTGTTAATATAATAACCACTCGTCCAAAAATTACCACCCCACAAAAACCTTTTCACTTCTGGATGTAACCTAAATATCTCCCTGGCTGTCAAACTCTTTACCGTATTTATTATCTTTTTTGGAGACATCATGGGCACACTCTGAATCAAAAAATGAACATGGTCTTCATCACAACCAATCTCTAAAAAATGAATCTCATATCTTGATGATAATTCTATACAAACGTTCTTCAATGTTTCTGACACTTCTTCATTTAATACCTTTCGCCTATATTTTATCGGACAAACCAAATGATACAAAAGCAAACTCTTATTATGACTTTTATGAATATGTTCACTCATAAAAACAAAATTACATATCTTCACGCAACACCCGACGCAAGCGTCGGGGAATTCTTTAGATTAAATCCTTTTGAATGAACCTCTATTTTAAAGGTGCATAAAGAGATTATTTTATCTTAACGTAAATCTGCTAAACGCTTTAAATCTCCTATAAAATAGTTCGAAATGATTCCACTACGGACTCCATGTAATGTTTAAGGGAAAGACTATCTTTAACCCACATTAGATAAAAATAATTCATTTCAGTGATGAATATTGTTTTAAAAGTTAATTTAAGCTGCTGATTTTTTCATGAAAAAGAAATATCTAAACTTTATGTCAAGCAAAAATTTAGTTAAAAAAAAACATATCTATCTATTAATTATTTTCGAATAAAAGATTTTGAATCTCTTAGCGAAAATGGTCCCATATTCACATTCGCTTCTATATTTTATAGATTAGAATAATCTGATCTAATGAGGATCAATTAAGATGCTTCCTCCCGAATCAGCTCTTTCTTAGAGATTAATGCAAATCTATCTTATAGTGCTGTTTGTGATGCCCACTTTTACCAATCCCACTAACCACAAAAAACGGAGTTTTCCCCTTCAACAAACTTTTATATTCTACCAAAGCTGATTCCCCATTATCTTCCATTTTCACATTCACAATCTCCGTAATAAATTCTTCTCCAACTTTCACTCTTTGAATATTATTCTTTCTATCCTTAGCTGATTGCGGAATCAAAAAAGGTTTGGCTTTATCAGTAAAAGTAATAATGGGTTTACCGACATCAGCCAGTTTTTGGGTATGAGCAATTTTCACATAACCTTGTTTTTCTAAGTCAGATTCAAAAAGTTTTGTGGCATCTACTGGATCTGCAATATAAATATCATTTTCAATTGTTTTTGGATAATCTTTTTGTTCTTCAAGCAATTTTAAGGCAGTTGCTTTGTCTAAATCTTTAGAACCACAGGCTGTAAATAAAAGAATGGAAATAAATAGATAACATAGATTTTTCATGATTTGAATGTTTTTGGTTAGCTGTAAATATTTAACGACTATAAATTATGTTTCCTATTAATAGTAATAAAAAAAGCCCTTACGGGCTTTTCCTTAACTATACACTTAACTTTTTCTTTCTACTTCTGGTCTTTTTAGGTTCTTCAGTTTCTGCATTTGTTTCCGCTTGTTTAGTGCTTTTCTCCTTTTTCTCACTTTCTTTTTGATTATTTCCCGATTCTATTTGCTGCCTTTTAACAGTGTGCATTTTATGGTCGTAAACATTGATGTTTTTGTATTGCGGAACGGCTTCAATAAAATATTTACCTTCTTTTCCATCTTTGTTAATCTCTACCTGCTGCACATTTCCCTTTTCTAAAGAGCTCATCAAATTTTTCTTTTGCTCAGGATCACTCAACTCTTTAATTGGATATTTTGATAATGTTTTCTCTAAATCATAGCCATACTTTTCACTAAA
>JACMOI010000145.1 GCA_014378105.1 Pseudopedobacter sp.
GTAATGTCTAAATCTCCTTTTTGTGTACGCTCCAGAATTGCATAATAGCCATTGCGTTCCTGCTGAATTTGGGCGGACATGGAGTAAAAACGTTGTGGACTTTGATCGGCCCGAGCCAATAGTAAATCGGCAATAGCTCTGGCAGTACGTCCATTCCCATCGTCGAAAGGATGTATCGTTACAAACCATAAGTGCGCTATCGCGGCCTTAATTACCGCATCTATTTCTTTTTTATCGTTTAACCAACTCAGAAAAACCTTCATTTCTTTTTCTAAGACATCTGCCTCCGGAGCCTCGAAATGAACAATTTCTTTACCCATATATCCAGATGTTACCTGCATAGGATGTTCTCGCCAAGCACCAACATTTATTTTATAAATACCACTTCTACCGGTAGGAAATAGGGCAGAATGCCAACCGAATAAACGATCTTCAGTAAGAGCGTCTTTATAATTCTGAGTAGCATCTAACATCATTTCTACCACACCTTCCACATCACGTTCCGCATGTATGGTTGCGGCAACATTTATTCCTAATCTTCTAGCGATGGAAGATCTTACCTGTTCGGGGTTCAATAACTGGCCTTCTATCTCACTCGATTTTAAAACATCTTGCGTTAGTGTATATAATAAGGTTTCTTCCTGAAATTTAAATCCCAACGCCTTTACTTGTCCCAAAATTTTGCCTTGTTGATGCCTAACTTTTCCTAACTTGAAAGCTAGCTCTTCTAAATTCCAATGAAACTGTGGCCATTTTTTTAACTGGTGTATATACATATTCGATGCAAATATGCGGTGAATATACTATTTAATCACCTCATTCAAAAATATTTCTAAAATTTGCGGTGAAAGATCAAACTATTCACCGCAAATAATCGGTCATTAATATAAACTTATAATTAAACTCAGAAATTTCTTCAATCAATCTAATCTGCAAAATACTGATATTTTCTCTTCACCAGCCTAAAGTCTTTCACTTAAACTGGCCATGTCACTACTTAGTTTACTCTCCACCACCTTTGCATAAATTTGAGTTGTACTCAATTTAGTATGTCCAAGCATTTTACTAATAGACTCAATCGGAACACCATTTGTAAGCGTAATGGTAGTCGCAAAAGTATGCCTGGCAATATGAAAGGTTAGTGGTTTAGTAATTCCACAAGCAACAGCAACCTCCTTTAAATAGCTGTTCAATTTCTGGTTGGAATAAGGGGCAACAGCTTTCCTCCAATCATAGCTTTTGGATGATCTTTATATTTCTCAATAATAGCTATAGCTTTTGGCAATAATGGAACAGTTACAAGGGTATTAGTTTTTTGTCGAAAGGTCTTTATCCATAACTCGTCGTCTTCCATTTGCACAAGATTTGACGGCAGTAGATTAAAGACATTGATGTAAGCTAGCCCGGTATAACAACTAAAAATAAAAAGGTCTTTTACAGTTTGCAGGCTCGATCTTACAAAATTAGTTTCCTCTAATCTTTTGAGTTCCGATTTCGTTAAAAACTCACGCTCAGTTTTTTCGAATTTTAACTTGTACGAATGAAAGGGATCTTTTTCAATCCACTCATGCTTTAGTGACAGATTAATCATTTTGAAAAATCGCTCCAAATGCTTCATCACTCCATTATTTTGCAAAGCAATTTTCCCCCGTTTATTTTTAAACCGACGAAGAAAGAAATCGAAATCCATAATAAATTTATAATTCAGTTCGGAAAGGTACTTGTCATTTGTTCCATACTTTTCTTTGAGAAACTTCCTAAGATATTTTTGGGTTGTATAATAATTCTCCATTGTACCCCAAACCAGAATATTGCCTTCTTCCTGATTGTGAAGTTCAATCAGTTTAAGGATTGTGAATTCCTGCTTATCGCCTCCGATAAATTTATTTTTAACGAGTTCGACGGTAATTAAGGTTTTCTGTAATACCAATTCCTGATAGGTGGCGACAATTCCAGATCGGAATTCTTCCAGATAATTGTTCAGCTTAACAATTTCAGTCTTGTTCCCTTTCGCTAATCCTCTTTTCTCGTTCCAATTGACTTCAGAAACCTTTTGCTTAAGAGCGATGTCTGATCTTTTACCGTTAACAGTGATGCGAGCATAAATGGGAGCTTTCCCTTCTTTATCAATTTTGTTTTTCCCAACAAAGAAAAGAACTCCAAAAGTGTTTTGTTGTGTATTCATATCATTATATTTCTTGTAAATGAATGGTTTTGTTTGTGCCCCATTTAAAAGGGGGCACAGGTTTAAATTAAAAGCTCTCAAAACAAATCAAAACTAATTTAAATAAATCATTGATTATCAATACTTTAAATATTATTATATTCAAATATAAACAATAAAAATGGGGAGCCTTATAGGGCACATTCACGTTGGTTTTAGTTGGTATATATTGGTTTGATTAAAATGAGAAAACCCCTTAGATCATATGATTTAAGGGGTTTTACCAACTTTTAGAAGACTAATTGTCGGGATGGCAGGATTCGAACCTGCGGCCTCCTGCTCCCAAAGCAGGCGCGATACCGGGCTACGCTACATCCCGAGCTTGTTTGTATTGGGATTGCAAAATTAGGTTTTTTAACTGCCTTTGCAAATTTATTTTAATCTTTTTTTTCAGTACTATTTAAACCCTTACAAATCACTGTAATAAATTTAAATTGATGGCTATCAAAACAAAAAAACCACAATAAGGTGGTTCTTTTCAGCGGAGAGAGAGGGATTCGAACCCTCGGTACCGTTGCCAGTACGACAGGTTAGCAAACTGTTCCTTTCGGCCACTCAGGCATCTCTCCTATTAAAATTGAAGTTGAATAAACAACTACCCCTAATTCGGGAGTGCAAATATAGTAATCCACTTAGTACTACAAAAAGAATTTTTAATTCTGTTTAAGGTAATCGATTCTTACATGGTAGATTCCCATCAGCATTGTCTTAAAAATCAGCTTGATAGTCTCAATTTCTTTCAAAGTAATGTTACTATCATTTAATTGGTTCTGGTCTAATTTATACTCAATAATTCGTTCCACCAACTCGTTTATGCTTTCTGCATCGGGTTCTTTTAAACTTCTGGAAGCAGCTTCGACCGAATCAGCAAGCATTAAAACTGCCGTTTCTTTGGTAAAAGGAATTGGACCTGGATATCTAAAGGTGTTTTCATCTACAATCTTCTCAGGAAAATTCTTTAAAAATGATTGATAAAAATAATCTACTCTAGTATTTCCGTGATGCGTTCTGATAAAATCTATAATTACCTCGGGCAAATTATTCCTACGAGCCATTTCTATTCCATTTAACACGTGTTTAATGATAATTTGGGCACTTTCCTGATAAGGTAATTTATCATGAGGATTTAAACCTGAATTTTGGTTTTCAATAAAAAATTGTGGGTTATCTATTTTACCAATGTCGTGATATAGGGCACCTGCCCTCACCAACAAAGCATTTCCTCCAATTTTAAAAATAGCTGATTCGGCCAAATTTGCTACTTGTAATGAATGTTGAAAAGTACCAGGAGCTTTAAAAGCCAGCTCTCTAAGAAGTGTTGTATTGGTATTGGTCAATTCTATCAAGGTAATATCTGAAGTAATACCAAAAACCTTTTCGAATAAATAAATTAAAGGATACGCCAAAAGAGATAATAAAACACTAAAAATGAAAGGCAAGAATTTAACCCATTGGATAGCATCAAAAGAGCCTTCCTTAATTAAGGAAACCCCTAAATACGCAACTAAATAGTTCAATAGGATTAATAATGCTGATATTAAAAACTGTTCTCTACGAACTAAATTTTTAATACTGTAAATGGCTACCATCCCAGCTGTTATCTGTAAAAAAGCAAATTCAAAACTATTTGGGACAAAAAAACTTGCAATTAGAACCACCATTAGGTGAATATTCATCGCCAACCTGGTGTCAAAAAGAATCCGAATAATAATTGGAACAATACAATAGGGTATATAATATAGACTAGGGATTTTAACATTGATTGCCCAAGAAAGGGAAACTAACATCCCCGTAACTACTAGTAAAATCAAAGATATTTGACGATTATCAGCAAAAATATCTTTCCTGAAAAGGAAAAGAAAGACCATCAATAAAGAGATAATCATTCCTACCAACAGAAACTGACCTCCAATAATAAAGTCTCTATTTCCAGTGATGTTGGTGTTGTCTTCATAACTTTGCCTTAAAGATTCCAGTTTTTGATAAATTTCATCATTTATGGTACTTCCTTTAGCCACGATCAATTCACCTTTTTGCACCATTCCTCTGGTGGATGAAACATTTTCTATTGCTTGCTTTTCTATCTTTTCAGTAAAGCGTTCATTATAATTAACATTAGGAGTAATTCTGTCTTTTAATATTGAAAGCAATAAATCACTCGAGATGTTTGGCTGCTTTACTAGCGTGTTTCCAGCGACAACAATTGCTGATGCTTGTGTATAAAGTTCAGCTGTGCTTACCTTATTTTCAAATCCATTTTTCAATAAAGAGATGGTGTAATTTTCCCCATCTCGTTGATATTTCTTATTTAATCCTATAATCCCTTTGCTATAAATGTCTTGCAATATTTTATACCCAGCTTCGAAATTTTTCTCTTTTTGGGTATCATCTTTCAAACCAGAGTTACGCCATTTTGCTTCAAAATCGGCTTGGAATTGATCGGCTTGAGCTTGAAAAACATCAGGATTAAACTCGTAAACCGGAAGTACAAATTGAAGAATGCTAGATTTATCACTTTTTATCTCTTCAATAGTTTTTTTAATGGGATAATTATACGGAGACACTAAATCTTCATGCATCCATACATTGCCCTTTTCAAATTCGAATTTAAATCGGGCTTGTTTTGGTAGCACAGCAGTTATGACTAAAACACTTGCCGCCATTAAAATATACTTTATTACGGAAGTATATTTTCTATAGATAATCTTATGTGAATTGCGATTTATATTTGCCACTAGTTGTCCATTTGTTTCAAATTTATAATAATTTATCTATTGATTATCCCATGTAAAATTTTAAAATAAAACACTATTGGTACGCTTAGGTTCTATTTTATAATTAATTTTGTAGCACCAATTATATTTTTTTATGAAAGAAGTTTATATTATATCTGCCGTTCGTACGCCAATAGGTAGTTTTTCTGGAAGTTTAACCTCATTTACCGCTACACAATTAGGTGGGTTGGCTATTAAAGCTGCAGTTGAAAAAGCAGGGATTAAACCTGCTGATGTACAAGAAGTATTTATGGGTAATGTACTTTCTGCAAATTTAGGCCAAGCACCAGCGACCCAAGCAGCGAAATTCGCTGGTTTGCCAGATGTACCCAACACCACCATAAACAAAGTTTGCGCTTCAGGAATGAAAGCAGTAATGTTGGCTGCACAAAGTATCGCTTCTGGTGATCAGGATATTATTGTTGCTGGTGGAATGGAAAGCATGAGTAATGTCCCTTATTATATTGATAAAGCAAGAAGTGGCTATAAATTAGGAAATGGTGTTTTAACCGATGGCTTAATAAAAGATGGCTTATGGGATGTTTATAATGATTACCATATGGGTTCAGCAGCTGAACTGTGCGCCACAGATTGTCATATATCAAGAGAAGAACAAGATGAATATGCTATAGAATCCTATAAAAGATCGCAAAAGGCAATTGCAGATGGGAAGTTTAAAGATGAAATTGTACCCCTAGAAATTAAAGACAGAAAAGGAAATATCACGTTGATAGATCAGGATGAGGAACCTGCCAATGTGAAATTTGAAAAAATCCCAGGCTTAAGACCTGTATTCAAAAAAGACGGAACAGTAACAGCGGCCAACGCTTCTAGCTTAAATGACGGTGCTGCAGCCTTAGTTTTAATGAGCAAAGAAAAAGCTGACGAATTAGGCTTAAAACCTTTGGCTAAAATTTTGGCCTTCGCAGATGCGCAACAAGCGCCAGAATGGTTTACTACTGCACCTTCAAAAGCTATCCCGATTGCTCTAAATAAAGCCAATTTAAAAGCAACTGAAATCGACTTTTTTGAGATTAATGAAGCATTTTCGGTCGTATCTTTAGCGAATAATAAAGAGTTGAAATTAAATCCAGACCATGTAAATGTTAATGGTGGTGCAGTTTCTCTTGGTCATCCATTGGGTTGTTCTGGTGCTAGAATTATCGTAACATTAATTAACGTTCTACAACAAAACAAAGGCAAATTAGGTGTCGCTGGAATTTGTAA
>JACMOI010000025.1 GCA_014378105.1 Pseudopedobacter sp.
TGTCTCGTCCTGAAAGAAGTTGACTAATAAAACGTCAACATATGAGTTATCAAGTAATTAAACAAAAAGGTAAAAGCTCGTCAAAAAAGTACAGCGAAGTTTTTAGAAGAATGGTAGTTCAAGAGTTCGAGAGAGGACCTCTGAATAAAGACCAATTACAGGTCAAATACGGCATTGGCGGCAATACTCGAATATTTGAATGGTGTAAGAAGTATGGTAAATTGCACTATCCGAGTAAAGGAAGTATAGGTGCCCCCATGAAAGACCCTCAAAAACGAAGGATAAAAGATCTTGAGAAAGAATTGGCGGATGCAAAGCTGAAGCTGTTGGCCTATGAAAAGCTGATTTCGATTGCAGAAAAGGAAGAAGGGATCAGTATCTTAAAAAAGGACGAAGCCAGACAATTACCGAGCTTGCCCAAACCTACCCGCGAAAAGTGAGTATGTTTTGTGAGTTGTTTGGCTATTCAAAACAAGCTTATTACAAACAGTTTACACATCAGACCAGGCGTAAAGAAAGTTATAGCCAGCTAAAAGCAGAAGTGTTACAAATCCGTCAACAGATGCCTCGGCTAGGGACACGTAAACTTCATTTTTTACTACAAAAGACTTGCCCTATAGGTAGAGATAGGTTTTTTGATTTATTACGTAAAGAAGGGCTATTGGTCTTAAAACGAAGAAAGTATACCGTTACCACAGATTCCAGGCACTGGATGAGGAAATATCCAAATCAGATTAAAAACTTGGTTTTAACCAGACCTGAACAGCTATGGGTGGCTGACATTACTTACATCGAGACAATGGAAGGCAATGCTTATTTACATTTAATTACGGATGCTTATTCCAAACAGGTAATGGGACACGAACTATGCTCAAACATGGAGGCCTCTTCTACACTAAAAGCACTTGATATGGCTATTTGCAAGCGAAAGTATCTTGAGACTGATTTGATTCATCATTCGGACAGAGGGTTACAATATTGCAGCAAGCTTTATATTGATCATCTGATTAACAATAACATACAAATCAGCATGACTGAGAGTGGGAGTCCTTATGATAATGCGGTGGCAGAACGAATGAACGGAATCCTAAAAGAAGAGTTTGGATTAGGTGAACAGATAAATAGCCTGGAAGAAGCTCAATATCTTGCTATGAATAGCATTGATGTTTATAATAGCTTACGTCCGCATTTAAGTTGCCAAATGCTAACACCTATCCGTATGCACAATCAACAAAAGATAAAAGTAAAAACCTACAAAAAAACCTCAAACATTTTTAAAGATGTTTGAGGTTTTTACGCCATATTAGTATTCACAAACTAGTCAACCTATTTTAGGACGTTACATTAGCCCTAATTATTGTAATCTTCATGAAAAATTGTTAATAACTAAAACAATTGATAATCAGTATCAAGATCATAAAAATTAAAATCATATTTGCATTTATCCACAAATTAGAAGTAATTTGAACTTCAATTAAAATTTAATATGGCTAAAGAAGTAAATATACCTCGGTTAGATTTAAACGATTATTTAAGTGGTTCTTCTGAAAAAAAGAAAGCATTTTCAGATACCATTGGGAGTGCCTTTAACGAAACTGGTTTTGTCACTATCACCAATCATGGTTTAGATAAAGCGTTGATTGAGAAATTATATCAGCAGGTTCAAAACTTTTTCACTTTGCCAGAAGAAAAGAAGTTGAAATATGAAAAAGTAGAATTGGCTGGTCAGCGTGGTTATACTTCAAAAGGTCGCGAAAAAGCGAAAGATGCTAAAACTCCAGATTTGAAAGAATTTTGGCAAACTGGTCAGTATGTAGAAGATGGGGATTCTATCAAAGTCGAATATCCTGATAATGTTATCGTAGATGAATATCCAGCTTTTAACGAAGTGACCAAAGAAGTTTATCAGAAATTAGAAAATGCAGGGAAGCATATTTTAAATGCAATTTCAGTTTATTTAGGACTTCCAGAACATTATTTCGAAGATAAAGTACATAACGGAAACTCGATTTTAAGAGGGATTCATTATTTTCCAATAGAAAATCCAGATGACTTACCTGCCGATGCGGTAAGGGCAGGAGCACATGAAGATATCAATCTGATTACGCTTTTAATTGGCGCCAGTGCAGATGGATTGGAAGTGTTGACACGTGATAACGAATGGTTTGCTATTAAGGCTCAGGGTGAGGATATCGTGGTAAACGTGGGCGATATGTTGCAGCGTTTAACCAATAATAAACTGAGATCAACAACTCATCGTGTGGTAAACCCACCAAGGGAGTTGATGAAGAATTCGCGTTACTCGGTTCCGTTTTTCTTGCATCCAAAATCAAATATGGATTTAAGCTGCCTAGATTTATGTATCGATGCAAATCATCCCAAAGATTACAATGATATCACCGCAGGTGAATATTTGGACGAGCGTTTACGTGAAATCGGTTTAAAGAAATAATTCTCAGTATTTAGAGAATAGGAAAGAAGGTGCCCGAGAGGGTACCTTTCTTTGGTTTAAGAAATCAAATCATTTATCGCTTTCTCAATCTTCTCAAACTTAAACTCCGCAATCAAATCCTTCATCATTGCTTTCACTTCAGGTAAATTCAAATTACCAATACTTCCTTCGTGAGTATGATTGATTTCATATTTTCCACCAAAGTTTCCTGCTTCAATATCCAAGCCTACTTTTTGATAAGCTTCTCTGAAAGGCGTTCCGGCTAAAACCAGTTTATTTACTTCTTCCACAGAAAAAAGATATTGGTATTTTGGGTCGTCCAGAATGTTGTCCTTGATTTTGATGTTTTTCAACATGAATTTAGTTATATCTAAACATGCCATTAAACTCTGGAAAGCAGGAAAAAGTGTTTCTTTCTGCAATTGCATATCGCGGTGATACCCGCTTGGCAAATTGGTCGTCAACATCATAATCTGATTGGGCAAAGCCTGTAATTGGTTGGTCCGTCCACGAATCAATTCCCAAACATCGGGATTCTTTTTGTGTGGCATGATACTGCTTCCAGTGGTGAGTTCATCAGGGAAAGAAATGAATCCAAAATTTTGATTCATAAATAAACAGGCATCCATCGCCATTTTATTTAATGTCGCCGCAATAGACGACATTGCCTGAGATAGGATTCTTTCTGTTTTTCCGCGACCCATTTGTGCATAAACCACATTATAATTCAGGTGATCAAAACCTAACAATTGAGTAGTCATGGTCCTGTTCAAAGGAAAGGAAGAACCGTAACCTGCAGCAGAACCTAAAGGGTTTTTATTACAGATTTTATAGCTCGCCAACAGCAGTTCTAAATCGTCGATCAAGCTTTCAGCATAAGCACCAAACCACAAACCGAAAGAAGAAGGCATGGCGATTTGTAAATGCGTATAACCCGGCATCAGCTTTTCTTTATGCGTTGCAGCTAATTGAATCAAGAGTTCAAAAAGTTCCTTGACAGAGCCTACCATTTCTTGAATTTGGCTTCTGAAAAATAGTTTTAAATCCACCAAAACCTGATCATTTCGGGAACGACCACTATGGATTTTCTTTCCGGCTTCGCCGATTCTTTGCGTCAACAGCATCTCTACTTGTGAGTGCACATCTTCTACACCTTCATCAATAGTGAATTTGCCATCTGCAATTTCTTTATAGATATTTTTCAACTCCTGCTGAACTGTGGCTAAATCTTCGTCAGGCAATAAACCAATACTGTTAAGCATTTTGGTATGAGCTAAAGAACCTAAAACATCAAAAGACGCTAAAAACAGATCCATTTCACGGTCTTGCCCAACAGTGAATTGCTCTACTAAATTATTGGTTGATGTTTCTTTTTGCCAAAGTTTCATGTTATGATTTTAAACGCTAAGCGTGTTCCAAATTTACAATTGTTAATTTTTAACCTTAAATCTTATATGTCGATTCAATCGGCATATAAAATTAACATGTCGAAATAATTAAAAATAATCGACACGTTTTGATAACACGTCGAATCAATCGACATGAGATTCTCACTCTTATTTTGATAAAATAGCCATTAATCCTTTATTGATATAATAGGTTTCTTTACCAATTTTAGTAGATTCCAATACACCTGCTTTCTCTAATTTTTTTAAATAATCAGAAGCAGTCTGCCTTTTTGCAATATTATTTTCTTCCAATATTTTTATTTTGATATACGGATAACTATACAATAAATCACACAACTCGCGAGAATAGGATGCTTTTAATGCTTTCTCAATCTTCTCTTCAGAATTGGTTTTCAATTGCAGAATAGCATTTATTTTTTGGAGTGTTAAAGCAGCAGTTTCGCCAACTCCTTTTACAATAAACTTCACCCAATCTACCCAAATCCCTTTTTCTGTTACTTCTCTTAACAAGCGATAATAATCTGCCTTGTTTTGTATGATGTAGTAACTGAGGTATAAAACGGGTAAGCCAATTAAGTTCTGATTAATAAGATACAATACATTCAAAATTCTTCCTGTTCTTCCGTTCCCATCTGAGAAAGGATGAATAGCTTCAAATTGATAGTGAATGAGTGCCATTTTGATGAGACCATCCAGATTGGAAAACTCATTATCATTCATAAAATGCTCCAGTTCTTTTAATTTCTCTCTGATGATAGTATCACCTTCTGGAGGTGTATAAACTATTAGTTGATTTGTTGGGTTTGCAAGTTTTGTTCCGGGAGTGTTTCTGATATTCTCATCTGTATTTCTCAAACGTTGCATTACACCTACTAATAAATTAGTAGTGATAATACCTGTTTTTTGCATTTCTTGTAATCCCCAATACATTGCTTCACGATATTGGATTACTTCTTTAGCAGCTGCATTTTTAATACTGTCAGAAAACCGTAGGGTTTCCTTGTACAATTCGTCTTGTGTGGTAACAATATTTTCTATCGCACTTGATTCTTTACTTTCCTGTAATACAATGGTGTTTAACAGTAAGTTGGGATTAGGTAAGGTTTGGCAATAACCTTTTAGTTCAGCTAATAATTTATTCGCTTCAATGGATATTTTTAATATTTCCACGCTTTCCAGATTTGCCTTTGGAGGTAAATTTGGTAAAGAATTATAAGGTTTGTTCCTGTCAAAACTCTTCATTTTCTTTGATTTTTATATGTCGATTTAATCGACATGAAAAATTAACGTGTCGAAAATAATGAAAAAAATCGACATGTTATTATAATAGGTCGATTCAATCGACATAAGAAATTATCAGGGATATGAATCTTAGATTTATGTTTTTTTATAAAAGAAATCATTTTATATCATTTCAGGTCAATCTAAAATCGTCCTTCCTAAATCAAAATAAAATCTTTTTCAACATCGTCTCATATCCCTCAATTCCTTCTTCAATCTCTTTCAAATAAATAAATTCATCCGCTGTATGCGACCTTGCCGAATCCCCTGGGCCGCATTTTAGTGATGGAATATCTAAGAGCGCTTGATCTGAAGTAGTGGGCGATCCGTAAGTATTTCTTTCTAAAGCTTTTCCAGCTTGTACAATGGGGTGCTCTTTTGGAATAGATGAAGACTTCAACCTTACAGAACGCGGAATTACCTCACAATCCACAGAAGAACGAATAATTTTTAAAACATCCTCATTATTGTAAGCATCAGTTACACGGACATCCACTGTAAAAGTACAGTTATCAGGAACTACATTGTGTAAACTTCCTGCATTGATCATAGTCACAGTCATTTTTACCGGACCCAAAGAATCTGAAACTTTAGTGAACTGATAATTCTGGAACCACTCGATATCTTTTAATGCTTTATATATGGCGTTTTCGCCTTCATTTCTGGCAGCATGACCAGATTTTCCTTTTACGTGACAATCCAACACTAACAGACCTTTTTCTGCGATGGCCAAATCCATTAAGGTAGGTTCACCAATAATGGCGAAATCTAATTTGCCTAACTCAGGGATAATAGATTCTAAACCACCTTTGCCAGAATTTTCTTCTTCAGCAGTAGTGGCTATTACGATATTGTATTTTAAATTCTCCTGATTGTAAAAGTGTAGGAAGGTGGCTATCAAAGAAACCAAACAGCCTCCAGCATCATTGCTTCCCAAGCCAAATAACTTTCCATCAACTTCATCTGGAGAAAAAGGATTACGAGTATAGCTTTTATTAGGCTTCACCGTATCGTGATGAGAATTCAATAAAATAGTTTTTTTCTTTATGTCAAAATGTTTGTTGTAAGCCCAAATATTGAACCCTTTGGTATAGAAGTCAACTCCGTTTTGGGTGAAGAAATCTGAAAGAATAGCAAAAGTCCCATCTTCTTCTTTACTAAAAGAAGGTGTTGCAATTAGTTTTTTCAATAATTCAACTGCATTTTGATATAGGTTTTTATCAATCATTTTAGGTCCTTGATTCTTGTATCTTTCATGTTGCTACTCTTTAGTATATAATTCCCCTGCAATTTTTGCCGAAGTTTTAATCCCTTTAATCATGGCTGAGCTGAAACCATTGTGCTCCATTTCGTTTAATCCGGCAATGGTGCAACCTTTTGGCGAGGTCACTTTATCAATCTCATGTTCTGGGTGTGATGCCAATTGCAATAATAAATCGGCAGCGCCTTTAGCTGTTTGTGCCGCCATCATCAAAGCATCTTTTGCATGGAAACCAACTTCTACACCGCCTTGTGAAGCCGCTCTAATCGAACGTAAGAAGAAAGCAATTCCACAGGCACATAGAGCCGTTGCCGAAGTCATTAAATCTTCTTGAATTTGAATAGTCATTCCAACGGTGTCAAAAATATCCTTTACTATTTTAAGGCTTTCCGCCGATGCATTATCGGTGGCAAAACAAGTCATAGATTGCTGAATGGCAATAGAAGTATTTGGCATCACCCGCACCACTTGTAAATCATCGTATAATTTTTCTCGGATATTTTTACAAGTCACACCAGAAACCACTGAAGTAAATAATTGCATTTGCGGATTAATAGAAGATTTGATTTCATCCAACACCTTATTTACCTGTTGCGGTAAAACAGCTAGAACAATAATATCTGCATCTTTTACAGCAATAGCATTATCACTCGAAGTTTGGAAACCTTGAGTTGCATAATCGGCTAAACCGGTTAAAGTTCTTTTGGTTAAAGTAATTGATTTAGCAGGATATAAACCGCTTTTCACTAAGCCTTTGGCTAATGATAAACCAATATTTCCGCTTCCTATGATGGTTATTTTCTTTGCTTCCATTCTTTTTAGTTTGTTATGCATTAGTTTTTAGAACTTTCAAGACTAACACTTTATTTATTTTTGGTGTTTTAACAGACCATGAATTAACTTCAATTCTTTCAAAACCCAATCCAGCTCTTTGATCTTCGTGTCCTCTGTGTTAAAAAAACAAATTTAGCTCTGTTAACTCTGTGGTTAAATAACCAATTTAGTCCCAAAAGCATGGGCAATTCCCAAGTCTCCCAAATCATCGGCTTTGCCAATAAACACTTCTTTCACGCCTTTATTTATCGCTTCAAAAGCGGTGTGTAATTTAGGTAACATTCCATCAGCAATAATTCCTTTGGCTTTTAAATCTTCGTATTTAGAAGGATTGATTTCTCGGATAACTGAGCTTTCATCATTCACATCTAACAAAACTCCTTTTTTTTCGAAACAGTAAACCAGCGAAGTTTTATATTGCTTAGACATTCCAATTGCTAAAGCTGAGGCAATGGTATCTGCATTTGTGTTTAATAACTGGCTTTTCCCATCATGCGTAATAGCTGAAAAAACAGGGATAAAACCATTACCAATCAATTTTGATAAATTCTCTTTTTGTATAGCGTTTTCATCTAAATCTCCTACGTAACCAAAATCTACCTCCTGAAAAGTGGTATCTATTTTAGATTTGATTTTTTGGATAGGTCGTTTTTTTGCTTTGATTAAATTTCCATCAGCACCGCATAAACCTAAGGCATTACAACCATGCATTTGTAATTGAGCCACCAAGTTTTTGCTAATTAATCCGGCATAAACCATGGTTACGATTCTTAAAGTTTCAATATCCGTGATTCTGCGTCCTTCAATCATTTTGGCTTCGATGTGTATTTCGGTTGCCAACTTTGTCGCCATTTTGCCACCACCGTGGACCAGAATTTTATATCCTTTTAAATCGGCGAAAGCCTTTAAAAACTCATGTAGTTTTTCAGAATCATCAATGATATTTCCTCCAATTTTTATAACAGTTAGAGCCTCGCCCTGGCTCTCTCCAAAGGAGAGGGAGTTAGAAGTTGATAAATTTTGAGGATTACTAAGCTCCATTAATGTTTTTTTTAAATTTTATTTTTCAACAATATATGTAAGCCCTCTCTTTCGGAGAGGGTTTGGGTGAGGCTTTTTTCTCTTCGGAGAGGATTTAGGGGAGGCATATGCTCTCTAAAATACTCTTCAAAACCGCCTGCGCTGCCCAAACACGGTTATTAGCCTGATTTAAAACTAGTGAATTTGGTCCGTCTAAAATTTCATGTGATAATTCTAAACCTCTTCTCACGGGTAAGCAGTGCATTACGCCAGCATTATTGGTAAGTTTCAATTTTTCGTTGGTCATCATCCATGAATCATCATTGATGAGCATCTTGCCATAATCAGTATAAGACGACCAGTTTTTTACATAAACAAAATCGGCTCCAGCTAAAGCTTCATCCTGATTGTTGGTTACTCTAGCTTTACCCACAAATTCTGGAGCTAAATCATAACCTTCAGGATGCGTAATTACAAAATCATAATCTGCTTTATTCATCCACTCGGCAAAGGAATTGGCCACCGCCTGAGGCAATGGTTTCACATGTGGTGCCCAAGTTAAAACTACCTTGGGTTTTTCTGTTTTCTTTAATTCCTCAATCGTAATTAAATCTGCCAAACTTTGCAACGGATGGCGTGTTGCAGATTCCAAACTGACTACTGGAACACCACAAAACTTCACGAATTTATTGAAAATCTCTTCGGAATAATCCTCTTCACGGTTCAATAAACTAGGGAAAGATCTGAAACCGATAATGTCACAATATTGGCCCATTACACCGGCCGCTTCACGAATGTGTTCCACTGTGGTACCGTTCATGATGATGCCATCCTGAGTTTCTACTGCCCAACCTTCTTTATCGAGATTCATCACCATTACCTGCAGTCCTAAATTCAATGCGGCTTTTTGAGTGCTTAAACGTGTTCGCAAACTAGGGTTCAAGAATATCAAACCTAAAGTTTTGTGCTTGCCTAATTGCTCATTCGCAAATGGACTTTTCTTTAGCGATATTGCATCGGAAACCAATTGATGAATGTCAGATACGTCATAAATGGAGGTGAATAGTTTCATTTTTTATTGATTTATTATTTTAGAAAAGGAGGTTAAAAATCTATCCGCATGAGCTATTGTTAAATTTAATGCAGGTAATAAACGAATGACATTCGGACTAGAAGTTCCAGTGAAAATATGTTCTTTAAAAAGCAAGTCTTTTCTCACATGAGCCATATCTTCGGGCAAATCAATTCCTATCATTAAGCCTCTTCCTCTAACCTCTTTTACTTTATCGAATTTCTTTAATTCAGAAATCAAATAGTCTCCAATTTTTGCAGCATTCTCCATTGAATTTTCCTCTTCCATCACTTCTAAAACAGCTAAAGCAGCAGCACAAGCCAAATGATTTCCACCGAAAGTAGTCCCCAGCATGCCATGCCAAGGTTTCAATTTCGGACTGATACTGATGGCTCCGATAGGAAACCCATTTCCGATGCCTTTTGCCATTGGATAAATATCCGCATCCACACCAGCAAAATCATGAGCATAAAACTTGCCACTTCTACCATATCCACATTGAATAGAATCGGCAATAAAATAAGCACCATGCTCATCACAAAGTGAACGAATGGTTTGTAAAAACTCATCACTAGCTACTCTTATTCCGCCCACACCTTGAATGCCTTCAATAATTACGGCACAAATTTCTTCACCTTCATCCTCGAAAACACTTTTTAAAGCCTCAATATCATTAAAAGGAAGAAAAATAACATTGGAGTTTTGATTAACCGGAGCAACAATTTTTGGATTATCAGTTACTGAAACAGCTAAAGAAGTTCTGCCGTGGAAAGCTTTACTGAAAGCGATGATTTTCTTTCTCCCATTTGCAAATGAAGCTAGTTTCAGTGCATTTTCATTAGCCTCAGCTCCAGAGTTGCATAAGAAAAGTTGATAATCTTCTTTACCGGAAACCTTACCTAATTTTTCAGCCAATTCCACTTGTAAAGGAATCTCAATGGAGTTAGAGTAAAAGCCGATTTTATACAATTGGTCTTCTAAACGCTTCACATAATGTGGGTGGGTGTGGCCGATAGAAATTACAGCATGACCGCCATATAAATCTAGATATTCTTGTCCTTTATCATCCCAAACCAAACTTCCTTCGCCTTTAACGATGTTGATGTTGTTGATTGGATATACGTCGAATAACTTCATGATTTTAAAAATAAGAGGATTTAAGTTTAAGTCCTATTGTTTCAGGAATTCCGAAAAGCAAATTCATGTTCTGCACTGCTTGGCCAGATGCACCTTTTAATAAATTATCGATGATGGATAAAATCATCAATTTGTTGCCGTGTTTCTCTAAATAGATGAAGCATTTATTAGTATTCACGACTTGTTTTAAAGCTATATTGGATTTACTGATATGTGTAAACGGAGCGTCAGCATAAAAATCCTGATAGATTTCCTCTGCTTCCTCCAAACTCAAATCGCATTCTAAATAACAACTTGCTATGATTCCACGGGTAAAATCACCTCGATAAGGAACAAAATTGATCTCTTTATCAAAATCAGTTTGTAAATGTAATAGGCTTTCACCGATTTCATTTAAGTGTTGATGTTCGAATGCTTTGTAAACCGATAAGTTGTTGTTTCTCCAGCTGAAATGTGTAGTTGCTCCGGGTTTTTGTCCAGCTCCGGTAGAACCTGTAGTTGCCGAAATATGGACTTCAGATTTTAATAAACATGCATTTGCCAAAGGCAATAAAGCCAATTGTAAGCAAGTTGCAAAACAACCTGGATTGGCAATATTGTTTGCAGTTTTAATGGCTTTTTTATTCAATTCTGGCAAACCGTAAACGAATTTCCGATTTCCGATTTCCGATTTTTGATTGAGCCTGAAATCCTGAGAGAGGTCAATAATTTTGATGTTATCATTGAAGGAATTAGCTTCCAAAAACTTTCTTGCGTCACCATGTCCAACGCAAAGAAAAAGAACATCAATTTCTTGTGATAATTGGTCGGTGAATTTTATATCAGTGTCTCCTAATAAATCAGTGTGCACATCAGAAATTAAATTTCCTGCATTACTATTACTATGAATAAATGCAATTTCCGTTTCAGGATGATTGATTAAAATCCTTAATAATTCACCACCTGTGTAACCTGCTCCTCCAATAATTCCTACTTTAATTCTTTTCATCTTTAAATCCCTTCATTTACTTTATGCCAGATAGAAACCTGGTTTCCAAAAATTTTAGAGAATCCTTTTACATCTTCGCCAGTGTAACCTTCGTTCATTTCGCCATAGCTACCAAATTTACTGCTCATCAAATCATTTTCTGACTCAATTCCGATTACCAAGAAACGATAAGGTAATAGCTGAACAAATACTTTTCCGTTTACGGTTTTTTGAGAGTTACTTAAGAAAGCTTCTATATCTCTCATTATTGGATCGTGGAACTGGCCTTCATGCATCCAGTTGCCATAAAACATGGATAACTGATCTTTCCAGCTCAACTGCCATTTAGTAAGCGTATGTTTCTCTAAAGCATGATGTGCTTTAATAATCACCATCGGCGCTGCCGCTTCAAATCCTACTCTTCCTTTTATTCCGATAATGGTGTCGCCAACATGAATATCTCTCCCTATGCCGAAAGGAGCAGCAATTTCTTGTAATGCCTGAATGGCTTCAGAAGGATGTCCGAATTTATTTCCATTAACAGCAATCAACTCACCTTTTGTAAATTCTAGCTCTAAATTTTCAGCCTCTGATTTGGTCATTTGAGTTGGCCAAGCTTCCTCTGGTAACATTCCGTTAGAAGTTAAGGTTTCCTTTCCTCCTACTGATGTTCCCCAAATTCCTTTATTGATAGAGTATTTTGCTTTTTCGGCGTTGATCTCCACACCATGTTTATGCAGGTATTCAATCTCTGCTTCGCGACTTAATTTTAAATCTCTGATCGGTGTAATGATTCCTACTTTTGGGATCAAGATATTAAAAATCATATCGAAACGAACCTGATCGTTTCCTGCTCCAGTGCTTCCGTGGGCTACAAAATCGGCATCTATTTCTTTAGCATAATTTGCAATGGCTGTAGCTTGAGTGACACGTTCGGCGCTTACAGAAAGTGGATAAGTGTTGTTTTTTAACACATTTCCGAATATCAGATATTTAAGGCAAGAATCGTAATACCCTTTTACTGCTTCCACCGCATGATGAGAAGTCACCCCTAAACTATAAGCTCGTTCTTCAATCTGCTTTAATTCCTCTACAGAAAACCCTCCTGTATTTACGATTACTGAGTGAACTTCCAAATCCAAATCTTTGGTTAGGTAAATGCAACAAAATGAGGTGTCTAATCCTCCGCTAAACGCTAAAACAACTTTCTTTTTCATGTTATGAGTATTTAGTATTGAGATTTGCGTATTTCGTACCGAAATCAAATCTCAATACTTTATACGTTTTACTCAATTCTTATAATAATATTCCAAATTCTGTAGCTACAATTTTGGTGAAGCTTTTTAATTTGGCTTCAATACGTTTTAATAAATTTGCCTTTTTACTGAGCTGCTTAAATCTCTCTTCTTCAAAAGGTTTCTTTTCTTCAGGATCATAAAGCATGGCAGTGCACATGCAGTTCTGGCGACCTTTGCTCATCAGAATATCATAATTTACACAGCTTTGGCAACCCTTCCAAAAATTTTCATCTTGTGTTAATTCAGAATAAGTCACTGGCTCGTAACCTAAATCAGAATTTATTTTCATTACCGCTAAACCTGTTGTTAAACCAAAGATTTTAGAATTTGGGTATTTCTGACGTGAAAGTTCAAATATTTTAGTTTTGATGGCTTTTGCCAAACCAGCTTTTCTATAAATAGGGTTTACAATTAAGCCAGAGTTTGCTACAAAATCACCATGGCTCCAGGTTTCAATATAGCAGAAGCCCGCCCAAGTGCCATCTTTTTGCAAAGCAATTACTGCCTTGCCCTCTAGCATTTTATTGGCAATATATTCTGGTGAACGTTTGGCAATACCAGTTCCACGAGCTTTGGCAGATTCAGCCATTTCATCGCAGATGGTTTCTGCAAAAGTGATATGTTGCGAGCCTGCAACTAGTATATTAAAATCGTGAGTATGCATTTATTTTGAGTGGAACTGTGTCCACATTTTAATAAGTAATAAATTTTTAAGGGAACCATCCACGATGGTCAATAGATTAGGATTTTCTCAGATTGATCAAAATCTGGGAATGTACAGGGGTCGTCGTCGTAAAGAGATTGTTCTTGAAGAAGGTAAACAAATAAACATAGCAAGTGCTATTTCCTTTGCGGAAGCAATACACTTGTCTGTATGTAGATGAGTTTGTTTCATTTTCTTTAGCTATCAGGGAGTTAACCTGTTTTCTACAGCAAAAGAGCACATAATTTTTATCAATAACAACATTTAATTTAATTAATGATGTTTTGTTGATTTTATCTTAACGATGGTTTTGAACCAAATACCGAAATGGGCTAAGGTTTAAAATTTAATTGATAAGTAGGTTTTGCATTAAGGAATGTAACGGCGGCCTTTTTTTGAAGTCAGGAATTATATAGTTGAAGAAAAAGATATAGTGAAAAGCCTTTGAAGGTACCTTAAATTAAGCTTTTCTAAATCTGATGATTCTTAACCAATGCATTACTTTCATAATTGGATATACTGGATCTATTTCAAACCATCTTTTACCAAAATTTGGGCTGTTTGGAAACTTATGGTGGTTATTTTGAAATAATTCTCCCAACATTAAAAAATCGAAAGGAGTTGAGTTTTTTGATTTGTCTTGGTTATCAAAATTAGAATATCCGTATTTATGACCGCACCAATTTACTACTGCACCATGCAAAGGACCCATTACAAAATGGAAAGGAAGCAATAACCACATCCACCATTGGGTGGCGAAAATTAAATAAAATCCGAAATAAGCTATAGAAAAAATGATTCTTGAAGCCATAGAGGTTCCTAAATTATCAATGAACTTCCACTCGGGATATTCGCCTCTAAATTGCGGTTCAGGCTCTTGTAAATCTTTTTCGTAAATAACATACTGACCACGTGTATTCCACATCATTTGGAAAACATCTTCAAAAAAATGCGGAGAATGAGGATCCTTTTCAGTATCGGAAAACGCATGGTGCATGCGGTGCATAATAGCGTAAGCTTTTGGCTTTAAGTACGATGCACCTTGGCCAATGTAAGTTAATATATAAAAGAAACGATACCAAAAGGGATTCATGCTGAACATTTTGTGCGAAGCATAGCGATGTAAAAAGAATGTTTGCACAAAAAGAGAAAGGAACCAATGTGTGATAAAGAAAATGATAATATACATTTAGAAGTTATAGTTGAGTAATTGTTATTCTTAACGAATAATTACAATATAAGGTTTTAGGGAAGGAATAGTTTTTTAAATAAGTCAAACTTGTGTCTGTTTTCAGACACTTTACTTTCAATGGCAAGATAAGAATAAGTTTGAGCGCTTTCTAAATATAAGTCTAGTTTATAGCTCGATTGAATGTTTAGTAATAACTTTTTTACTAAAAATAAATCTTTTTCAGCTAACGAATAATCTTTAATAGCGTTCTTAACTTTTGCCAAAAATAACAATGCTTGTACTCTTTTTTCAGTTTTATTTAATCTTCGAGCTAATTCGTCAGCTTGTATAAAGAACCATTTTGCTTGTGTATATTGTTTATTTTTGAGGTATATCTTTCCAAGAATGTAATAGCATTGTTGCTCCTGATTTTTATCATGTTGCATTAAAAGAATTCTATTTAATATCAATAATTCAGCTTCTTTTAATTTTCCTAAACTTAAATATATTTGAGTTTTCCACAAAAGAATATCAGTTAGACTTACTTTTTTATTAGCTTTTCTAAAATATTGCTCACTCTTTTTAATGTGACTCATGGAGGTCTCAAAATCATTTTTTAAAAAATATAATTTTGATAAGTTTTGTGATAGAATGACTATTTCATCAGAATCTTTTAGGAAGGTGAAATCATTCAAGCCAGAAAGGAAATAAGGTAATGCGTCATTATAATTGCCATCGTAAGCTTTTTTTAGGCCCGATATCTTATTGACTACTGCATGTTGTGAGAGCGTATTTTTGAGAATAAATTTATCAGAAATGTAGCTATAATTGAAATACTTGCGTGATAATTGAGGATAGCTACTAAAATAAATATTCTTATCAAGAAGGCTCAGCCCTGAATAAATCCATCGATCAGGATTTGAAAAATTTAAATATTCACCGATTAAAAAATTTTGCTGATGAAACGCGTTTTCTATAATTGTTGATTTTTCTAGGTTATTAGGCCTCCTATCTGCGAAAGCATAAACACCATAAAATATCAGACAAACTAAAAAGCGGAATTTTAACTTTTTCATGAATTTAAAGAGCAACTGAATATACGTTTGTTATTGGCAAAACGTATAAATCAAATTTCTTGTTACTTTTGTTTTTAACCTGATTATAAATTTTGTTCGGTAAAATGGAAAAGGAATTCAACAGACCAATAAGGGTTCTAGTAGCTAAGGTGGGATTAGATGGGCATGACCGCGGAGCTAAAATTATTGCAACATCTTTAAGAGATGCTGGAATGGAGGTAATTTACACCGGACTTAGGCAAACTCCAGAAATGGTAGTCAACACTGCTTTACAGGAGGATGTTGACGCTATCGGTATTTCGATACTTTCAGGAGCACATATGACAGTTTTTCCAAAAATCATGGCGTTAATTAAGGAGAAAAAAATGGATGATGTTTTGGTCACAGGAGGAGGAATTATTCCAGAAAGTGACCATAAAGAACTGATGAAATTAGGGGTAGGTCAGCTATTTACTCCAGGAACCCCAACAACAGAAATAGCCAATTATATCAAAAATTGGGTGAGAGTAAATAGGAATTTTTAAATCAAGGTATAGATGAAGTATGAGAATATTTTAGTTGATAAAAAGGAAGAAATTCTTTGGATTACAATTAACAGAGAAAGCAAACTAAATGCACTTAATAAACCAACTTTAGATGAGTTGAATGATGCTATTTTCAATGCTCAAAATGATACTGAAATAGGAGGAATTATTATTACAGGTGCTGGCGAAAAAGCTTTTGTAGCTGGCGCCGATATTTCTGAGTTTTCTTCTTATAACAACGAAGAGGGTAAAGTTTTAGCTAAGAAAGGTCATGATAAAGTTTTTAATTTAATTGCAAATAGTCCCAAGCCGGTTATAGCAGCTATCAATGGCTTCGCTTTGGGCGGGGGCTTAGAATTGACGTTAGCCTGCCAAATCAGAATTGCATCAGAAAATGCTAAATTAGGTTTGCCAGAAGTTACATTAGGCTTAATTCCTGGTTATGGGGGTACTCAGAGACTAACCCAGTTGGTCGGAAGGGGAAAAGCGATGGAAATGATTTTGACTGCAGATATGATCAATGCAGAAAGCGCCTTAAGTTTTGGATTAGTTAATCAGGTGGTTCCACTAATAGATTTGCTTGCAACAAGTGAAGGCATGATGAAAAAGATTTTGAGTAGATCGCCAAAAGCAGTTAAAGCTGCAATAACTGCTATAAATGCCTCATTAGATTCATCCATAAACGGTTTTGAAGTCGAAATTGAAGAGTTTGGAAACTGTTTTGGAACCGATGATTTTAAGGAGGGAGTAGCCGCATTTTTAGAAAAGCGGAAAGCGAATTTCAAAAGAGATTAAATTCACTTTGAATTATTTTAATATCTTGAAAGTTTATTATGTAGAAAGTTTTTCCCATTTAAAATAAATAATTATATTCGCTTTAAGATGAGGACACCTAAGCTAAAGCTTTAAGAAAACAGCCTAATTAATGAAAAAAATCTTAATTATAGATGACGAAGTAAATATTGGTTTGCTGCTTTCAAAATTTCTTTCTAGAAATGGCTTTGAAGTAAAAACTGCTACTTCAGGAGTAACTGCATTTGATATTTTAAGCGTAGAAAGTTTTAATTTAGTCCTTTGTGATTTCAGGTTGGAAGATACAGATGGGCGTGAAATTTTAAAGAGAATTAAACTTAATTATCCAAGAACTGGCGTAATTATTATCACCGGATATTCTGACATTAAATTGGCTGTTGAACTCATTAAAATGGGAGCTTATGATTATATCACTAAGCCTCTATATCCTGATGAGATCTTAAATACCATTAATAAAGCAATTGAAACCCAACAAGCTTTAAATGAGGAGATGGATAAGCCGAAATCTACTTCTGATGCTCCAAAAAACAGAGAAGTTAAGAAGCAGGATTTTGAACCTGAGGATTATGTTGCTGGTCAAAGTCCAGCTGCTAAAGAATTAATAAGGCAAATAGATTTAGTAGCACCAACAAATTACAGTGTTATTTTGATTGGTGAAAGTGGTACTGGTAAAGAATCCGTAGCCAAAGGTATTCACATGAAAAGCCCAAGAAGAGATAAGCCTTTTGTGGCAATGGATTGTGGTTCATTAACAAAGGAATTAGCAGGTTCAGAGTTTTTTGGTCATGAAAAAGGCTCTTTTACTGGAGCTTTATATACTAAAATTGGGCATTTTGAAATGGCCAACGGTGGCACTTTATTTTTAGATGAGGTGGGCAACCTTTCCTATGAAATTCAAGCTGCATTATTAAGAACGGTACAAGAGAGAAAGGTGAAAAGAATAGGGTCTACTAAAGAAATTGATTTGGATGTGAGAATTATTGTCGCAACAAATGAGAATTTAATAGATGCCATTGCTAAAGGAAGATTTAGGGAGGATTTATATCACCGTTTTAATGAATTTGGTATTTATATGCCACCATTAAGAGAGCGAGGAAAAGATATTATGATTTTTGCCGAGTACTTTTTAAATTCAGCAAATAAAGAATTAGACAGGGATGTAAAAGGCTTTTCATCTGAAGTTGAGGGTTGTCTTCTAATATATCCATGGCCAGGTAACGTTAGGGAATTGAAAAATGTCATGAGGAGAGCAGTTTTACTAAGTGAAGGTGATTTTGTGCAGATCAAAGCTTTACCTCTCGAAATTTCCACACATTCAAAAGTATCAGCATTTGAGAGTGCTATGGAAAGTAACTCATCATCCGGAGGGGCGATAAAAGAAAGAAAACTAGATTTAAAAAACGCTGCTTTGGAAGCGGAATACGAAACTATTCTTAAAGTTTTAAAAGAAGTTAATTTCAATAAAACAAAAGCCGCTCAAATTTTAAATATTGACAGAAAAACGCTTTACAATAAAATGAAAGCAATTAATTTAGATTAAATCTACAAAAAAAATAGTGGCTTTAAATAGTATAGCGGTTGGAAAAGAAAAGAAGGGATTTAATATCCCTATGGGGTATTTTTGGATAATTTTAATCATATGTATTACGCCTACTATTCTAGCTATTTTAGGTATTGAAATTAGTTATGATGATTACCGAATCATCTCCTTTTCTAAAATTACACAAGACGTATCTACAACGCTAGTTCTTGGTCGAACCTTTACTACCATTTGGATTATATTTAGTATCGCAATAGGAATCTTCACCTGCATACTCACCCTTATCGATTTTAGAGTTAAAAGAAATGTTGCCTCGCCTATATTGGGTTTGTTAATGGTCAGTGTTTCAGTTTTTGATATGGTTCAATTACTGATTATACTTGGTGCACTTAAGATTAATCTTGGTACTGATGAAGCGATTTATTTTAGCTGGTTTCTGAGTCGAATACTTCACGCTTGTTTATTGATTATAGGAACGGTTGCAATACTTAACAGTTCTTCTGATCCATTGAAAACCGCTGCGCAAAAAGTAAGTTTAATTAGATTCTTAGGGTGGCTTTTTAGTATCGTAACGGTTGCTTTAATTTTTTATTTAATAAGGGTAAAATCTATTCCGATATTCTTTATTAATAGAGATGCTTTTTTTACTCATCCTTTTGAGTTGATCAGCATAGTCTTATACCTAATATGGGGAGGACTAATGATGCCTAGAGTATTAAAATTGAATAACGGTATATTTTTTCAGATGCTTATTCTGAGCATGATACCTGCAATTTTTTCGGATGCACACATGTCTGTTTTCTATAAGAATTTTGATATTGAGTATAATTTTGCTCAGTTTTTAAAATTCTTTACCTACGTGGTACCATTGTTAGGAATCAGTTTAAATTATGCTAGAAATATATCCAAACAACACCAAATGAATATGGTATTGGATGTGGAAATAAAAGCCAAAGAAAAAGTTCAGAAAGATTTAGAGAGAAGACAGAACATATTAAAACATGCTGAGAAATTGGCAAATATGGGCAGTTGGGATTTAGACATAGTAACCAAAGAGATTAATTTTTCCGATGCTCTTTATAAGATTTTTGGCTATATGCCAAATTCGATAACCCCAAGTTTAGAGCTCATGTACAATATGATTATACCTGATTTTAGGTCAGAATATAAAAGCATGTTAGAGAACGCAATTAAAAAACAAAGTTCTTTTAATACAGAATATGAGGTTTTATGGGTAAATGGAGAGCGAAGATATATTTTAGCGCAATGCCGATACATTAACGAGGACAAAAAGATTGTTGGAACTTGTTTGGATATTACTGAGTTAAAGGAAACTTCTAGAAAGCTTTCTCAAAATGAGGTTTTATTGAAAGAGGCTGAATCAATTTCTCATAATGGAAGCTTTGAATGGTTTGCTGGGGTTGATCATTTCTTTTGGTCAGATGAATTGTTTAGAATTCATGGATATGAACCCAATATCATAGATATTACTTTAGGATTTTACAAATCTTTAATTTATCCAGACGATTTAGAAAAATGCGAGAGTACGATAAATAGGATACTCGAAAATAAAAAAGATTTTTCATTAGAATATAGAATTATCAGGCCAGATAAGCAAATTCGTTATGTTTATTTAACAGCAAAAATTATCTCTGACAAAGAGGAGAGCATTAACAAAGTCATCGGTAACCTGCAAGATATTACTGAGCTTAAGAATACCGCTATTTTATTGGAGGAAACAGAGAGTATTTATAAAACAATTGCTAGTAATGTTCCAGATTCTATCTTATTAATGTATGATAGAAATTATAAAATAATTCTTTTTGATGGCCCAATTTTAGAGAATGTTAAGTTCAAAACTGAATTAGTAAGGGGATTACACATTAGCGAACTTTTTTCTCAAGAAGAGTTAGCAGAAAATATTGAAATTCTAGACAAAGCATTTCTTGGAGAAGAATTCCAAATCGAGAAAGATTTTGAAGAAGATAGGACTTTTATGATAGATTTTAAACCAGTAAAAAATGCAACTGGAGAAATCTTCAACGTAATGGTGGTGATGCATGACATTACGGAGATTAAGAAAGTTCAGAAAAGTTTAGAGTCTAAAGTCGATGAGCTAAATAGGTCTAATCAAGATCTGGAACAGTTTGCTTACGTGGCTTCGCATGATTTACAAGAACCTCTTAGAAAAATCAGATCCTTCGGAGATAGGTTGCGAAATAAGTTTAGTGGTGGGTTACCTGATGAAGGTCTAGACTATATTAAACGTATGCAAAGTGCATCAGAAAGGATGCAAACATTAATTGATGATTTACTTACTTTCTCTAGAGTTACAAGAACAGATGAAGGTTACGAAAGTGTAGATTTGCATGATCAGATTCAGAAAATTATTGAAGATTTAGAGTATACCATAGAAAAGAAAAATGCGACTATCGATTTATTAGTAAATCATAAGATTATGGCAATTCCTGGCCAAATCAGGCAATTATTCCAGAATTTAATAAGTAATGCGATTAAATTTACAAAAGAGGGAATACCGCCGGTAGTTGAAATTAAATCTGAAATTTTAAGAGGTGAAAGTATATCTCCCGAATTAGAACCGAATAAAGATTTTTGTCGTATTGTAGTTAAAGATAATGGAATAGGTTTCGATCAACAATACGCGAGTAAAATATTTGAACTCTTCCAACGACTTCACACCAGAAACGAATATCAAGGTACAGGTATTGGCCTGGCAGTTTGTAAGAAAATTGTGGAAAAACATGAAGGGACAATTAACGTCGAAAGTGTACAAAATGAAGGAACAACATTTACAATTATCTTGCCTTTAACACATTAATATGGAAAAAGACTACGCGACAGTAAATGTTAACACAAAGTCAATTTGGATTGCGGACGATGACCCTGATGACAGAATGATAATTAAAGAAGCTTTTGAAGAAAATCATTATGATAACCTCATCAGCTTTTTTGAAGATGGAGAAAAAGTTTTGATGAAATTTAAGGAAAGCCCTGATCTTCCTTCACTTTTAATTTTGGATTTAAACATGCCAAAAGTAAATGGATTAGAGTTATTGATACTTTTAAAGAAAAACGAGAAAACCAAGCATATTCCGGTGATTATTTTGACCACATCAAAAAATAAATTGGATAAGCAGAAGTTGATTGAAATTGGTGCTGATGACTATATTACAAAGCCTTATAGCTTTGATTTAATGATTGAAATCACAAAGAATTTGATTGAAAAGTATGGCTGATCTTAAACCTGTAAGAGTATTATTAATTGATGATGATGAGGATGATTATATCCTGACAAGAGACATCTTTAACGAAATTCCCCAAAGGGAGAATTATAAGCTTAGTTGGTTTAATAATTACGAAGAAGGCATTAATGCAATGCTTAAAAGTCACTATGACATCTATCTGGTTGATTATCGCTTAGGAAAGCACACAGGCTTAGATTTACTGCATGAAGCTATTAAATCAAATGTGGATGAACCAATAATCATCTTAACAGGAAAAGGAGACTCTAAAGTAGATGAGGAAGCGCTAGAAACGGGTGCGGCTGATTATTTAGTTAAAGATCAGATTGATCCTTATACAATTGAACGTTCTATCCGATATGCTTTGAAACATAAGCAAACTTTAAAAGCGCTGAGAGAAAGCGAAAATAAATTCCGTATTATCTTCGAAAGATCAAAAGAGCCATTTGTAATTATGGACTCTTTAGGAAACATCAGAGATATTAATAAAGCAGGTTTAACTTTCTTTGACTATACCAAAGACGAGCTTTTATCTTTAAATGCAACCACATTTTATAATAATAAACAAGATAGCGTTACTTTTTCTGAATTGATGGATGCAAAAGGGGCCATTAATGATTTTGAAACTGACTTTCTTACTAGAAGAGAAGAAGTTAAAAAAGTTTTAATATCGGCATTCTTACAAATAGATCAACATGCTACTGAAGAGCTTTACTATTGTATTTTTCATGATATTACAGTAAGAAAATTAGAAGAGAAGGCTTCAGTAGATGCAGAAAAAATAGCAATAACAGAACGTATTGCAAGAAGTTTAGCAAACGAAATACGAAATCCTTTATCCAATATAAATTTATCAATAGAGCAATTAAAAATTGATGTGCAGTCTGAGGACGAATCTATTAAGCTTTATATTGATATCATTAAATCGAATTTTGAAAGAATAAATCTATTGATAACTGATTTTATCAACTCAACTCAATCTCTTGAATTAAAAATTCAAACCAAAGCGCTAAATATGCTTATTGATGAAAGCGTTGAGTTTGCATCAAAAGACATTGAAAGCCATCAAATCAATTTAGAGAAAAACTATAATCAAACTGATCTTTTGGTAGATGTCGACTATGAAAAAATGGTAAGTGTGGTTTTTAATATTTTATCAAATGCTATACATTCAGCCTCTAAAAATGTTAGTATCACAATTAAGGAAACTTCCGATTTTGCTATTATTGAAATTAAAGATGATGGCATAGGGATATCTTTCCAAAATCAAACAAGGATTTTTGAGCCTTTTTTCACTACTAAACCAAAAGGCTTAGGTTTAGGTTTAACCAATGCACAAAAAAGTATTTCTAGCCATAAAGGAAGGTTAGAGTTTAAAAGTATAGAAGGTGAGGGGTCTACTTTTACAATTTACTTGCCTTTAAGTAATCAAACTCAATTGTGGGACACCCATAATCCAGATTAATTATTTCCTTAAATGAAACTTATAAAATAAATTAAAAAACCATTAAGTTTGTGGCTTAATATAATTTAATATGAAGAAAATTTACACCCTATTATTAGCAACTTTATTAATTCCTGCCGCATCAATTGCTCAAGATAAAATGACTGCTAAAGCAAAAACATTTGGAGGAAGAGACCAATTTAGAACATTTTCAATAGGTTTAAATGGAGGTGCACTAGCTCCTGTTGTTTTAACCGGAGGCAATAACGATTACACCAACTGGGATATAAATTTTGGTTATGGTATTTCTTTACGAAAACAAGTAGCAAACTCCTTTGGATTACAAGCAAACTTGACAATGGGAGACTTATCTGGAAATAATTCTGATGCTCCTGGAGGTGTGGCTGGAATTTACAAATCTTTTAAAACTAAAATTGCTTATGCAGCTGATTTAAGAGGGGTAATTAATGTGGCAACTGTTGATTTCTTAAAAAGAGAAAATAATGTGAATTTTTCTATTTCTTTTGGATATGGTTTAATGGGTTATTCTCCAAGTTATATAACTTCTGATGGAAACTCAGTGACTTGGGAAGGCAAGGCCAATGGAGGAAGTAAATACGTAAAGGAAGTTTATTTGCCGTTAGGCGCTGGGGTTAAATTCAAAGTGACTGACTGCATTAATTTTGATTTAGGTTATACCATGAATTACGTTGATGGAGATAATGTTGATGGAAGTAGATTAAAAAAGAAAAATGATAAGTTTTCTTATACTTCTTTAGGATTAGAGTTTGCTTTAGGATCAAAATTAAAGCAAGATTTAACTTGGGCAAATCCAGTATCAAACATGTATGACGAGTTAAATGACTCTTCGTTACGTGAAGAGGTAAAGAAACTAAAAACTCGTACCGATAGTGTTGATCAATCTGTGGAAGATTTGAAAAAGGATTCAGATGGTGATGGTGTAGCAGATCAGTTTGATAAATGCCCGAATACACCAGCTGGTGCTAAAGTTGATGGAGCTGGTTGTCCTTTAAATGTTCTTAAAAAAGATAGCAAATAATAGTTTGTTGATTTAAAAAAGCTCCGAGAAATTTTCGGAGCTTTTTTTGTTTAAA
This sequence comes from Pseudopedobacter sp., assembly GCA_014378105.1. GTDB lineage: Bacteria > Bacteroidota > Bacteroidia > Sphingobacteriales > Sphingobacteriaceae > Pseudopedobacter. Next base: position 24,381 of record JACMOI010000025.1, read on the forward strand.
GAAAATATGAAAATATTAATTAATACATGTCAATCTTTATAGGAAAACAAAGGAACAATATTGTGCTCATTATCCTTATTTTATTAGGGTTAGTTATTTTGTACAGCTTAAGAGATTTAATAAATGCCTTCTTAGGGTCCATTATTTTGTACACTATTTTTAAACCATTGTTTATTTATTTGAAGAAAAAAATAGGTAGAATATTTTCCGCATTATTTATAATATTGACATCTTTTATCATCATTATTATTCCATTTTTCACGCTTAGTTATATGATCGTGAATAGATTGACAACTTTAAAGAAGGATCAATTTATGGTAAAAGCCATGATTTCAAGATTAGATGATTATGTTGGGCTAAAGTTAAATCAACCAGATTTAATTGATAAATACGTTTCTAAATTTAGTGATTTTGTACAGGATCTTTTTCCAACGGTTGTGGGAAGTGCATTAAATATTTTTTTAGTCATTGTTATTATGTATTTCATTTTATATTTCATGTTTGTACAATATGATTTGTTTGAGGGAAATCTTTTAAAATATGCTCCATTAAAAGAACACCACGCTATCCAATTTGGTGTAGAACTTAAAAATGCAACTTATTCTAATGTACTCGGGCAAGGTTTAATCGCCTTAGTTCAAGGAATGCTGGTGAGTATTTGTTTTTTTATAGTAGGGATTAATGACGCCGTTTTTTGGGGTATAATAGCTTTATTTTTATCGTTTATGCCAGTAATCGGTGCACCAGTAGTTACCTTACCAGCAACATTAATTTTATTCTTGAATGGACAAACTTGGCAAGGAACTTTTATGCTTTTGGCTACCTTGTTAGTCATTATCAACATCGATAATGTGATTCGCTTTATTATTAATAAGCGATTAGCAGATACCCATCCAATTATCACAGTAATTGGAGTAATTATAGGACTTCCATTATTTGGTGCTGCGGGTCTAGTTTTCGGACCCCTACTTTTAGTTTGGTTTGTTCATTTGTTGAAAATTTACGAAATGGATAGGATGGCAGAAGAAAGATTGAAGGTGATGCAAGAAAATAAGAGAGTTTAATTTACTTTTTAACCTTTATTAAAACACTTTGGCATCGTATTTTCTTGTAATAAGATATCTATAACATTTAAAAAATATTATATTATGAATGATAACTCAAAAACTGCAATTGCACTTTTAGCTGGATTAGCTGCAGGTGCGGCCCTAGGACTTTTATTTGCACCTGAAAAAGGTTCAGAAACAAGAGATAAATTATCCGAATCTTTAAAAAATTTAGGAGACAGTATTAAAGAAAAAGCGGCTGATGAAATTGATAACCTTACTGAATTTAAGGAAAAAGTAGTTACCAATATCAAGTCAAAAATTAAAAAAGCAGAAGACGAATATTTGCAAGAAACTGAATCCGCATAAATTTAAGGAAGCCTGACGCATGAATGATCAAAACGCAATAGAAGACTTTATTGATAAAATAAAAGACTACCTAAACACACGTATGAAGTTGGGAAAACTTACTCTAATCGAAAAAGGGGTATTGATTTTCGCTAATTTAATTACCAACGGTTTTGTAGTAATATTCTTAATTCTTGCATTTTTATTTGCCAGTTTAGGTTTAAGCCTTTACTTGTCAGCGTTATTGAATAATACTTTCGCTGGCTTCTTTATTGTCGCATTCGTTTATTCTTTGGTAGCTCTTATTGCTTATCTGATTAAAGATAAGTATATAGAGAAAAAGGTCGTTAATGCAATGATTAAAAAGGTATTTAAAGATGAGGAGGGAAATTCATGATTAATCCTAAAATTGAAAATTTAGAGCAATTAAGATCTGAAATTGCGATACTTAAATTAAAAAAAGCAGAAGATGAGATTTACTTTAATCAATCTTTTCAAAAAGTTAAAAATGTAGTTGAAACACCTATTCGTTGGTTTAACAATGTACTTTCTTTTTTAGGCTTAAATAGCGAATCTGAAGAAGGCAAAATAAAAGCTGATTGGATTACAAGTGTTGGCAGAGTCGCTTTGCCTTTCTTATTAAATAAAACGGTCTTGAGAGGTAGAGGTTTTTTTGTAAGAGCTTTAGTTTCTTTAATATCTCAAAAGTCGATAAGCTCTAAAAACTTTAATAAAAACGTCTTATCACATTGGATAGATAACCTTACCGAATGGATAGAAAGCTCAGTTAAAGACAAAAAGAAATCAAAAAATATCGACTATGGTATTCCTCCGGAAAGTGAAACTTATTAAGGTCTTATCCTTTTACGTGTTTGATTAAAAAATCTTGATAAGCCAGTTCAATACCTTCTCTTAAATCAATCTTGTGTTTCCAGCCTTTTTCATGGATTTTACTTACATCCATCAATTTCCTTGGTGTGCCATCTGGCTTAGAGCTATCAAAAACAAGATCACCCTCAAATCCTATAATTTCTTTAATGAGTAAGGCTAAATCCTTAATTGTTAAATCTACACCAGTTCCAATATTTATCAAATTTGGCTCGTCATAATTTTGCATCAAATAAAAACATGCATCAGCTAAATCATCGGCAAATAAAAACTCTCTCATTGGGCTTCCACTTCCCCAAATAGTAACCGTTTTGCTTCCGTTAATTTTCGCTTCGTAACACTTTCTAATTAAAGCAGGTAATACATGTGAATTTTGTGGATGATAATTATCATTATATCCATATAAATTAGTTGGCATAACTGATATAAAATTACAGCCATATTGTGCCCTGTAGGCATCGCACATTTTTATTCCAGTAATTTTTGCGATCGCATAAGGTTCATTAGATTCTTCTAATAAGCCAGTTAATAGATATTCTTCTTTTAAAGGCTGAGGAGCCATCTTAGGATAAATACAACTAGAACCCAATAACATTAATTTCTTAACATTGTTTAAGTAAGAGTGGTGAATTACATTATTCTGAATCTGTAGATTATCATATAGGAAATCTGCTCTATAAGTATTATTAGCTATAATTCCACCTACTTTGGCAGCAGCTAAGAAAACATATTCAGGTTTTTCTTTCGAAAAAAAATCAGCAGCAGCGATTTGATCTCGCAAGTCTAATTCTTTAGAACTTCTTTTGATAATGTTCTGATAACCTTCCTTTTCTAATTTCCTTACGATTGCAGAACCAACCATTCCGTTATGGCCAGCAACATAAATTTTAGCAGATTTTTCCAATTTATTTATTTCTTATAAAGTTCAAAGATAAAATTCTATTCTGTCTCTTAAAACTCAAAACCTTAATTCATTAGATAATAAATATGAAATCTTATTTTTGTAAAAAATTGAGATAGTGGCAAAAAGAAAATTACAACGTTTTACAGAGATTGGGACTTTTAAAAACGTCAGAGAATTAGAAGAAGGCAAGCCTTTAAAAGGTGTTTGGGCTAAAGAATTCTTTAAAAACCATCATCCAATAATATTGGAATTAGCTTGTGGAAAAGGAGAATATACCGTTAATCTTGGAAGAAAATATCCTAATAAAAATTTTATTGGTATAGATTATAAAGGTAATCGACTTTGGGTAGGTGCTAAAATGGCAATTGAGGAAGGAATTGAAAATGTTGGGTTTCTAAGAATTCAAATTCAGAATATCATGGATTATTTTGAGGTCGGTGAGATTGATGAAATCTGGATTACTTTCCCAGACCCTCAAGCACAAAGTCCTTTAGAAAGAAAAAGGCTAACCAACCCCATGTTTCTAGGGAAGTATAAAACTGTTTTAAAACCTAAAGGAATTATGCATCTGAAAACAGATAATGATGGTTTTTTTGAATATACTCTAAAAAAAGTTGTGGAGTTAAAGCTTCCAATTCTTCAAAAAACAGATAACGTTTATCGTGATTTTCATCAGGATGAAATCCTGTCAATAAAAACTCACTATGAAAGAATTTACCTCCAAAAAGGAAAAAATATCAATTATGTAAAATTTAAATTTAATGAATAGTGCTTCATTTTACGAGCAAGTTTTTCAGGTTGTTGCTTTAATCCCGAATGGAAGAGTTACTTCTTATGGTGTAATTGCGGCGTATTTAGGTGCTAAAAGTTCGTCAAGGATGGTAGGTTATGCGATGAATGATGCCGTTAAAGCCATCCCGCCTATTCCTGCTCATCGAGTGGTAAATAGAAATGGCTTACTTACTGGTAAATTTCATTTTTCTACACCAACTAAAATGCAAGAATTGTTAGAAGCAGAAGGTGTTAAAGTTATTGATGATAAAATAGTCAATTTCAAAAAGCTTTTTTGGGATCCTTCTGTTGAATTAGATTTAGAGAGATAGATTTTCGTTAGTTTTACCTTTAACCCAATTGTAACAAAATTTAGTATTTAAACTTATGTTTTTTGACGCAAAAAATCTTGCCCACGCCGAGCTCATAAATATTTATAAAAGTCTTTTGCTTCCGCGGATGATTGAAGAAAAGATGCTGAAGTTGTTGAGGCAAGAAAAGATTGGCAAATGGTTCTCAGGAATTGGGCAAGAAGCTATTTCTGTAGGTTGTACCCTGGCTTTGGATGATGATGAATACATTCTGCCGATGCACCGAAATCTAGGTGTTTTTACATCCCGTAAAATCCCACTATGGAAATTAATGGCGCAATGGCAAGGTAAGGCTACAGGTTTTACAAAAGGCAGAGATCGATCCTTCCATTTTGGAACACAAGAGTATAAAATCATCGGGATGATTTCTCACTTAGGTCCGCAATTGGCGGTTGCCGATGGAATAGCTTTAGCTAATACTTTAGCCAAAAAGAAAAAAGTGACGTTAGCTTTTACAGGAGAAGGAGCAACTAGCGAAGGTGATTTTCATGAAGCACTAAACGTAGCAGCAGTTTGGGATTTGCCGGTCATTTTTGTGATTGAGAATAATGGCTATGGTTTGTCTACGCCCACATCTGAACAATATCGTTGTAAAGATTTGGTAGATAAAGCCGTTGGTTATGGCATGGAGGGGGTGAAAATCGATGGGAATAATATTTTGGAAGTTTATCATACCATTAAATCTTTGGCTGAAAGTTTAAGGGAAAATCCGAGACCTGTTTTAGTAGAATGTGTCACTTTTAGAATGCGTGGACATGAAGAAGCATCTGGAGTAAAATATGTCCCTCAAGAATTATTTGAAGAATGGGAAAAGAAAGATCCAGTTAAAACCTTTGAAGCATTTTTATTGCAAAACAACGTTTTAAATCAGGATTTTATCCTACAAACTAAAACCGAAAACATCAGATACCTACAAGAAGAAATTGACAAAGCGTTTGCCGAGCCGGAACCCGAAATTTCTGAAGAACAAGAGTTAAAGGATATGTATGCGGCAGTAAATCTTCCGCAAACCCAAGAAGCTAATACTTTTTCTGAAGGTAGATATATTGATGCGATTAGCATGGCATTGAAATATTCTATGGAAAAAAATCCAAACTTGGTAATTATGGGTCAGGATATTGCGGAATATGGAGGAGCTTTCAAAATAACACAAGGATTCGTAGCGCAATTTGGCAAAGAAAGAGTTAGAAACACTCCGATTTGTGAATCAGCCATTTTAGGCGCTGGATTGGGTTTATCCATCAACGGCTACAAATCCGTTGTAGAAATGCAATTCGCTGATTTTGTAAGTTGTGGATTTAATCAAATCATCAATAATTTAGCAAAAACACATTATCGTTGGGGAGAGAAAGTAGATGTTGTGGTAAGAATGCCCACTGGGGGTGGAACTGGGGCTGGACCTTTTCATTCTCAAAGTAACGAAGCTTGGTTTACTAAAACGCCTGGATTGAAGGTGGTTTATCCTGCTTTCCCTGAGGATGTTTATGGATTGTTAATCTCTGCTATCGAAGATCCAAATCCAGTTTTATTTTTTGAGCATAAATATCTTTATCGGAAAATTTCTGGCTCAATTCCTGCTGGAGGTTATAGCATCCCAATTGGAAAGGCGAAATTACATAGTCAAGGGAATCAATTTAGTCTGATTACTTATGGATTAGGGATGCATTGGGCTTTAGCGTATCAGAAAAATCATCCTGAAGCTGAATTTGATTTATTGGATTTACGTTCTTTACAACCTTGGGATAAAGAATCAGTATATAAATCAGTTAAGAAAACAGGTAGAGTTTTGATTTTACATGAGGATACACTTTGCTGTGGTTTAGGAGCAGAGATTTCTGCAAGCATTACGGAAAATTGTTTTTCTTATTTAGATGCTCCAATTTTGCGTTGTGGAAGTTTAGACACCGCAATCCCGATGAATAAAGGATTGGAATTGCAGTTTTTAGCACAAAATAAATTAGAAGAAACCATCAAAAAATTATTAGCTTATTAAGCATGAAAATTTTTAACTCATTAGTTTTTTTATTAGCTGCAAACATCTTTCTAAGTGCTTGTAATACAAGTCAGCAAACAAGTAATCACCTCAAAGATTCTTTATTGTCGACCAATAGTTCTGATAGTACTATTTTAGTTTATGCCAGTGGACTGGAGAAAATAAGCCCATCATTGCAACAGGAAGAAAGTCCTGTTTATACAAAGGGAGATTATAATTTTTATGTAACGATCATGAGTAAAGATAGTCTCCCCGTAATTTACCGAGAGTTTGGTGATTCCGGTGAATATGGCTACATAGATAAGACATACTATCTTGAAAATGGAGAGTTGGTTTTGTATCTAGAAAAATCGAAACAAGCATTGGCGGGTGAAAAGCCAAATTTTCAATATAAGCAAAGTAGAATTTATTTCAGAAATAATGTTTTTTTAAAAGCGGAAGAACGCTTTGCCGAAAGTGATTCATTAATCAAGCAAACACAATTTTCTTTGGTTGATCAAAATTTGGTCGATAAAAATAAACAATTTGATTTTCAAACTTTACAGGATGCCGTTCATCATTCGGGGGATTTCAATTTAACTTTCGATAGAATACAAAGCGCAGCAAGAGGCAAAAACTATTTGGTTTTAAGCAGCATCAATAGTGGGTATGAATCTAGCTATCAAATAACAAAACCCGATTCGATCTTTGCAAATATCCAAACCAATCCAGATGCATTTAGAGGTAAAAAGATAAATATAAAATACAATAGAGAAGGTACCCATATGATTTATAAAAGTGCCAATTTAGGATTCTGAGTTTAATAATTGTACTTCAGCAATAGGGCTAAATAGATAGATTAATCCAGTTTTAACCTCCACACATCGATAACGTTTTCGAATTCTTTCTAGTTTTTTAAAAGTCCTACCGTTTTTCATCACGAAAACACAATTTGAAGGAATTTTTTCAACCGTCACTATCGAAGGATCTGGCTGATCATAAATTTTAAGGGTTTTATATAGGTTCAAATCAGAACAACTTGATGCCGCAGGATTATGCAAATAAGCTACAATAGCTTTTTTAACATCCATTGGGAAAATCTCTAATTCAAAAAACGGAATCATCATCCTTTTAAAATTATCCTTCCACTCAGTTCCATGGGGTTTAACCCAATTTTTATATTCATTAAAAGTTACCAAATGTGCAAATTCATGAACAGTAGTTACTAAAAATGAAAATTGATTGAGGTTGTAATTTACAGAAATTTTATGCCCCTCGCCCTTAAACGGAGAGCGGTAGTCACCCAGTTTTGTATTTCTAGTTTTCGAGATTTTAAAATCGCACCGATAAAAATCAATCCATCGGGCAATTAAAGGAGCCGCATTTTCCGGAATGTATTTTGTAAGTATTTTAACTTTTGGGTCCAATCTTAATATTTATTTTATTTGCGCGTTCGGGCGGACTTTTTGCTCATATTTCTCATGCATTAGGATCAAGGCTGGTATCTGCTCCAATTCCTAACGCAAATTAATTAATTCGGGTGGTTTTCTTTCCACTCTTTACTGAAGGATTTTGGAGTTACTTCGGGTAAAATTCTTTGATCTCCCCAAGTTTTACTAAAGAATTTTTTAAGAATGCGATTCTTAAATTTCCCTCCAAATCTATCCATAAAACTTCTTTTTAACATCCCTTTCTTCCAGAAATACCATCCCCAGCTTTCCATTTTAGTATTAAACCCTTGCTCAACCGCATCTTTTCTATTTAAGAGTAACATTTTATGAATATCAATTTTAACTGGGCAAACTTCAGAACATTTTCCACATAGGCTTGATGCATAACTTAAATGTTTAAAATCTTCCATCCCCTTTAGGTGTGGGGTAATGATAGATCCAATTGGTCCGCTGTAAGTAGTGTCATAAGCATGACCTCCAATATTTTTATATATAGGACAACCGTTTAAGCAAGCGCCACAACGGATACAATATAAACCTTGTCTTTGTTCTTTATGAGCTAATAAATCCGTCCTTCCATTATCTAAAAGAATAACGTACATTTCCTCTGGGCCATCAGTCTCACTTTTCTGTCTTGGGCCGTTTAAAATCGTATTATAAACAGTTAAGTTTTGTCCTGTTCCATGTGTGGATAACATAGGCCAAAAAAGATCAAGATCAGTAATTGAAGGAATCATTTTCTCCATTCCAACAACAGCAATATGAATTTTAGGAAAAGTGGTAGTTAATCTGGCGTTTCCTTCATTTTCGGTTATGGCAATACTTCCACTATCTGCAATTAAAAAGTTAGCCCCTGATATACCAATATCTGCAGTTAAATATTTTTCTCTTAATAATTCTCTGGCTTTTTGTGTTAATTGTTCAGGGGTTGCATCTATCGGCGTTCCAAATCTTTCATGGAAAAGTTCAGCGATATTCTCTTTACTCAAGTGCATGGCAGGCGTTACAATATGATAAGGCTTTTGACCAAGTAACTGCACAATATATTCTCCTAAATCTGATTCTAATGATTCAATTCCGTGGCTTTCTAAAAATTCATTAATATGAATTTCCTCAGTTACCATAGATTTCGATTTGATAACAGTTTTAGCATTTGCTTTTTGGATGATTTTTAGAATTTCTTGTTGAGCTTCCTCTGCTGTATTTGCCCAAATCACTTTCCCTCCTCTTCGCTGAAAATTAGATTCAAACTCTGGTAAAAGCTTGTCTAAATTCTCCATCACTTTCCATTTAATACTATGACCTTTTTTTTTTGCAAAATCTAAATTTACCAATCTGGATAAACCTCTTTCAACAGCGGTATCGTACTTTCCAATATTATGATTAATTATTCCTCTGTGAGAAATATCAAAGGCTTTTTTCTCGGAAACTTCAACAAACTGGTCAGCAACTTTTATCATGTTTCAAATTTAACATTTCCCTTAAAACTATCTCAAATTTCATAAAATTAACTGTTGTTAGAAAATAATAGAACTTAAAGTTAATACCTCTCGTATAATTGATAAATAAATAGTTAAAACACCTATTAATTGCTTGAGACATGCTAAAAATGAAATTATATTTTATCACTAGAGAATATATATCTCAATTAATAAATCAATTTCTTGTAATATCGCGATATTTTGAAAAAGTTATTAACATTATTTTTATAGAAATGTTTAAAACCGTTGTTGATCATGCTGAGGAAATTTATTTAAAGCACAGTTCCCCAATAGGAAATGATTTCCTCAAAATCAATAACCACACGCATTCTTATCCAATCCTAAAAATAAAATATTTTAATTAGAAAATTTTTAAAGTTTCAAATAAAAATGGTAAAGCAAATACTCATTAGAAGATTCGTTTTAAATATTAATTCTAAAGAGTTCAACCTAAATTTAAAAAATCAGAATCGGCTCAAATCTTGACTCAAAATATCACTTATAAAAAAATATGAAAAAATTATTACTACTTCTAATTGTTTCTTTTCTTTTAACATGCAATAATTCATTCGCACAGTCAGGGCTTGATGGATTTCAATATCAGGCTGTTGTTCGTAAAGCTGATGGAAAAGAATTAGTAAACCAAAGTATTAATGCTCGCTTTACGCTTTTAAGCGGTTCTTCAAATGGAGTCGAAGTATACTCGGAAGTTCAAAAACTTAGCACTAATCAATTTGGATTATTTACACACATTATTGGTCGCGGTGTTCCAGTTTCTTCGATTAAATTAACTGACATAGATTTTTCTGTTTCTAACTACTATTTAAAAGTTGAGCTTGACTTGAATGGGGGTAAAAACTTTCAACCATTTGGAAGCTCAGAGTTAATTGCAGTGCCTTTTGCTCTTTATGCTAAATCAAGTGGTAGTTCTAATCCAAAGTCTAGTGGAATCGCTGGGTCAGCTGGTCCTCAGGGAGAGAAAGGCGATAAAGGAGACACAGGATTAATTGGTCCAAAAGGCGATAAGGGAGATGCTGGAGCCTCAGGTGCAAACGGTAAAAATGGAATAGATGGATCAAAAGGAGATATCGGATTAGTTGGTGCAACTGGATCAAAAGGAGAAACAGGAGCTACTGGGATAAATGGAATAAACGGTTCAAAAGGCGACACAGGAATCAATGGTATAGTCGGATTAAAAGGCGATGCAGGAACCAACGGAGCCAAAGGCGACACAGGAACAAAAGGCGATGTAGGAACAGCTGGAATAAAAGGCGACACAGGGATAAAAGGTGATGTAGGCACAAATGGAACGAATGGAGTTGATGGTGCAACCGGCCCACAAGGATTAGCAGGTCCGCAAGGATTGAAAGGTGACACTGGAACTACAGGTACAAATGGAATTGATGGCACAACCGGCGCAACTGGTACGGCTGGCCCGCAAGGAATAAAAGGCGACACTGGAGCTACAGGCACAAACGGAACGAATGGAATTAATGGCGCAACTGGTCCGCAAGGATTGAAAGGATTAACCGGGGCAACTGGTACGGCAGGTTCTCAAGGAATAAAAGGTGACACTGGAGCTACAGGCGCAGCAGGTCCACAAGGATTAAAGGGCGACATTGGATTAACCGGCGCAACTGGTACAGCAGGTCCTCAAGGAATAAAAGGCGACACTGGAGCTACAAGTACAAACGGAACAAATGGAGTTGATGGAACA
>JACMOI010000146.1 GCA_014378105.1 Pseudopedobacter sp.
AGAATAGGTGCGGGATTAGATGACCAAAATTACCGTGATGAATGTTTAGGGATAAACCGAATTCAAACCAGACAATGGAGAGAAGAAGAGAATTGGGGGATAGAAAGTAGTTGGAAAGAATATGATGATTTGGAGCATCACTTGATTACAACCATGTTAGAAGGTGAATTGGTTACTATTTTTGATGGATTGGTGATGATGAATCATGGTCAATCGACTAGCAGAAGTGCCACCCGTTTGCATGAGGAAGTGAAGACGGAAGTGGTGCAAAGATTTAAGGATGGGTTTGTGATTTAAGGTTTTGAGGAGTTTGAAGATTCTTTTTTATTTTCTTTGATTTCAATTTCTGCATTGTTTGAAGATGCTTATGTTCTTTTTTTTGCATCTTTTCAAGATTTCTATATTCCATTTTCTTAATAATAATTTTACGGGATTCGATAATACTAACAATGAGTAATGCAAATATCCAATGGATAGACTGACTTCCCATTATGAGAGGTAACCAGTTAAGAGCCTTCTGAATTTGTTCAAATATTAAATTACCTTTCATACCTTTTAAATTATTTTTATTGCCGATGCTTAAGTTTTCAACTTCTCTTAAAAGACAGCTATTTCTATATCTAAAAGCCACTTTTTAATTCTTTCCATATGGGTTTTATTTTATATGATTCAAATTTACATAGCGTTAATACTGACGTCAATAGTCCTCATTTTGATAAAGCACTACTTCACTTATATTAATGTGTAAGAAACTCCCTCAATTTTGAATCAGGGGACTTCTTTTTAGTAAAATCAAATATTAGTTTTCTAGAACAATCAGTAAACGACACTTTTTTATAGCTCTGAGCACTTTAAGCGCATGTTTGAAATTAAAATCTGTATTTAATCCGGTAAAAAAAGCTTTTTTTAAACGACAGTTTTGGGAGCGATTTTTTTAATAAAATTTTTTTCCGCAATAAGGATGACAGCGCCTGCCTGTTGGCAGACAGGGATACCGGCCAATGTCATTAAGTTAAGAAACGTCGTCATGTTGAACGATAGTGAAACATCTCACAAATAGGTATAAAACTCTATGAGCAGACCTTGCATGTGAGATTTCTCGTACCTCGAAATGACGAAAAGTAGAGAGAAATCTCTTAACTTAATGACATTGGGATACCGGCATTGTGGCTAAGGCTTGTGCAGTATGTGAGCCAACAGCCTGTCCCGATAGCGGGAAAACGCCCAAAACAACTCTATTCTCACATTAAATCCTCGTTTAAATTTATTAGCTAAAAGTTTGAAAAAGGCTTATCTTGTATTTGTAAATTTTTTTAATCAAGACCTAAATTTAATAACATGAGAAAACAATTTTTCGCTCTTTTGATATTAAGCTTTTCGTTTGTTTTCGCAAATGGACAGACGATGATGAGCGATAGCCTTCGCCTGAAAAAGGATAGCACTTTAAAAGCTGCTATTCACAAAGATTCTGTAAAAATTGAAAAAGAATTTACTGCTGCTGCAAAATGGGATAATCTTTTCAGCAAATAGGAATATCCTTTATTGAAGGGTGGAAAATTTAGTGGCGTTTTGCCTTTAAAAAATGTTACTGAAATTCCTGATCCAAAAATCGACTACAAGATATTATTTGAGATGGTTAAAGACAATCCAGATTCTATGAAAAATGAAATTTTATCAGGCTTAGATGAAGCTACTAGAGTAATTAATCTTCATTATGCGGCGGGTGTACCCATTAAAAAAATAGTTCCCATAATTGTTGCGCATGGTGCAGCAGAGTTCGCATTTATGAATAATGAAGCTTTTCAGAAAAGGTATAAAATGGATAACCCGAATATTAAGCTCATTCATGATTTGGAAACCATAGTAGGAGCTAAGTTTATTATCTGTGAGCAGGCTATGCTAATGAAAGGAATTAAGCCTGAGAAATTTCTTCCTTCTGTTAAACTTTCACTTACTGCCCAAACTGTAATTACATCTTATCAATTAAAAGGTTATGTATTGATGAATGTAGATCGATAATTTTAAAATAGCTTTAAAACAACAAAGGTCGGTTTAATTAAACCGACCTTTGTTGTTAGTGTAAATCTATAGATTATTTCTGATTTTTCTTGGCTTCTTGCATTGGATTTCCACCGCTGCTTGCTCCTCTAATCGTTTGTTGTTGTTTGAATAACTCGAACTTAGTTGGTTCGTAACTTCTAGGGAAGCCGTTGTTTGAAACATCAATATCGGCAGTTTCTAAGTAAGGGTCTAATTTTACGGAAGCCATTTGCTTAGATTTTGCGAAAACTTTTGTGACATGATTTTCGTCTTTTCTCCAGATATAAGTAGGAATTCTTTCTACTTCTTTTGTTCCGTCCGTATAAGTCCACTCTAAGATAATCGGAGAAACTAAACCACCTTTATTGGTGAAATCAATTTGATAGAAATTGGTTTTGCTATCGTAAATTTTCTTTTCTTCGGAACTTAAATCTGCATAGTATTTATTGAAATCAGCTTTAGAAGCATCAGTAACTGCGAAGCGATCCCATTTGCTATAAAAATCAACCAAAGAAGTATCAGCTTCTACGGCAAATTTAACTCCGTCCTGGCGATTACGCTCTCGGCCAATAATGTAACTATTGTTATCAAACTCTTTACGAGCATAAGCATTCTCCACTGCTGGATTTTTAGTGTCCATTCTATAATATGTTACATTATCTATAGAAATATCAACCGGATCAGTTCCGTAGAACCAACCTCTCCAAAACCAATCTAAATCAACTGCAGAGGCATCTTCCATTGTTCTAAAGAAATCTGCTGGAGTAGGATGTTTGAAGGCCCAACGACGAGCATATTCTTTAAAAGCATAATCAAATAATTCACGACCCATGATCGTTTCGCGTAAGACATTTAAAGCCGTTGCTGGTTTAGCATAAGCATTTGGACCAAAGTTCACGATATTCTCCGAATTAGTCATGATAGGCTCTAACTGGTCTTTTGGTAATTTCATGTAATCCGTAATTAAATGAGCCGGACCACGACGAGAAGGGTAGTTAATATCAAACTCTTGCTCAGCTAAAAACTGGCAGAAAGTATTTAAACCTTCATCCATCCAGGTCCATTGACGTTCGTCAGAGTTGATAATCATTGGAAAGAAGTTATGACCCACTTCATGAGTGATGACCCCAATCATTCCGTATTTAGTAGCTTCAGAGTAAGTTCCATCTTTTTCTGTTCTTCCGTAATTAAAGCAAATCATCGGATATTCCATTCCGTTTGAAGCCTCAACAGAAATTGCAACCGGATAAGGATAAGCAATCGTATCTTTAGAATAAACTTTTAAAGTATTGGCAATGACTTTGGTAGAGTATTTACGATATAATCCATAGGCCTCTGGTCCATAGTATGACATGGCCATGGGTGTTTTGCCTTCCACATTTACTTTCATGGCATCCCAAACTAAACGACGGGAAGTTACAAAAGCAAAATCTCTGACATCATGAGCTACATATGTCCAAGTTTTCTTTGCTGTTGATTTGCCTTTCATGGCGTTTTGTGCTTCGGCCAAAGTTACTACCTCAACTGGTTCTCTTGCGCTTTGTGCTTGTTTCCAACGGTTATATTGTACCGATGTTAACACAGAACTATAGTTTTGACATTCGCCAGTTGCGCCTATAATGTGATCTGCCGGTACGGTAATATTCACTTTAAAATCCCCAAAGGTTAAAGCAAATTCACCACGACCAGTGAATTGTTTGTTTTGCCATCCTTGAAAATCCGAGTAAACTGCCAACCGAGGATACCATTGCGTAATGGTGTATAAATAGTTGTCATCAGCCGGAAAATACTCGTAACCACCACTCCCACCAACGGTCAGTCTATCTGTAATTTTGTAATTCCAGTTAATTTTAAAAACGAATTTAGCACTTGGAGCTAACGTCTTAGGCAACTCAATACGCATCATTGTTTGATTGATGGTATAAGTTAAAGGATTTCCACTGCCATCAGTTGCCTTTAAAATATTTACGCCATAATCATTAGGCCCACCAATAATTCCGTTTAGCTGTCGCACACTCATTTTATCGCTCATCTTGCTGCCATCAAAAATCTGATTGTCAGAGGTAGCTTTGTGCTCATTCTCATCCAGCTGCAACCATAAATAAGTCAAAGGATCAGGAGAGTTGTTGGTATAAGTAATCGTTTCAGAACCTGTTAAACGTTGTGTTTTGTCGTCAACTTCAGCATTGATATCATAATCAGCCTCTTGTTGCCAATACTTTGGACCCGGAGCACCAGAAGCTGAACGATACATATTAGGATCACGGATAATAGTCTCCAATTGCTCAAACTTATTGCCATGGTTAGAACCTGGGTTGTTTTGCTGAAACTGCGCAAAGGCGGTTCCGCATAAACCAAAACTTAAAAGGAAAGGTAAAAATTGATATTTCATATTCTTTGTTTAGAAATTAGCGTCAAGATATTAGAATCAAGACTTTATTTATTGGTTGTTCACTGATTTAAGTATTGAGATAAGAATACTTCGCTTCTTGCTACTTGATAATTATAAATTAGAAAGGAAATCTTTCAATTGTCATAATTAATGCGATTCCAAATATTGCGGAAGAAAGGAATAAATTCCATTCTCTTTTTTGCACTCTAATCAATTGAACCGCAATAAAAGAAACAAGTAAAACCGAAAATACAATAATTATTTGTCCAAATTCTAATCCTAAGTTAAAAGCAAGTAGTTCTGCAACAACATTGTTGCTCTTTCCTAGTAAACTCTTTAAATAATTCGAAAATCCCATGCCATGTATCAAACCAAACAAAAGAGCGAGAATGTAATTTGGATTAAACTTATTTTTATAAGGTCTTTTTCTGGCGATGTGTACAAAGGCTGTAATTAAAATGGTGATGGGTATCAAAAACTCAATCCATTTTGAGGGGATTAGGATTTGATGAAAAACACTTAATGCTAAGGTGATAGAATGGCCTATGGTGAATGCGGTTACCAAAACTAAAATTTTTTTCCAATCGGCAATTAAATAAACACCACATAATGCAGCTACAAATAAAATATGATCGTATCCTTGCCAGTCTAAAATGTGTTGCCAGCCGAGTTCAAAGTAAAGAGAGAAATCTTGCATCAAATTATTTTATAGTTTTGACGTTTAATTTGCAAAGTATAAATTATGATAAATATTCTAATCGTTTTTCTAAGTTTTTTTCATCCCTTCTATGTCTCTGTCACAGAAATCAATCATAACGCTAAGAATAAAACCATTGAAATTAGCTCCAAAATATTTTTTGATGATTTAGAACAACAAATAGAAAATGAAAATCATGTTCAAATAGATATCATTAAACCTACAGATAGAGCAAAAGTTGATTTGCTAATTGCCAATTATGTTAAAAGGCACCTGCAAATTAAAGTAGACGGAAAGGTTTTGGCAATGAATTATGTTGGTTACGAAATACAAGAAGACGCTGCTTGGTGTTATTTAGAAATCCCCAAAGTAAATAAGGTAAAAGAAATTGAAATAAATGATAACATCTTATTTCAATTACATAAAGAACAAATCAACATGCTGAATGTGGTGGTGGATGGTAAAAGGCAAAGCACCAAATTAGATGCACCAGAAGGTAAGGTTGTTTTTAAGTTTTAGTTCGGCATTTAAATTAGATATAAAAAAAGAGCCCTAGTTTAGGGGCTCTTTTTTTATAAGTTCAAAAGTGAGAACTCAAAACTCCTAATAGACTATTGAAACTGTATATAATCAGGTTTAGGTGTTAATTTTAATAATTCGACAGGCGTCATCAAATGGTTTGGAGCCTGTGCAATATCGTTAATATAGAACAATTTAAAACCTACAAATTGAACAGGTTCTCTATATAAATAATGAAGATAAGTTCCTTTTTTTAAATCAGGAGGACCGAATCCATCCATATGCATCACTATTTGTACCTCTTTATGTAACTTAATATTTTGATAATTAGTAACCATACCTTGTGTAAAGCGGTGAACTACCAAAACCTTACATGGTAAATTATTTTCTTTCACTAATTTCACTAAAAAATTAGCTGCGTAATTAATATCTGCTGCATCATAAACACCAATCTTTGTCCCAGGTCTAGCCCCAGTTTTCATAGAGAATTCAGGGTCAATTCCTAAATGGACGTTGGGTAATTTAAGATATTTCTCTAGTCTTGGTAATTCATTTTTTAGTTGACTTAGGGCCACTTGAACGTCTAAAAAAACAATAGCATTATGATGATACATTTTAGCTATTTTTAGTACAGAATCTATTTGGCTGTCAGGCATACGGTTAATATATAGACCATCTTTACCGGGTGTGCCACTCGCGACAGTAGCAATGTAATGCAAAGCAGGTATTGATTTAATTACGGTGTCAGCTTTATTCCATTTGGCAACCTCCTCATCTAATTTTCGCCACATTTCTTTAGGTTCATACTTCCCTAATGGACCCATTTTCTTCACATAAAGGTTACCATAGTAAGCGATGATTCTGTTAAAAGGTAAAATTGCTCCTTGTATAGGCAAGACATCTTTTTTTATTGGCCATTTACCAGTGGTGTCGCCATTGGCAATATATTTTTGTAGTTGAAAATATTTGGCTGAATCTACAGGTTTAAAAGGATTTTCTTTCACCCCTTTCTCTTCTTGGATTTTGGTAGAATCTTTCACCGAATTATTATTCGCCGTCTTGCTATCAGCTCCAGAGCAGGCAGAAAAAATATAAGCCGCACAAACAAGTTGCGGGACTAAGAAAAGTTTTTTTGTTAAGCGCATTTGATCAAAATTTGTTTAAAAATATAGTTAAGCATTTTGGTTTTAATAAAAAGATTTCCACATCTATACAGAGCTGAACTTTCCGAAAACTCCAAGTGGTAAATTAATCCCACTGCGGGCTTTTAAGTAAAGCTCTCCAATGTTTAAGTTTTGAGCTTTAGGATAAGCACCTTTTATTAAATTTTCTACAATGATAGATGAAAATCCAAGTGAGTAGGTATTTAGGATGAAAAAATGTTCTTCAGGATCTAATAATTGAACCACATCACGCATCATTTCTTTAATCAAATCCTCCAATTTCCACTTTTCGCCTTTTGGACCATGTCCATATGCTGGGGGATCTAAAATAATACCATGATAAGTTTTGCCTCTTTTTAATTCGCGTTGGACAAACTTTAAAGCATCTTCTACCACCCAGCGAATATCTTTCAAATTAGATATTTCCTGATTTTCGTTCGCCCAGCTTACCACCTGTTTAATAGAATCTACATGAGTAGTATCGGCTCCGGCAGCTTTAGCAATTAAAGAGGCTCC
>JACMOI010000147.1 GCA_014378105.1 Pseudopedobacter sp.
ATTAATATTAATTTCCATTTGGTATTTTCTTACCCCTTTGTTATTTGGCTTTATCATGGTGTTCTGTCTATGGCATTCCTTACAATCTTTAAGGCATCAAAAAGCGTATTATAAATCAATTACTCATCGAAGTTCAAAATTTTTCTATCTATCCATGCTTCCATTTAGTGTGATAGCACTTCTAGCCTTCGCCCTTTATTTATACTTTTTCGATTTTAATATTGGAGGTGCCTTTATTTTATTGTCATTAATTACCTTACCTCATGTATTCATCACACATGAACAATATCAACTCAAAACTAAAAGCTAAAGAAGTATTTAAACGCTATACTCAAGGTATTTCAATTAAAATTACGTGTTCATTTATAAGATAGTTAGTAAAACCCCCATTAAAGATGAAAATCCCGCAGGCCATAAGCGAGCGGACTTGTAAGAACAGCCCGACTGTCTTTAGTTATAGAAAACTGCAGCTCCTTTCTAAAAAAGTATTTTGACTGGTAACTCTAAACTCACAAATTGTAACTTGTCTCCCCAAACTCCATAAATAACTTGTTCATTTTCAATTAAAATGCTTCAAAAAACATTTTTATATTGATAATTATATTTCTACCTTTGCAGTCCGCAAAGCGGGAAAAAGGAGATATATCAATTAATGGCAAAAAAACAAGTAGCAGAAAAGGAGTTAGAAGCTAAACAAGCAGAACTTCAAGACACTGAAAAAAAAGTGAAAGAGGTATATGAATCAGAAGCTGATTCATTATCTATCGATGACATTAAGTCATCATCTAGGATTGCAGACCCTAACGACTTTGACTGGGATGCGGACGACAAAATGTTCGGTAACTACAGCAAAGCAGAACGTGAAAAAATGGAAGAGATGTACTCAGGTACTTTCAATTCTGTAACAAAAGGCGAAATTATTTCTGGTATTGTTGTAACCATCAACAGTAAAGATGTGGTTTTAAACATCGGTTTTAAATCTGATGGTTTAGTGCCTGTAAACGAATTCCGCGATATGCCTGATTTGAAAAAAGGGGATAGCGTAGATGTATTTGTTGAACAAAGAGAAGATGAAAACGGGCAATTGGTTTTATCCCGTAAGAGAGCAAAAACACAACGTTCTTGGGAAACTATTAATGAAGCCCTTGACAATGATACCATCATTAACGGTTATGTGAAGAGCAGAACTAAAGGTGGTTTAATTGTAGATATTATGGGTGTTGAGGCCTTTTTACCAGGTTCTCAGATTGACATCAAACCGATTAGAGATTACGATATCTATGTAGGTAAAACAATGGAATTCAAAGTAGTTAAAATCAACCACGAATTCAAAAACGTAGTTGTTTCTCACAAAGTATTGATTGAGGATGACTTAGAAAGCCAAAAAGTAGAGATCGTTTCTAAATTAGAAAAAGGTCAGGTATTGGAAGGAACTGTTAAAAACATTACTGATTTCGGTGTATTCATCGATTTAGGTGGAGTTGATGGTTTACTACACATTACTGATATTTCTTGGGGACGTATCGAACACCCAAGAGAAGTTTTGTCATTAGACGAGAAAGTAAACGTAGTAGTTTTAGACTTTGATGATGAGAAAAAACGTATTGCTTTAGGTTTAAAACAACTTACTCCACACCCTTGGGAATCTTTAGATGCTAAGTTAACTATTGGTACAAAGGTGAAAGGTAAAATCGTTACAGTAGCAGATTACGGTGCTTTCTTGGAAATCATCCCAGGAGTTGAAGGATTAATCCACGTTTCTGAAATGTCTTGGTCTCAAAACTTACGTAACCCACAAGAGTTTATGAAGACAGGGGACGAAGTTGAAGCAGTAGTTTTAACTTTAGACAGAGATGATCGTAAAATGTCATTAGGCATTAAACAATTAACGCCAGATCCTTGGGAGAAAGCAGCTGAAAGATATCCTATCGCCAGCAAGCACAAAGCAACAGTTAAAAACATGACTAACTTTGGTGTTTTTGTAGAGATTGAAGAAGGCATCGACGGTTTAATCCACATTTCTGACCTTTCTTGGTCTAAGAAAGTGAACCATCCTAACGAATTCACCAAAGTAGGGGAAGAATTAGATGTGGTTGTTTTAGAATTAGATGTTGAAAATCGCAAGCTAAGCTTAGGTCACAAACAATTAGAAGAAAACCCTTGGGAAACTTTTGAAACTATCTTCACGTTGGATTCTATCCACGATGGAACAGTAACTAAAGTGACTGATAAAGGTGCGTTGGTAGCTTTACCTTATGGAGTAGAAGGATTTGTTCCTGCTAAACATTCTGTAAAAGAAGATGGTACTTCTCTAAAAGTTGACGAAGTATCTGAATTCAAAATCATTGAGTTTAATAAAGACTCTAAGAGAATAGTAGTTTCTCATGCCCGTATCTGGGAAGAGGAAAAAGCTGAAGTTGCAGCTGAAGAAAGAGCTACTAAGAAGAAAGATACAAAAGCAGCAAACACTGCAGTGAAGAAAGTAAAAGAGTCTGTTGAGAAATCAACGCTTGGAGACTTAGATGTATTGGCACAATTGAAAGATAAGATGGAAGGTGATGCCAAGAAAGCTGCTAAGAAAAAATTAGAGACGAAAGAAACTAAGTAATTTCTTATTGATATCATAAAGCCCTTCAATTCATATTGAAGGGCTTTTTTTGTGAAAAATTCTTTTTGCCGGTTAAATGAAATAATTGGCTACAGCAATACAAATGGCGATGATGAAAGCTGGAATCCATCCCTTCACCTCAAACCCTTTGAAAAACTGGTCGGCAATCTTGATCATGATGGCAATCACAATTAAGCGCACCAAAGACTGCAATAAATACAAAGAGACCAAGTTAAATGCAAATCTAAAAATCCATCCAATGAGGAAGTTGAGGAATGCGACTACCACGGCTACCAAAAAAGCAGTGCCATAATTTTTTACAGTGATAGAGGGTAAAAGATACGCCAGCAATAATACCACTGCAGCATTCACTAATAATTCAATAATAAGATTCATGATAACGGTTTTAAAAATGAAATGACTAGGACAGTATCTTTAATAGGAAATTTCACCTACGCTTAGAAACAAATTCGCTAAACATAACAAAACTTATTGTACTAACATAGTTACACATTCCTTCACTAAGCCCTAAAACCCTTGTCATCAAATTACAAGGATATTACTTATCGTCTTGAAAATTATAAATCTCTTAAAAATATTAATCAATTAATTAAATGAGATTTTCCTGACTTTTAAAAATATTTCTTATGATACTTTTGTTAACAAAATTGTTAAACATTAAAGTTAAAGAGACACTTGAATAAAGAAGAACACATAAAAACTACTGCAAAAGACATCTTCTTTTTTAAGGGGAACTTACGTGCTACCACTCAGGAAATTGCAGATGAGGCAGGTGTAAACCGGTCACTCATCAACTACTATTTCCGATCAAGAGATCAGCTGTTTGAGTTAGTGTACAATGAAGCTGTGGAAACCATGCGCAACCAACTGGATAATGTGATTTATTCCAAAGTGCCCTTTATGGATAAACTGAAGTCGTTGATTGAAGTATATATGAATGAAATATTAAAATATCCATATAAAGAATCCTTCCTGATCACAGAAATATGCAGTAAAAATATCCTTTTAAAAGAAAAAAAGAAAAGTCACGCGTTAATTACTTTTGTAGAAGAAGTAAAAGTAGAAATGGAAAAAGGAACCCTTAAGAAGAGTGACCCCATTCACTTTGTGATGAATCTTTTCTCCTTAATGGCATACCCTATTATCATGGCGCCACTTTACAGTAAACTTTTCGATTTAAACAAACAGACTTATGCAGACTTATTAAAAGAAAGAAAAGCATTGGTATTTAGAATATTGTGCGATTAAACATTAAAAATAACAATAGAACCCCCTATCAAATCTCGAATAAATAAAACACATGAAAAGAAAATCAACACTCCTTTTGTTAGCCAGTCTAAGCTTATTTTTTGCAGCTTGTGGATCTGGAAATAAGGATAATAAAGCTAGAAATAACGAGCCTCAACCCTATCCTGTAGTAGAAATAAGTGCACAAAACACTGCTTTAACAACTACCTATCCAGCCATGTTAGAAGGGCAACAAAATGTAGACATTCGTCCGAAAGTGGATGGCTTTATAGAAAAAATATATGTAGATGAAGGAGCAACAGTAAAAAAAGGTCAGCCTCTATTCGCCATTAATGCCCCTCAATACGAGCAGGCTGTAAGAACGACAGCTGCTGCTATTAAAAGTGCCGAAGCTGAGGTCAGCTCAGCGCAGCTTCAATATGATAAAACTAAGCCTCTAGTAGATAAAGATATCATCAGTAAGTTTGAATTAGAAAATGCTGGTTTAACATTAACTGCAAAAAAAGCAGCTTTAGCACAGGCAAAAGCTGCACTGGCAAATGCAAAAACAAATTTAGGCTATACCTTGGTAACAAGCCCCACAAGTGGAGTGATTGGCAATATTCCATATAAAGTAGGTGCTTTAGTAAGTAGCAGCAGCCCGATGCCTTTAACCACCATTTCAAATATTGATAAAGTATACGCTTACTTCTCTTTAAATGAAAAGCAATTATTAACCATTGCAAGGGATTATCAAGGCGCTACTTTAGAAGCTAAGATTAAACAAATCCCAGAAGTATCATTGGTGTTAGCTGATGACACCACTTATCCCATCAAAGGAAAAATTGAGACCGTTAGCGGCCAAATTGATACTCAAACAGGTTCATCTAGTTTAAGAGCCACCTTTAACAATCCAAGTGGATTATTACGTTCTGGCGCTAGCGCTACCATTGTGATTCCACAAAATATTGAAAATGCATTATTAATCCCTCAAAAATCTACTACTGATATTCAGGGTCAAAAGTTTGTGTATGTAGTTACAGATAGTAATACCGTAGTGAATAAAGCGGTAGAAGTAATGGAAGTCACTAAAGGGAACTTTTATGTCGTTACTAAGGGATTAAAATCAGGAGATAAAATTGTGGTAGAAGGTTTTGCCTCCCTAAAGGATGGCAACAAAATCAAGCCTAATGTACTATCTAGGGATTCAGTTTTCGTAGCATTAAAATAATCATCCTCATTTGTAAATCAGCTTTATGTTTAAGAAATTTATAGAAAGGCCTGTTTTGTCCACCGTTATCTCCATCATCATTGTGCTTTTAGGAGTGCTTGGGATAGTAAAATTGCCTATATCACAATATCCAGAAATTGCCCCTCCTACGGTGTCTGTATCTGCCTCTTATCAAGGTGCCAACGCGGATGTAGTGATGAGTAGTGTGGTTGTTCCCTTAGAAGAACAAATCAATGGTGTGGAAGACATGTTATACATGACTTCCTCCGCAGGAAACGACGGTACAGCAAACATCACCATTTACTTTAAATTGGGAACCAATCCTGATTTAGCTGCGGTAAATGTGCAAAATCGTGTGGCTAGAGCAACCCCCTTATTACCGGCTGAGGTCACCCGATCAGGAGTAATCACCGCTAAAAGACAGGCAAGTAACGTACTGATTTTTGGATTGTATAGTGACGACCCTCGTTATGATGCCAAGTTTATCCAAAACTATGCAGAGATTAACATCATCCCGCAAATTAAAAGGATAAATGGCGTAGGTGATGCCAGTGCATTTGGACAATCTACCTACACCATGCGCTTATGGTTAAAACCAGATGTGATGGCAGCTTATGGTTTGATCCCTTCAGATATCAGTGCTGCTTTAGCTGATCAAAATATCGAAGCTGCTCCTGGTCAATTAGGAGAACAAGGAAATCAAGCTTTCCAATATACCTTAAAATATACCGGTCGTCTGAAAGATGAAAGTCAGTTTGGTGACATGATCATTAGGGCTGATCAAAACGGACAGATTCTAAAACTCAAGGACATTGCTCGTATAGAATTAGGCGCACAAGCCTATACCAGTACGGTGAAGTTGGATGGCAAAGAAGCATTGGGTTTTGCAATTAATCAAACTTCGGGCTCTAATGCAAAAGATGTCATTGAAGGTTCCATTAAAGTGTTGGATGATGCATCCGTAAACTTCCCTAAAGGAATTCATTATACCACATTAATCAACGTGAACGACTTCTTAGATGCCTCTATCGAAAAGGTACTGAGCACTTTATTAGAAGCATTTATCTTGGTTTTTATTGTCGTATTTATTTTCCTTCAGGATTTTAGATCCACCTTAATTCCTGCGATATCTGTCCCAGTAGCAATTGTAGGTACGTTTTTCTTCCTAAGCCTATTCGGTTTCACGATCAATTTACTCACCTTATTTGCACTTGTCCTCGCTATTGGTATTGTCGTCGATGATGCCATTGTAGTGGTAGAAGCGGTACATGCCAAGCTAGATAGTGGTTATCGCTCTTCAAAAAAAGCTACAGTAGATGCCATGAGTGAGATTACGGGTGCCATCATTTCCATTACGCTAGTGATGTCAGCAGTATTTATTCCGGTAAGTTTTATTGGTGGTTCATCAGGTGTGTTTTTCAGACAGTTTGGTTTGACCTTAGCCATAGCGATCATCTTATCTGCCATTAACGCTTTAACATTAAGTCCTGCACTTTGTGCCATATTACTGAAACCTCATAAAGAAGATCATGAGGGGCTTAAAAAAGGTTTCAAGACCCGATTCTTTGTTGCCTTCAACACTTCCTTTGATAAGATGACGCATAAATACAAAAGCTATGTCTATTTTCTTTCCAGAAGAAAGTGGATTGCTTTTGCTGGATTATTAGCTTTTGTTGGAGCCTTAGTCTGGACCATGGAAACCACCCCTAAGGGTTTCGTTCCAAATGAAGATTTAGGAACCATCTTTTCGGATGTCGCTTTACCTCCAGGAACTTCCAAAGAAAGAACCGAAGAGGTATTGAATAAGGTGGATGATATTGTAAGGCAAATACCTGAAGTAAAAAACACCTTAAAAATCTCTGGTAGAGGATTAATTAGTGGTTCTGGAAGTTCTTACGGAATGGTAATCTCCAAACTAAAACCATGGGACCAAAGAAAGCGTGATGTAAAAACCATCATCGGCGAGTTATTTGCGAAAACGGCAGGGATGAAAGAAGCGAAAATCATCTTCTTTGCTCCGCCAACCATTCAAGGTTTTGGTATTAGTGGTGGCTTTGAGTTCCAATTACAGGATAAAACCGGAGGAACTATTCAGAAGTTTACCCAAGTATCTAACGAGTTTTTGGCCGCATTAAACAAACGTCCCGAAATTCAATATGCTTCTACCTCCTTCAACCCTAACTTCCCTCAATATGAGATATCGACAAATGTCGCCAAGATTAAACAAGCTGGCTTAACGGTAGTCGAAGTCATGAACGTAATGCAAGGATACTATGGTGGCGCTTACGCTTCTAACTTTAATAAATTTGGCAAGCAATACAGAGTGGTTTATCAGGCAGATCCTCAATACCGCGAGAACCTAGAAAGCTTAAACAAAATATATGTGCGAACAGGAAGCGGAACCATGGCGCCCATCACCGAGTTTATCAATTTAAAGAAAGTATATGGCCCACAATCCATCTCTAGGTTTAACTTATACACTTCCATAGCCATTACAGGTAGTCCGAATAATGGCTATAGTACCGGTGATGCTTTAAATGCAGTAAAAGAAGAAGCCGCTAAGGTACTTCCAACAGGCTATGGATATGAGTTCTCGGGATTATCCAGAGAAGAACAAGCTGCTGGAAGCCAAACAATTTTGATTTTCGCCTTATGTTTGATATTTGTTTACTTCCTATTAGCTGCACAATACGAAAGCTACCTACTGCCTTTAGCGGTCATTTGTTCCCTACCGGTGGGTTTAGCTGGGGTATTCATTTTCGATAAAATTTTCGGAGTAGATAATAATATCTACACCCAAATTACCCTCATCATGCTGGTGGGCTTGCTGTCTAAAAATGCCATCTTGATTGTAGAGTACGCCGCAGAAAGACGTAGAAAAGGAATGAGCATATTAAGAGCCGCTTTAGATGGTGCAACAGTCCGTCTTCGTCCAATACTAATGACCTCCTTAGCATTTATATTTGGTTTATTGCCATTAATGCTTTCTACCGGAGTGGGTGCTGCGGGTAATAGTTCCATTGGAACAGGTGCGGTAGGCGGAATGCTTTTTGGAACCCTATTCGGGGTATTCATCATTCCAGTGCTCTTTATCGTATTCCAGAATCTGCAGGAAAAAGTAAGCAGTAAATCTCCTTACGATGAAAGTGTGATAGACGGACATCAAACCTCCATCAACTTCAGTAAAGAAGAAATTGAAGATCAAAATTTAGGATTGAACAAATGATGAAAAAATATATAATATACAGCTTAGCAGCCATCGGTATTCTAATGTTGGGTTTCAGCGCCTGCAAGGTGACCAAAACCTATCAAACTCCGAAATTTGCGGGTACCGATAGCTTATTTAGAGATAAAATTGGGTTTACAGACACCACCAACCTAGCAAATTTACCTTATCAGGATTTATTCGCAGACCCTATGCTGCAAAGCCTAATTGAAGAAGGTTTACAACAAAATCTGGACTTGAGAAGTGCAATCGAAAGAATGAATAATGCAGCAGCGCAACTTCGCTTAAGCAAAGTAGCCTATTTACCCATCTTAAATTTAGACCTGTCTGCGTCAGAAAATAAACAATCTCAAGCAGCTTTAAACTTTCCACCTGGAGTTAATATCAATACCCAAACACAGCTTTTTAAAGCGCAATTGAGTAGTTCTTGGGAAATTGATGTTTGGGGCAAATTAGGGAGTGCAAAGAGAGCTGCACTCGCTAGCTTCCTGCAAACAGATGCAGCAAAAAGAGCGGTACAAACGCAGCTCATCAGTGACATTGCCAACAACTACTATTTGCTGCTGGCATTAGATAAACAACTAAAAATCACGGAGCAGACTTTACAAAACCGCATCAAAGCGGTGGAAACCGTGAAAGCCTTAAAAGATGCAGCCATTTTAAACGGAGCCGCTGTAGTGCAAAGTGAAGCGAATCGCTATGCGGCAGAAGTGACCCTACCCGATTTAAAAAGAAGCATCCGGGAGACAGAAAATACTTTGGATATTTTATTGGCAAAGCCAGGAGGCACCATTAGGAGAGGAAATTTAGATGACCAGCAAGCGATCGTTGATTTAAAAACAGGCATCCCTTCTCAGTTGCTAAAAAATAGACCAGATATTCAACAATCTGAATTTGCTTTTGAAACTGCTTATGAAAATACCAACTTAGCCAGAACCTATTTCTACCCCTCGTTAACGCTGACCGCAAATGGCGGTTTATCTTCTTTAACCATCAAAAACCTGTTCGACAACTCCATTTTTTACAGTGTGATAGGCGGACTAACGCAGCCTATTTTCAATAAAGGATTAAACAAGGCTCGTTTGGCATCTGCAAAAGCTGCTCAACAGGAAGCTTATTATGGTTTCCAAAAGACCTTATTAACGGCCGGAACAGAGGTGTCGAATTACTTGTACGCTTACGAAACGGCACAAGAAAAGCAAGCCTTTAGAAGTAAACAAATTGATGCCTTAACTAAATCGGTAGATTATACCACCCAATTGTTGAAGTACAGCGCTGCAACAAACTATACCGACGTTTTAACATCGGAACAAGCTTTATTGACCGCACAGCTCAACGGCGTAAATGATCAATTGCAAAAATTCCAAGCCGTCGTAAATTTATATAGGGCCCTAGGTGGTGGCTGGAAATAAATAAAACAATCCTTTAATTGATGGTTTAGCCTGCTCCGTATGGAGTCGGCTTTTTTTGCCATTCAGCTTTTAATACAAGATGTCAAAGAACTAACGAGTGGCAATCGCTACCCACGCTGTCTTTTAAAAAACATCTTAATTTCGCTAAATAAGCTCCTAGTTCCTATAAGCTAAGGTTATAATTTATAATAAGGAGGAATAGGATTTATGAAATCAGTTTACAAAAGGTGTAGCTTTTCTAGGCTAAAGTTGTCCCCCGCTGGCGGGGGGTAGGGATAGTTTTTCTTGCCCACAAGTCGCCTCCCACCTATAAATGATAGCCTTTCCCTCATTTCTTGTTCCGTAGGATCAAGAAATGCCTTTTGAAAACAGCGAACTGTGTCCTAATTTTCATTTAAGATTTATTGGCCCGCAAGCGGAACACTTAAACCAGAAAGGATTAAAGATTTGGTTTATGAGGACGGTACAGTAGCTATTTTTAGAATATATGCTTTACCCAAACTCAGCTTGAAATGTTGGCCCTGCAATAACTCTTTTATTTTATCATTACTCATTAATACATCATATAAGTCTCTAGCTACTGCAGAGCCTGAAATATTATTTTTTACTTTACCATTTTTTAGCTCTAAACTAAAGCCATAATCTGATTTGTTTCTGTTGCCCAAGCTATGGAAATCTGATCTTGTAAAATTTATTTCTTGTTCTTCTGTTAAGGCCTTTTTGAGTTGTATTGTAAATACGGGTAGGTATCTTTTCCAAAGTGGGTAATATAAATTTATCTCTATCATATCTTAAATGTGATGCAAAATGCAGTGATTTTCGGCTAAAGTAAACAAAATAGCCGTAGATAGGGATAATAGTAGGATGAAGCCTCCATCAATATAGGATGAATAGAACTATCTTATAGGCTGATATTAAAAAATTAGTTAAATTGCTTTAGGTAAAGCCTTCAACCCATGGCAAATACAAACCTCGTTCTCGTTTCTTGTTCCATAGGATCAAGAAATGCTTTTTGAAGACAAAAGAATGTGTACTGATTTTCATTTAAGATTTATTGACCCCTTCGGAACACTTAAACCAGAAGTGGCAAAGGTGACAAAGTGAGCATTAGACTGGTCTCCAAAACGATAATGTGTTGCCCTATCTAAAATTAAATATTTTTTTGAAATTGCTGTTTTATAGGCTGGACATCTTCTGATTTTCATTTAACATTTATTAACCCGCAATCGGGATACTTAAACCAGAATGGGGCTTCTTGTACATTTAACTGAAATAGCTTAAATGCTAACTATTTCTTTTTCATTCCAAGCCTCACTCCTCCAAATCATCCTTAACTTTACCAGCAATGGATGAATCGATAAAACTTCCGCAGCTCAGAAAAATCATACACCTGGATATGGATGCTTTTTATGCTTCAGTAGATCAGCGTGATTTTCCGGAACTGCGTGGCAAACCGTTGGCTGTGGGCGGTTCACCGGATGGCAGAGGCGTGGTGGCTACAGCCAGTTACGAGGCTCGAAAATATGGCGTCCGTTCTGCCATGTCCTCCCGTAAAGCGATGGAACTTTGTCCCGATTTACTTTTCACTTTCCCGAGATTTGAGGTGTACAAAGAAGTATCTATAAAATTGCAAGAGATATTTAGTAGATATACAGACCTCATTGAACCTTTATCACTGGATGAAGCCTACCTAGATGTTACAGAAGATAAACAGGGAATTGGTTCGGCATTAGAGATAGCCAAAAGGATTAAAATAGCCATTCAATCAGAGCTGAACCTCACAGCTTCCGCAGGAGTTTCGGTAAATAAGTTTGTGGCTAAAATAGCTTCAGCCATCCATAAACCAGATGGGCTCACCTTTATCGGGCCATCTAAAATCATTTCTTTTATCGAGAGCCTGCCCGTAGAGAAGTTTTTTGGCGTAGGAAAAGTAACCGCCACCAAGATGAAGAACCTAGGGATTTTCACTGGGCTTGATTTGAAGCAGCGGAGCGAAAAGAAGCTGATACAACTTTTTGGAAAAAGTGGTAGCTTCTTTTACCGTATGGTACGGGGTTTGGATGACCGACCCGTACAACCGGGTAGAATGATAAAATCCATTGGTGTGGAAGACACTTTTGAGAATGATTTAGATGACAAAGAAGCCTTAAATCTAGAATTAGAGAAAATCGCACAGAAAGTAGAAAAGCGCCTAAAAGCTAGAAATATGCAAGGCAGAACGCTCACCCTCAAATTAAAATTCAACGACTTTGTACAAATCACCCGAAATCATTCTTTCTGCAGCTACGAATCTGACCAAGACATCATCTATCAAACTGCAGTATTGCTGTTAGATAAAATTGATTTACAGGATAAAAAAGTAAGATTATTGGGCATCACACTTTCCAATTTTCAGTCAGAGAACATCCCCCTCCTCAACCCGCAATTGCGCTTGTTTAAAGATTAAAGCTCACTTCATCACTGAGTGATAGGATAGTGATAGGATAGTGATAGGATAGTGATAGGATAGTAAAAGGATAAAGCAACCATAAAATCCCTATCTGCAAAAAAAAATAGCGAAACTTCTTGCCTCTCCGACCTCTAATTGCTGACCACTGATTGCTGAAAGCTGACCTCCAACATCCTAACCTATTTCTAATTTTCTCCTGCATTTAACCTAAATTTTTATACTTTTGCTCAAACCAACACTGCTGATGCAAAATTTAACGCTGTTAGACGGTCCCAAGTTCCAAATCACCATTCAAAGGCTTTGTCATCAATTAATTGAAAATCATAACGATTTCTCTCAAACTGTCATTCTAGGTATTCAACCGCGAGGGATTTACCTTTCAGAACGTATTTCCAAAGAGTTAAGGAACATCCTGCCCAAAGCAAATATTCTAAATGGGATTTTAGACATCACTTTTTATCGGGATGATTTTAGAAGAGGAAACAGTCCGCTGGTACCCAATAGTACGCAGATAGATTTCATCATTGAGGATAAAAAAGTGATTTTAATTGATGACGTGTTGTGGACCGGAAGAACCATCAGAGCTGCCATGGACGCCATGTTAGCTTTTGGCCGGCCAGAAAAAGTGGAGTTGTTAGTTTTAGTAGATAGACGTTACAGCCGGCATTTACCCATTGAGCCCGATTATATTGGTATTAAAGTAGATTCCATTTCCTCGCAAAAAGTAGTGGTGAGTTGGGAAGAAGCAGATCAAGAAGATAAAATAGTTTTAGTTTCAGAGAGTAAATAAACCATGTCAGAAATAGCGCAAAAGTTAAGCAGCAAACATCTTTTAGGGATCAAAGACCTCAACAAAAAAGATATTCAACTGATTCTCGAGACTGCACAAACTTTTAAAGATGTGATCAATCGCCCCATCAAAAAGGTGCCTTCTCTAAGAGACATCACCATTGCGAATATCTTCTTTGAAAACTCTACCCGCACCAAATTATCCTTCGAATTAGCACAAAAAAGATTGTCGGCAGATGTGGTTAATTTTGCCGCTTCCAGCTCATCAGTCAGCAAAGGAGAAACCTTAATTGATACGGTTAACAATATTTTAGCGATGAAAGTGGACATGGTGGTGATGCGTCACCCCTACCCAGGAGCGGGTGTTTTCCTGAGTAAACACATCAATGCCAACATCATCAATGCAGGAGATGGCGCTCATGAACATCCTACTCAGGC
>JACMOI010000148.1 GCA_014378105.1 Pseudopedobacter sp.
AACGGTAATGCGCATATAGATAGCCATAGGGCCACCTTTGAAGTTTTTTTGCTTTCTCAGGTAAAAAAGCAGATGGAAATTACTTTTCATAATTACAAGCTTAAAAGTTAAACAAAAGTAAGTTTGTAAGCTGCTTCTATCAAGATTTACAATGATTGAACAGGTTGATAGTCAATTAATTATGAGCAATTCGGTGCGTAGTGCTTTTCCATTTAGGTACGCACCGAATTACGCTCATTTTTGTTGCGTTTTGGTGCATAATATGGTGTTTTGATGCCAGCAAAAACCCCTGCAAAATTTTGATTTGCAGGGGTTTAGCATCTTTTGGTATTGTTTTTAGTAGCCCGTAGGGGAATCGAACCCCTGTTTCTAGAATGAAAATCTAACGTCCTAACCCCTAGACGAACGGGCCATAAAAAAAGAGCTGTCTTTCAAACTCTTTCTAGGTAGCGGGGACAGGACTCGAACCTATGACCTTCGGGTTATGAGCCCGACGAGCTACCAACTGCTCCACCCCGCACTGTATTTTTGTGGTTGATAATCTTTAAATTTTTGAGAAAAACACACGCTGTTCATTCTCCCAATTCATTTTTTAAATAAATGATTTCCCTGAATTGGACTGCAAAGATATAATTCGTTTCTTTGTACTCCAAATGTTTTTTAAAAAAAATTTTAATGGCACATCAAGCAGGCTTTGTAAGTATCATAGGAAAACCAAATGCGGGTAAATCAACCCTTATGAATCAGTTAGTTGGCGAACGAATGGCCATTATTACGCCAAAAGCGCAAACTACACGTCACCGTATTTTAGGTATCGTAAATGACGAAAATTACCAAATTGTTTTCTCAGATACACCAGGAATTATCAAACCTGCTTACAAATTGCAGGAAAATATGATGCATTTTGTAGATGATGCTTTAGTAGATGCTGATATTTTGGTTTTTGTTACTGACATTAATGAGAAGCAGGATGAGGAAGATGTGCTTGAAAAACTAAAGAAGACGAGTGCGAAGGTTTTAGTAGTAATTAATAAGATAGATCAATCCACCAACGAATTGATAGAAGAGAAAATAAATTACTGGAAAGAGAAATTAAATCCTGAGGGTATAGTTGGGATATCTGCACTTCACAAATACAATGTAGAGCCAGTGATGAGCTTTATCACTGAGAATTTGCCAGAACATCCCGCTTACTACGAAAAGGATGAACTGACTGATAGATCAGAACGTTTTTTTGTTTCTGAGATGATTAGAGAGAAAATATTTAAGTTTTACAAAAAGGAAATCCCTTATAGTACTGAAGTTTTAATAACCTCATTCAAAGAAGCTAAAGATATTATTAAAATCGCTGCTGAGATAGTAGTTGAGCGTGATTCGCAAAAAAATATTTTGATTGGTACTGGAGGTTCTATGCTTAAAAAAGTAGGAACTTACGCCAGACAAGACATGGAGGAGTTTTTGAAGAAGAAAGTCTTTTTAGAGCTCTTTGTAAAAGTAATACCTGATTGGAGAAACCGAGAAAATTATTTGAAAAGTTTCGGTTACAGCGAATAGCCATAACCGAACATTCTACATCTACTTCATTTGTAATCCATCTCCGTATTTGAAGAATGCATTTATCGTTACAGGTAATGTACCTGAAGCTTTTAAAGTACCGATAAGAACCTTAGCTGCGGAGTGCTCCATTTCTACCATATTTTGATAACCAACTAAAAGAGCTTTGCTTTTCTCGATTCCTGGCAAGCCAGCAATACTGTATGGATTCGCGAATACAGCAGTTATGGTATTTTTTGATGCCATAGCTGCTATAAATAATTTGATATCCGTATTAAAATCTAATGTACTTTGCGGTCTAAGGCGGGTATCATAAATAGATATAATAAATTGATCGTAATTATTAAGTTGATTTTTAACCGCCTCTAATTCTGTAATACTAATATCTTTTGGGATGATAAATAATAAGGAATTGGGATTATTTTTCTTCAAATCTTGAGCAAAGATACTGGGCTCCTTTGGTCCAATGGTGATGATTGCCGTCTTTCTAACAAAATCGTTTTTTAATGGAATGACGCTTTCATCCTTTAATACTGTTAAGGAAGCATCAGTTAGTTTTTGAACTAATTGTTTTGATGCTGCTCGATTGAGATCCTCAACTACATTTTCGGTATTTACTGGTTTGAGATGGTTTAAGTCCATCCAATATTTAGCAGCAAGAATTCGCTTTACTTTTACATCGATATCATTCCAATTCAAACGATGATGACGGATAGATTTACGAATTAATTTAATAGCTCTTGCACTGTTTTCAGATAGTTCTAATACATCCATTCCTGCTAAGACACCTCTAACATCGGCTTCGCCATTAGGAAAATATTTCACTACACCTTTCATTCCCATC
The DNA here is from genome assembly GCA_014378105.1 of Pseudopedobacter sp. Taxonomy (GTDB): domain Bacteria; phylum Bacteroidota; class Bacteroidia; order Sphingobacteriales; family Sphingobacteriaceae; genus Pseudopedobacter. The sequence continues at coordinate 2,399 of JACMOI010000148.1, forward strand.
GCGTCAGAAAAAATTAATCCTTTATAACCTAATTTATCTTTTAAAATGCCAGTTACAATAGGTTTTGAAAGTGTAGAGGGTAAGTGCTCAGTATTGTCTAAAGCAGGGATATTCATGTGAGCAATCATAATTCCGCTTAATCCGTCGGCAAAAGCTTGTTTAAAAGGATACATTTCTAGAGAATCTAATCTGGCAGCAGTGAAAGGTAGCTCAGGTAAATCATAATGCGAATCAACATCTGTATCGCCATGGCCAGGAAAATGCTTTGCGGATGTAAATAAACCAGCGTCTTGCATTCCTTTCATATAGGCTATACCTTTTTCTGCTACATTATATTTGTTTTCACCAAAAGACCTGAAGTTAATTACCGGATTTCGAGGATTGTTGTTGACATCCATATCGGGTGCAAAATTGATTTGCATCCCTAATCGTTTAAAATCTTTAGCGATTTCTTGTCCCATTTGATAAATCAAGGATTTATCCTGAATAGCACCCAAAGTCATTTGATATGGATAAGAAATGGTACTGTCTAAGCGCATCCCCAAACCCCACTCGCCATCCATAGCAATCATCAAAGGGACTTTAGATAACGATTGATAAGTATTGGTTAAAGCAGCTTGTCTTCCAGGTCCCCCCTGAAAAAAAACTACGCCACCCAAATGTTCTTTTCTAATGATTTCTCCAACAGAATCGGCGTAAGCTTTTCCTAAATTAGTGTGTGCTCTGACCATAAATAGCTGGGCTATTTTATCGTTTCTGTTCATTTTCTTAAAAATGGAATCAACCCAACGGTTGGGATTACTCAAAGTCTGCACAAAAGGAACTCGTGTTTGTGATTTTGCAGGTGCCAGATAGATAAAGGCCAAAATGGCAACAAAAATTATTTTTTTCATAATTTAATGATAAACCGAAAGGTTTTTAATAAAGTAGCTGATAAAATACACTGTTATTAGGAAAGTAATTCCTAAACTAATAGAAACGCTGATTAACCACACTTGATTTTTATTATCAATTCTTTTTTTAATGAAATACCTAATTAATAAGATGAGGAAGACGTTGGCTAAGATATAAATTAAAGGAAATATAAAATAGAACATTTTGTTAAAATATATGATGATTCTGTAGTCAAAAAGCTACATGTAAATTACGAAAATACAACAATTCTAAAAATGATTTCATTAGATATTATGATAATTAAATACCCTCATTTTCTGTTGAATAGATCGTATTCTTACAAAAAGATATCTATTGATGTTTCAAAATTGGCACAGTTCTTTCAAAAGGTATCGAAACAATAGATAACGAAAATGAAAAAATTATTTATAGTTGCTTTTGCTTTGCTGGTTGCAAGCAAGGTAAGTGCGCAAAAAGGACCAAGTTTTGGAATAAAGGGAGGTGTAAGTTTTAGTAATATCATTAAAACAGATGATTCAAATTTCAAGACTAATTACCAAACAGGATTTAACGCAGGAGCTTTTTTAACTATTCCAATAGTAGATCGTTTGGCTTTTCAACCCGAATTGATGTTCTCTCAAAAAGGGTACAAATCAGACCGTACTGGTATACTTGGGAGTGGAACTTTAACCCAAACTACAAATTGGATAGAAATCCCAATTTTAGCTAAAGTGCAAGCTGCAAAAGGATTTAGTATTTATTTAGGACCAGAAGTTTCCTTCTTAACTAAAACGACTAATAAATACGAGGGGACATTCTCTAACTCTCAAAAAACTACTTATGAAAGCGATGCAGATAAATTTAAGAAAAGTATTTTAGGAGGAGTTTTAGGAGTAGGAATTGATTTGTCAAATAAATTAAGTTTAAATGGCAGGTACGCTTTGGACTTCCAAAAAAATAATGAAGACGGCACAACGTCAACTCCAGCTTTTAAAAACCAGGTTTGGCAGGTTGGATTAGGTATTAAATTCTAAGATAATCTAGAGAAAGAAAAAGTTCAGTTTCAAATATTTCAAACTGAACTTTTTTATTTATGAATGGACGGGTCCTAAAGGCAAAATAGTTTTGCCATAAACTTCATTTAACAAAGAGCCAATGCCAGCATATATGGCAGAGGCGCCACAAAATATTCCTTCGTAACCAGTGAATGTTTTAAGGCTGGTGTCTCCGGTTCCATCGCCATAGGCCAATAAGAAAAACAAAATAGTTAAAGTTCCAAAAACGACTTGCAAAGCCCGACTAATTTTAAAAGTCCCAAAGAATAAACAAAGAGTAAAGAAGCCCCAAATTTCTAAATAGCAAGCCATTGCATTTGAATCTGCAGCAGCTACCCAACCTAATTTCGGCATTACGAGCAAGCCAACTAAAGTCAACCAGAAAAAACCATAAGAAATGAAAGCCGTAAAACCAAAGGTGTTATTCTTCTTCGATTCCATAATCCCTGCAATAATCTGAGCGATACCGCCATAGAAAATTCCCATGGCAAAAATCATCGAATTCATCTCAAAAAATCCAGCATTATGGATGTTTAACAAAACGGTAGTCATTCCAAAGCCAAGTAGGCCCAACGGAGCAGGGTTGGCGCTCCTGTCTTGCAGCGCATATTCATTAATTGCCATGATGTAATAGTTTAAGGTTTATACATCAATGATAGTGTAAATATCAGATAATTAAAAGTTTGTATATTTTTTTAGAAAAGCGAAATGTTTGCGACTTCGATTCCGATAGGCGGGCAATACTCTGCAAATCCGCTCGCATTATGATTTTATTAAGCTGGATTTTCCAATGTTATCCTGTTTATTTAATCTAGGATAGTGCTAAAAAATTTCTTTTTGAATCTTGTAACTATAATAAGCTCTCAGCATCTCGAAAAAAATAATGATAGGCATTAAAATTTTTTCAGGATTATTCCATTTTAAAAAGTAACTGAGGTAAGAAATAAATCCAAAGGAAAGAATCAGGAAAAGTAATCGTGGTAAAATCTGAAAGTAGTAAATGATGATTCCTGCTTTTTTGGGTACAAATAGAAATGCAGCACTTACCAGCATACTTAACCAAAGTAAAATAAAAACAATTTTAGTAAAAAACTCACCACCAGTTTGAGGTTGGTCTCCAATGAGGGCACTTATTTGAAGTAAGGCAAAATCAAATGAATAGATAAAACCCACTAGATCTAGTAATCCAAAAAAACGTAAAACCCATTTCATGAATGCGAAGATAGCTTATTTGCAGTTTTCTGTAATCATTTCATCTGCTGCATTTGAGCCAATGTATTTAATAAAATACCAGCTTTCACAAGCGCCTTCTTTATCGCCTTGTTTAAGTTTTTGTTTGGCCTCTCTCATTTTTTCATTGATGAATTTATCATCAAAACCTAATTCGTTTTTGATACTTATGATTTCTATCTCGTTTTGTTGATTGATTTTGTCCTCGTATTTATTTTTATAATAGTTAGTTACCACATTTTGTAGTGCTAACCTATTTCTGTATAGTTCAATCGCTTTTGCAATCTCATCAGATGAACGATCATTACAATTATAATTTTTTAATGAAAAGCTTATTGGAATCACTAATTGAGAATTAGTGTCATAGTTTGCAGGTACTTCCCACTTCCCATTTGTCAATCTGATTAATCGTAATGCCTCCTGATCTAAATCAATTCCCAAACCTTTTTGCACCTTACTATTGAACACATTACCCTCTTTATTAAGCTGAAAAGCCACGTATATTTTGCCTTGCAAGCAGTTATTTTTAGAGAAAGTTGGATAAATCATTCGGTTAGCAATGAAAGTATTCAAAGCATCAGTTCCTCCTTTGAAAGTGGGTTGGTCTTGAGCTAAAGCTCCAGAAAAACCCATCAACCATATTTTGAAGAATATCAATAACATAAAGGCTTAACGTTTAAATGTTTAAAAAGGTGTGATTTAATTCCAGTTTAGTATGATGTTTGGATCAGGAATTTTACTTTTCCACAAGTCAAACTCCGAAAATTTAGCAACGCCAGGATAATCTCCATTTAAACCCTCCATATCGCACATCAATTGAAAATGCAAATGCGGAGGCCAAAAACCGTTTTCTTCCGCTATACCAAAATCGCAAAATTGTTCTCCTTTTTTAATCTGCTTTCCAGGATTTAGACCTTCGATATTTTTTAAGCTCAAGTGTCCGTAAAGGCTGTAAAAAGTAACACCATCTAATTCATGCGATAAAATAATCGTAGCGCCATAATCCCCAAAATTATTATTGAAAGCAAAACTGTGGACTTTAGCATTCATAAAAGCGTAAATGGGGGTTAATGCTATACCCCAAATATCAACTCCTAAATGTAAACGACGAGGTTCTCCTTCGGAAGAGCTAAAATGTTCGCTTCTGGCATAAACTGTACGATGTTCAAAATAACCTCCAATTCCAAATTTGGCTTTAGCCGATGATAATTGTTTATCAATGTATTGAGAGAATAAAGTGGCGTCTCCAATAATTTCAGGCTTTAAGTCTGTATTTGCCGCAGTGAAGTCTAAAGGAATAATTTTATCTGAAGTAGCTGAAAAATCAACCACTGGATAAAAATCAGGGGTATATTTTTTTAGGAGGTTATTTATGTTTTGAGCAGAATTCATTAAGTAATTATCAAATATTTAAGGTTATAAATATAATGCGAAGCGGCACCAAGAACCACAAATAAATGCCAAATTTCATGCGTATGAAGGTACTTGTAAGGTTTATCCTTTTTATAGAAAATGGTGCCAACCAAATAAAATACACCTCCTAAAAGCAACCAATAGATTGCTTGTAAAGGCAATTTTTGTAACATGATATTTAGTAATGGCAGAACAATACATCCCATAGAGATATAAAGTTTTAAAGAAATAGCCGTATTCTTTAGTCGATCAAAAATCTTAAGTAAACAGCCAATAGTTGCAATTAACCAAACCAAAGAAAAAATGGTCCATTTTAGCCATCCATCAAAAACGATGAGCATTGTTGGTGTATAAGAACCTGCAATCATTAAATAAATGCAGCAATGGTCACACTTTTGCCAAAAACGAATATTTGTTTCTTTTTTTGGAAAACCATGATAAACAGCACTGATACTAAACAGCAAAGTCATGGCAATTCCAAAAGTGATGGCTGATGCAGTTTGGATAGCTCCTTTTGCTTGGCTGACTAAGATTAAAGTAGCAGGAATAGCCAACAAAGCTGGAATACCATGTGTTAAAAAATTGATGGGTTCCCTAATGTATTTTTTCATCAAGCTTCTGGATCTTCATCTTTATGAATACGCGTAAAAATTTGATCCATTCTATCAACATATTCACTGGTGTCATCAATAAAAAACTCTAATTGCGGCACACCTCTTACTTGGTCCTTAATACGTTTTCCTAAATTATATCTGATTTCCGATGAATGTGCTTTAATCGTGTTTATCGCTAATAGATTATCAGGAGAATTAAAGAAACTTAAGTAAATACGTACAATTCCTAAATCAGGAGTGGTGCGCACCTTGGTCACGGTAATCATGGTATTCGGCAAAAGCGTATTTCCTTCTCTTTGAAATAACTCTCCTAAATCCTTCTGTATTACTCGAGCAAATTTTTGTTGTCTTTTTGATTCCATGTTTTGTAGTATTAAGATTTAAGCATCAAGTATCAAGAAGCTAATCTTTTTAAATCTAGCTACTTGTGTCTGTATACTTGTTACTTGTCTAGTATAAAAAATTATTGAAAGGATAAATTTGTTGATTTACGGCTTTCACACGTTCGTAAATTCTTTCTCTAAATTCATCAATATTTTCTTTTTCTGTGGCTGAAATAAAAATTGCTGGACTGTTGTATTTTGCCATCCAGCTTTTCTTAAAGTCATCCAAAGTCATTTTTGCAGTTTCTTCATTTTCTATTTCCCAATCTTGTTCGAATTTAACTTCATGATAATTATCAATCTTATTAAAAACAGTAATCATCTCCTTATCAATCGCACCTAAATCTTTTAAAGTTTCATTAACTGTGTGAATTTGGTCTTCAAAATTCGGATGAGAAATATCTACCACATGTATTAAAATATCAGCTTCTCGTACCTCGTCTAAAGTAGATTTAAAACATTCTACTAAATGATGGGGTAACTTTCGGATGAAACCAACCGTATCAGAAAGTAGGAAAGGAGCGTTATCTAGAACCACTTTTCTTACTGTTGTGTCTAAAGTAGCAAATAGCTTATTCTCTGCAAAAACTTCAGATTTAGAAAGCATGTTCATGATGGTAGATTTACCTACATTGGTATACCCTACTAAAGCCACACGTACTAATTCTTTACGATTCTTACGCTGTGTTTCGTTTTGTCTATCAATCAGTCTAAGTTTTTCTTTAAGGATAGAGATTTTCTCTTTAATCATCCTTCTATCACTTTCAATTTGCGTTTCACCTGGTCCCCGCATTCCGATACCCCCTTTTTGACGCTCTAAGTGAGTCCACATCCGCGTTAAGCGAGGTAATAAATATTGTAGCTGGGCTAATTCGACTTGAGTTCTTGCTTGTGCTGATTGCGCTCTTCTGGCAAAAATATCCAAGATCAAATTACTTCGATCTAAAACTTTTACTTTCAATTCATTCTCGATGTTACGCAATTGCATCGGCGAAAGCTCATCATCAAAAACTACCAAGTCAATTTCCTCGGCTTTTACATAAGCCTGAATTTCTTCCAATTTACCAGTCCCCACAAAAGTTGCCCGCTCTGGGCGTTGCATTTTCTGAGTAAATGTTTTTTCAGTAATTCCACCAGCGGTGTCCACCAAAAAAGCCAACTCATCTAAATATTCTTTTTCTTGTTCTTCCGTTACTCCAGTAGTTATTAAACCTACTAAAACAGCCCGCTCTGGCTTCGCTTCTGTATCAAAAAACTTTTTTATCGGCATCTATTTTCTTTAGTTTACAAAGATACAATATTGTGCCATTTAGTTTAAATTACTGAATTAATTGACCTTAAAAATAGATTTGAAAAGGAGCTTTTAGTGTTTTTAATCCCGATAGTCTGGCTGTCCACACTAGCTTTTGCTTATTTTTAATTTGTAAGGAGCTCAAACAAATGCTACCATCCAGTTTTTTTAATTCGCGTAGATCAAAATAATTATCAACCTTGAGTAAGTTTGTCAATTTTTTACCGACAGCTTTAGACACAAAACACATTTTTAAAATATTAAAATTAGCATTATGAAGTATTTCATTACTATTTGTTTGAGTTTATTGTTGAGTATCTCTGGATATTCCCAAATTAAAATTCCTTTTGTCTCTCAAATTGAGAAAGCAAATCAATCTAATAAGTTTCACGAAATGGAAGCGATTTCTTTCAATATTGCGTTAGTTTTTGGGAACAAAAAAGCCTTCGAAGGAACAGTTATTTCTGCAACTAATTCGTCATTTATTAAAATTATTAAAGCAGACGGAACTACGTTGACATTTGATGGGAATAAGGTTTGGTTAAGTCCATTGGATAAAAATTATAAAGGTGCAAGATTCGATATGTTTACTTGGCAATACTTTTTTATGGCACCATTTAAATTTTCTGATAGCGGAACAAAATGGGAAAATTTAGGAGAAAAAGCATTTAATGATGAAATGCAGTTGCCAGCAGCTAAATTGACTTTTGAAAACGGAACTGGCGATGCTTCTGGTGATTACTATTACGTTTATAAAAACGCCCAGAATTTAGTAGAAGCAATGGGATACATTGTAACTTTTGGAGGCAGAAGTGTGGAGCAAGCCGAAAAAGGAGCTCATGCAATTGTTTATTCTGATTATCAAAAAGTCAACGGAGTGTCAATCGCAATGCAATGGGCTTTCCACAATTGGAACAAAGAGAAAGGTATTGGAGATAAAATTGGCGATGCAAAAATCACCAATGTGAAGTTTGTAACGATTTCAAAAGAGGAGATGAAAGCGAATTCAAATGCTGTAGAAGTGAAAATGTAAAATTTAAAGTCCATGATTTTGATCATGGACTTTATTTTTAGCTATAGTTTAGTCCTCGAAACTCCCAAAACAGCGCCTTGATTTTTCTCTTGAATAAAAGTAATAATTTCAAAATTTTCTTTCTTAAAATCGACGGGTAGCTCTATTTTGATTTCCTTTTTAGCGCTTTCTATGTTGACTCTCTGAAAATACCTTACCACATTGGCATGAGCTAAAACGCGTCCTCCATTTTCACCAGCCTTCACATTAGTGCTAATATCTTTTTCTATCAGATTTACTACTAAATCTTTATTTTGAGCATTTGCTGGTAAATCAAAACTCAATTTTAAAGATTGCGAATTTACTTCTTCAACTTTAGAAGAAAATTGAATTTCCTTCGAACTCTTCAAGAATTTCGAGATACTATTTTTTAGTTCTCCAGCTGCAGATCCAATCATTTCATCTTTGCCATTCACAATAGCTTGTGGCGTATAAACAGATGAGTTTCTAAAATTATTTGCATAAGCAGATTGCCTTTCGGTGAATTGATGGTCACTAAATTTATCTTTCCAACCTAAACGATTCCAGTAATCTACATGATAAGCCAATACATAAACCTCTTGATTCTTATATTCCTCTCTAATTTCTTTCAATAAATTATCTGCCGATGGACAGCTAGAACAACCTTCGGATGTGTACAATTCTATTACGGCAAAACCTTTATTTTCTGTTAAATTGCTTCTTATTGATTGATCTGAAGAAAAGCTTAAACAGCCTAAAAGGACAACCATTAAAAGATTTCCTATTACTAAAATACGTTTCATTTTTTTTGGTTTAATTACTAGTTAGTCGATCTGCTTTTTATTAGCTTACGGTGATTTAATCTTTGGTGTAAAATATTTTAATAATTTTAGACTTTGAAATTTCAAGATTTGGAAAGAACAAAATACTACTTCGCATCCGATTTTCATTTAGGTGCACCAACTTACCAAAGCAGCAGAGCCAGAGAAAAGCGACTGGTTGCTTGGTTAGACTTTATTAAAACAGATGCTGAGGCTATATTTTTAATAGGTGATTTGTTTGACTTTTGGTTCGAATACAGTACAGTGATTCCTAAAGGTTATATTCGTTTGTTTGGCAAACTAGCCGAATTAAGCGATGCTGGGATTCAACTTTATATTTTTAAAGGAAACCACGATATGTGGGTGTTCGATTATTTTGAAAAAGAGCTAAATGCAAAAATTATTAGTGATGAATTAATTATTGAGAAAGACGGAAAACGTTTATTTCTACATCACGGAGATGGTTTAGGAAAAGGAGATAATAAATATAAATTACTAAAGAACTTTTTTAGAAGTAGTTTTTGTCAATGGTTATTTGCTCGTTTACATCCTAATTTTGGAATTGGTGTTGCAAATTATTGGAGTAGTAAAAGCCGTTTAGCAAACAGTAAGAAAGAAGGAATTAAACATACCGAAAAAGAAAAAAACTGGATTTCTCAATATTACGAAGAGTTAAAGGCAGATCATGGGAAGTTTGATTTTATAATAATAGGTCATCGTCATTTCCCATCGAATATTAGTTTAGCCGATGGCGCTACTTATTTCAATTTAGGCGAATGGGTTAATTATTCGAGTTACGCCGTTTTAGATAAAGGAAAAGTGAGTTTACTTGAATTTAAATAGATGAAAGTTAAAAATTGGTTAAATAAGTCAAATATTTTAAAAGTGATTTTTATCGCTTTTTTTGTTTTGGCTTTCGCCGATTTAAAGGCTCAGGAATACCAATTTATCGCCAAGATAGATACGGTAGCTAAAACAGCAACAGTAGATAATTTCGGAAATGTTTTTGTAATAACCTTTGAAAATGAGGTCTTAAAATTTAATCCTAAAGGGAAGTTTTTGTGGAATTATACTAATAATAATTTTGGAGAAATTACACAGTTAGATGTTACCGACCCGCTTCGTGTGATTTTGTATTATGCCGCTTACCAGCAAATTGTGGTGCTAAATAATAACTTGAGTGAAATTAGTAAATTTTCCTTTTCCAGAAATCCGGATGTTCAAATTAGCTTAATTGCATCGGCAAATAACAATGGTTTTTGGGCGTATGACCAAATTAACAGAGAGCTGATAAAGCTGACGAACTATTTTGCGGATGACATCAAAAGCGGAAACATCTATCAGCGTGATGGGTTAAATTTACAGGTTGATTTTATGTTGACTGATGACCAAAATGTTTATCTAAATGACACCTTAGAAGGTATTCGGATTTTTGATCGATATGGGAATTTTATAAAATCGGCTGTGATTTATCCTAAAAAAGGCTTTGAGGTGGATGGTAATTTTATTTATTTTTTTGATGAGGGAAAATTAATGAGTTATAATACGCTAAGCTTTGCATTAAAGGAAGTCTTATTGCCGAAAAATGGGAATATTTCGAATGTTTTACTGCGATATCGGCGCCTGCTGATTTTAGGGGAAAAAGATTTAACTTTGTGGGCTGTTAAAAATAATTGAGTTTTTAGTATAGACCTGGGTTAAATAAACCCGATGGAAATGGATACCGGCCCTGTGAATAAAGCCTCGAAGGCGTATGAATGGACAGCGGGTCTGCATTTGCCAAGAATAGAGAACCTGCCAGCTTTTCGCTGGCTCATTTTCAAGAAAAAAGATGTTAGATAAATTAGAAGCAATTAAGCTAAGAAGAGATGATGTGGAACTAGAACTTTCGAATCCGGATGTTTTGGGCGATATGAAGCGTTATGCTCAACTGAATAAGGAGTATAAAGATTTGGGATTGATTGTGGATCAATATCTGATTTATAAGAATGTGGTCAGTAATATTGAGACGAATAAAGATATTTTATCCAATGAGAAAGATCAAGAGTTACGTGAAATGGCTAGAGAAGAGCAGGATATGTTGTTGGTTCAGCAGGAGGAGTTAGAAGCGAAAATTCGTTTGATGTTGGTGCCGAAAGAAGAAGGAGACGAAAAAGATGCAATTGTAGAGATCAGAGGAGGAACTGGTGGCGATGAAGCTGCAATTTTCGCTGGCGATTTGTACCGTATGTATGTTAGGTATTGTGAAGGTAGGGGTTGGAGGACGGAGACTTTAGAAGTCACAGAAGGTACAAACGGGGGTTACAAAGAGGTGATTTTTAAAGTGTCGGGAGAGGATGTTTATGGAGTATTAAAATACGAATCAGGAGTTCACCGGGTGCAACGCGTACCTGAGACTGAAACACAGGGGCGTGTTCATACTTCTGCAGCGACTGTAGCGATAATGCCTGAGGCTGAGGAAGTAGATGTATGGATTAATCCTGCTGATGTGGACTTACAAACGTCACGCTCTGGTGGTGCAGGTGGACAGAATGTAAATAAGGTGGAGACGAAGGTGCAGTTGACTCACCGTCCGTCTGGAATTGTGGTAGTTTGTCAAATTGAGCGCTCACAATTAGGAAATAGAGAACGGGCAATGGAAATGTTGCGTAGTCGTTTGTACGAAAGAGAATTAGCCAAACATAACGAAGCGATTGCGAGTAAACGTAAAACAATGGTTTCTACAGGAGACCGTTCGGCAAAAATAAGAACGTATAATTATCCTCAAGGTCGTGTTACTGAGCATCGTATAGGATTAACTTTATATAATTTGCCAGCGGTTATGAACGGCGATATACAGGAAATTTTGGAGGCATTACAATTCGCTGAAAATGCAGAAAAGCTAAAAGAAGGCTCGATTGCATAATATTTTAAAATATATTTTGGAGTTTAAAGCTTTTGTCTATATTTGCACTCCCTAACGCAAGGAAAGGGAAAAAGATTGAAAATTTTAATAAAAGTTTCAAACCAACGGAGTGGTAGTTCAGCTGGTTAGAATGCCTGCCTGTCACGCAGGAGGTCGCGGGTTCGAGTCCCGTCCATTCCGCTTTTAAAGTATCAAAAACAGTAAAAACCCCTCAGATGACATCATCTGAGGGGTTTTTCTTTTTAGCGGTATACCGAATTATCCATATTATCGCATAAAAAATGCGAGTAATTCGGGAGTCATTTAAAGTTTGCTTACGAACTCCCGAATGAGCTTGTAATTGTTTGATAAACAATAAGTTCACCAGTTGAACATCTTGATTCCGAGTGATTAATTAAACAAATTTGTTTCACCTTAATTAATCAAATGTTATGAGAACATCACTCTCTTTACTTTTTTTCGTAAGAAAGCCAAAAAATTATAAATCAGGCGAGATGCCAATTTATTTACGGATTACTGTTGATGGCCAAAGATCGGAACTTTCGTTAAGCAGAAAATTTAACCTAGAAAGATGGGATGCTGTAAGGGGCAGGGCAACCGGATCAAAAGCAAATGCAAAAATATTAAATGCTTTTCTCGACAATGTTCAACTTAAAATTCATGAACTTCAACATCGAATGTTTGAAGCTGATGAAGACATTACTTCAGAGAACCTAAAAAATCGCTTTATCGGCAAAGTGGAAAAAACCCGCACTTTACTTTCTGTATTTGGCGATCATAATGAAAAAATGCAATACCTAATTGGACAAGAGTTTGAAAAAAGTACCTTACAACGATATAAAACATGCTTTATGCATGTCAAGGCTTTTTTGAGATTACATTATAACGTGTCAGATATTCCTGTAGCCAAAGTCAATTTTGAATTCCTGAATGAATTTGAATACTATTTGCGGAGCGTTCGAAAATGCGGAAACAACTCAGCTATAAAGTATATCAAGAATCTGGGCAAGATCGTCCGTATCTGCTTAGGGAATGGATGGCTGACCGTAGATCCTTACGTAAACTACAAACCAAAACAAAAGGCAGTACATCGTGATGTGTTGAATATCGAAGAAATCGAGCGTTTAATGGCGAAAGACTTTAGCATTGAGCGTCTTAGAACCGTTAGAGATTTGTTTGTTTTTTGTTGCTACACCGGCTTGGCTTACGTAGACGTTCATAAGCTCAAACGATCTGAATTGGTTAAAGGTGTTGATGGAAGTTTGTGGATTCACACTCGCAGACAGAAAACGGATACAACTTCAAGAATCCCCCTGTTACCAGTCGCACTAGATATTATTGCAATTTACCAAAAGCATCCTCAATGCGCGGTTAATGATACCGTTCTCCCTGTGATGAGCAATCAAAAAATGAATGCTTACCTCAAAGAAATCGCGGACCTTTGTGAGATCAACAAACCTCTTACCTTTCACATTGCCAGGCACACATTCGCCACGACTATTACACTTAATAATGGCGTACCGATTGAGAGCGTCGCCAAAATGATGGGGCACACAAGTATCAAGACCACCCAGATTTATGCAAAGGTTTTAGATCATAAAATTAGTGAGGATATGCAACTTCTTAAGAATAAGTTGAACGGTTAATTGATAATTAATGCATTTTCTTCTAAGAAATTACCAGAGAAAGATTTCGGTGAAGAGATTTCGCTAATCGGGTCTGAAAACGAGATGTGCCAACAATATATACCAGCTTTTAGCCTGCAATGGCTGATATGGCATAAATTACTTAAAGGCTGGGTATAAGCCTAAGCAGGGAGGACTTGAAACTCCGCTTTTGTTGGGGTTTTTAGCTTGATATCCTCATCCTGCATTATCGGAAATTCACGTCTAAGATTTTAGTCATTTTGACGGATCACCAGGTGACAACCGAGCTCCACCTTTTTGTAAAGATCTTTGTTTTGGAATATCTCGTTTTCATGTTTTTGTTTTTCATCGAGAATATCTTCCCTCTCCGTTGAAGAAAGCTAGTTGGATGGTGTTAATTTTTTCTGCGAACCGGCCTTTATTTTATTTAAAACTAGTAAAATGACAAACAATCTCTCAACCATTTTAAAGATTAGTTGCTATGCATCATTTTAGTAATATTTTCTAAAAAAAACGTTGCAATAGCGAGCTCTCTTCCGTGATAATCTCGGCATCTGCCAACATCCCATTCTTTAACACAATTTTCTTAGCCATTTCTTTGTTCTCAAACTTTTCGAAGCTAACTTTGGCAATAAAAACACTATCCCTGTAGGCTGCATCAGAAATATAGGTTAATCTTCTACTTATTGCCATAAAAAAAGTAGGTATCGGGCTGGGCGGAAAGGAAGATCATTTTTTCGTATCTTAAGACAGATGATTTTAATAGAATAATTTATCAAAATTTAAACCTAACGGATGCTAACAGCTGCCTTGGCCTCAAACTAAAAGAGTCACGTATAATCGAG
>JACMOI010000149.1 GCA_014378105.1 Pseudopedobacter sp.
AATTTGAGAGTTCATTTTATCGCAATTGGTGGTGCGGCTATGCATAACTTAGCAATCGCCTTACATCTTAAAGGATTTAACGTTACAGGTTCTGATGACGTGATTTACGAACCTTCTAAAACAAGATTAAGAAATCATCAGATTCTACCCAATAAAGACGGATGGCATCCTGAAAACATCAATAATGAAATTGATGCGATAATTTTAGGAATGCATGCCCGAATAGATAATCCTGAACTCACAAAAGCTCAAGAATTAAAAATTCCAATTTATTCTTATCCAGAATATATTTATGAGCAGTCAAAGAATAAAAAGCGTGTAGTCATCGGCGGAAGTCATGGAAAAACAACTATTACGTCAATGATTTTGCATGTGCTTAACTTTTATAAAAGGGATTTTGATTATTTGGTAGGTGCTCAAATTGAAGGATTTGATAACATGGTTCGTATTTCTGATGCGCCAGTAATTGTTATTGAAGGAGATGAGTATTTAGCTTCACCAATTGATAAACGTCCTAAATTTCATTTATACAAAGCCAATACAGCGGTGATAAGTGGCGTTGCTTGGGATCATATCAATGTTTTTCCAACTTTCGAGCTTTATCAGGAACAATTCAGTTTGTTTATTGATACCATTCAAGCTGATGGAAAATTAATTTATTGCCAAGAAGATGAAGTTTTGAAAACGCTAGTTAATGAGCATCATATTAAAACAGACCTAGGATTATTTCCATATAGTATTCCAGATTTTGAAATAAGTGATGGTAAAACACAATTGATCACTTCGTATGGTAATTTCGAGCTCAATGTTTTTGGAAAACATAATTTAATGAATTTAAATGCCGCTCGTTTGGTTTGTGAGGATTTAGAAATTTCTTCTATTGATTTTTATGAATCTATTAAAAGTTTTAAAGGAGCCGCAAGACGTTTAGAGAAATTAGGTGAAAGCAAGTCTGCGACTTTTTTTAAAGATTTTGCCCATTCTCCATCGAAACTAAAGGCGACAATTGATGCAGTTAAAGAACAGTTTCCTGATCGAAAATTAATTGCTTGTATAGAATTACATACGTTTAGCAGTTTAAATGAGGAATTTTTACTAGAGTATGCCCATACAATGAATGGCGCAGATTTTGCTGTAATATTTATAGATGAGAAGACTTTTCTTCAAAAAAAGATGAAGCCTTTTCCGGAAAGTAAAGTCATAGAAGCGTTTAAAAGGAAAGATTTAAAATTTTTTAATCATCCCGAAAAAATAAAAAGCTATTTGCAAACGTTTCAATTTGATAATATTAATCTGTTAATGATGAGTTCTGGAAATTTTGGAGGTATTAATTTAGTTGAATTTACACAATTGTTACTTTCAGAATAATATTTTTCTATAATTTTGTCTTAGATTAACTTTAGATTAAAGTTTAATTGGTTTTAGAAATTTAGTAAAGATTAAAAAATGAAGTTATTAGGAAAAAAAATTAGACTCCTTAGACACCAAAAAGGTTGGAGTCAGGAAGATGTTGCCAAGCAACTAGATATCTCAATCCCTGCTTTCTCTAAAATAGAGACAGGCATTACAGATATCAATCTATCAAGATTAGAGCAGATATCTGCTTTATTTGATATGACTGTTGTACAGTTATTAACCTATAATGATCCTGAGCAGGAAATTAAAAATGCTTCGGATTTAGAAGTAGCAACAAAGAAGTTGCAAGAACGAGAAGTTGAAGTTATTGATTTACAGAAAAAAGTAATTGAACTTTACGAGGAAATAAGAAACGTTAAAAGTTTCGTTTAAAATAAAAAAGCCTCATCATTGAGGCTTTTTTATTTTTGCTATTTATTTAACTTCTTTTCTACAAAGCTTCGGAAACAACCTCTTTTACTTCAGGAACCATTCTTTGTAACAAGCTTTGAATACCTGATTTTAATGTAATAGTTGATGAAGGGCAACCACTGCATGATCCTCTAAGCTCTACTGTTACAATTCCCTCTGCAAACGACTTGTAACTAATTGCACCACCATCTTGTTCAACAGCAGGTCTTACGTAATCATTTAAGATTTGTTGAATTTTGATTTCAATATCCGTACCTGTAAAATTAACTTCCTCATCTGAAGTATTTTCTTGTACCGAATAATCTGATTCAACCGCACCCTTAACAAATTCTTTTAAAATAGGTTCAATGTCAGACCAAACTGCATCTTCTGTTTTAGTCACTGTTACAAAGTTGCTTGCAAAAAAAACACCATTGACAAAATTAAATTTATAAAGTTCAGTAGCGAATTTCGAGCTTTCAGCACTTTCCTTTGTAGCGTAATCTACACTTCCATTAATCAACAACTTATTTACAATGAATTTCATTGTAGCTGGATTAGGGGTAGACTCTGTATATACTGTGATATTCATAATCAATTTATTTATTAGACAAAAGTACTCATCTTAAAATCGAAAGAAAGGATGAGCTTCTTGTTTTTACCTGTCGATGACTTTTAGATTCCAGTATAATTGTGTGGGGTGATATTTAAAAGTTCCTTTTTAATTTCTTCACTAATATCTAGATTAGAAACAAATTCTGCTATCATTTTACCATCTATTTTGTGATGAGTTCTGGTTAAAGCTTTCAAAGCTTCGTATGGATTAGGATAGTTTTCTCGCCTTAATACAGTTTGAATAGCCTCTGCTACTACTGCCCAATTATCTTCTAAATCTTGCTGAATCTCTTTCTGATTCAATAAAAGTTTATTTAATCCTTTAATGGTAGATTTAATAGCAATCACTGTGTGCGCAACTGGTACGCCTATATTTCTTAAAACAGTTGAATCTGTCAAGTCTCTTTGTAACCTGCTAACTGGTAATTTCGCTGACAAATGTTCGAAAAGTGCATTTGCAATCCCGATATTTCCCTCGGAGTTTTCAAAATCTATTGGATTAACTTTATGTGGCATAGCTGAAGAACCTACTTCTCCCTCTTTAATTCTTTGTTTAAAGTAGTTCATAGAGATATAAGTCCAAAAATCACGGTCTAAATCTAGAATGATATTATTAATCCTTTTTAAGCCATCAAATTGGGCGGCTAAATAATCATAGTGATCAACTTGAGTGGTGTTTTGTGCTCTTTTTAATTTCAAAATATCATCAACAAAATGATTTCCAAAATTTTTCCAATTTACTAATTGAAAAGCAACATGATGGGCATTAAAATTACCTGTTGCACCACCAAACTTCGCTCCATAAGGGATTGTTTTCAAAAGATCAATTTGATTCTCGAGCCTTTCTACAAAGACCATAATTTCTTTACCTAATCTGGTAGGAGATGCAGGTTGACCATGCGTATGTGCTAACATGGGGATATGTTTCCATTCTTTGGCAAGCGTTTCCAAAACATTAACTAATTCTTGTAATTGAGGATAATAGACTAACATCATCCCTGATTTAAATGAATAAGGAATTGCAGTATTATTAATGTCCTGAGATGTTAAACCAAAATGGATGTACTCTTTGTACACACCTAAACCTAATTGATCAAACTTATTTTTTAAGAAATATTCAACTGCTTTTACATCATGATTTGTAGTCTTTTCAATTTCTTTAACTTCTAATAAATCTTCATCAGAAATTGCACTTACAATCTTTCTAAGAGCCTCGTAATAATCTTTATTAAAGTTTTTTAAAGCAGGTAATGGTAATTCGCAAAGTGCTATAAAATATTCAACCTCAACAAAAATTCTATAGGTTATTAATGCCGCCTCTGAAAAGTATGCACCTAAATTTTTCGTTTGTTGGTGGTAGCGTCCGTCTATTGGAGAAATGGCATTTAGAGAAGAAAAATTCATGTTGTTTTGATTTGAGGCGCAAATTACAAAAATGGATGAGTTTAATGAATTTGCTTTTGTATTTATAGTCATTTGTCAAAATATCATCATGATAATCATTTAACACAAAATTAATTTTGGAAACTTTGGAAATGATAAAAGTTTCCATAGTTTTGCATGCGATTTAGGAAATAATGGAAAATACGGAAGAACATATCTTGATTGAGGCAGAGAAACTTTTTATGAAGTTTGGAATGCGTAGTGTGACTATGGATGATATTGCTAAGCATTTAGGGATGTCTAAAAAGACAATATATGCCAACTTTAAGGATAAGGATGAATTAGTTTATAATCTACTTTCTATGATGCTCAGAAAAGATGAATGTCAAATGGAGGAGTGTACAGGAAATTCTAAAAATGCTATAGAAGAGATTTTCTTGATGATGGAGTTTGTGAAAGAGATGTTATCAGGAATTAATCCAATTGTTTTTTATGATTTGGAAAAATATCATAACAAAGCTTATAAAATGATGATGGATTTTCAGGAGACTCATATTTACAATACTGTGAAAGCAGGTTTAGAAAGAGGGATATTCGAAAATATTTTTAGGGCTGAGATCAATACTGAAATTTTAGCACATGCAAGGGTGGCTCAAATTAATTGGGTTTTCCAATCTGCCTTAATAAGAAGTGGAAAATTTAGTATGTACGATGTTTTACAAGAACTGACTAATAGTTTTTTATATGGCATTAGCACATTGAGCGGCCAAGTTTTAATAAATAATTATACAAATAAAAAATTAATCAAATCATAAAATGAAAATTACAAAATTGCTTTTTACAGCTTTTTTAAGTTTAACATTTGGAAGTTTAATGGCTCAAACAGATACGGCTAGAACTCACAAGTTTAATGTGGAAGAGTGTATAAATTATGCTTACGAGCATCAAACAAGTTTATTAAATGCCACTTTAGATCAAAAAATTGCTGATGCTAAAGTGAAGGAAACTATTGGAATTGGATTACCACAGATTAGTGGTTCTGCAGATTTGAAAGATTTTTTAAAAGTACCAACTTCTTTAATCCCAGCTGAATTTTTTGGAGGTAAGCCAGGGGAGTATCAGTCTGTCCAATTTGGAGTAAAATATAATTCGAGTTTAGGTCTTGCAGTTAATCAATTGATTTTTAATGGAAGCTACATTGTAGGTTTACAAGCTTCTAAAACTTATAAGGAATTATCTCAAAGAGCCTATAGTCGTTCTAAGATTGAAACCAATGTAGCTGTTACTAAAGCTTTTTATATGGTTTTAGTTAATGATAAACAAATAGAACTTTTAGATGCAAATATTGCGCAACTAAAGGATCAATTAAAACAAACCAATGCCTTATACAAAAATGGTTTTGCAGAAAAAGTTGATGCAGACAGACTTTCGGTAATCTATAATAATTTGGTTACTGAAAAGCAGAATATCTTAAGATCATTAGAGTTAGGAAACACGATGCTTAAATTTCAGATGGGAATGCCTGTGGATTATCAATTAAATTTAAGTGGATCAATTAACGACGTAAAATTAGATAAAATGTCTTTAGTGATGGATTCCACTTCTTATCGTAAAAGAATAGAATACGCACTTTCAGAAACCCAGGTTAAATTGAATGAATTAGATTTAAAGCGATATAAGTCAGAATATCTACCAAGTTTATCCGCTTTCGGAAGTACATCTCTACAATATCAAAACAATTCATTCTCAGATTTATATAAAAGAAGCTTTCCAACTACTTTGATTGGTTTACAACTTAACGTCCCTATTTTTAGTGGATTTCAACGTTCAAATAAAATCAAACAAGCAGAATTTACAGTTAGAAAATCTCAAAATGATTTATTTCAAGCTAAAAATTCCATCAATTTTGATATCAAAAATAGCATTACTCAATATACCAATAGTTTAACTTCTTTAGAAAATCAACAGCGTAACTTGGACTTAGCAAATGAAGTTTTACGAGTTTCCAAAATTAAATATGAGCAAGGCGTAGGGTCATCATTAGAAGTTACACAAGCGCAAACTTCCTTAAAAGAATCACAAAATAACTATATAAACGCTCTATATGATGCTTTGATTAGCAAAGTAGACACAGAACGAGCAACCGGACTTATTAAATAGTAGAAAACTTTATCATATAATAAAATCATGAAAAAAATATTAATCGTATCAGTTGCATTGTTTTTAGCAGCTTGCGGAAGTAAAGATAAAAAGGCTGAGTTAGTTAAACTTAAAAAGGATCAAGCAGATTTGAGTACTAAGATTGCAAAACTAGAGGCCGAAATTGGAGATAAAAGGGAAGTAACAGCAAAGGACGTTAACGTTTATACCGTAACGACTTCTGAATTTAAGAATTATATAGAAATACAAGGGAAGGTAGATGCCGAGCAAAGCGTACAGGTAAGTCCTCAAGCAATGGGAGTAATTACTAATGTTTTTGTAAATATTGGACAGGGTGTTTCTAAAGGTCAAGTACTTGCACAAATTGATGATGCAGTATTGCGCCAAAACATTGCGCAATTACAAGCTAATTTAGATTTGGCTAGTAATCTTTATAGCCGTCAAAACAATCTTTGGGATCAAAAAATCGGCACTGAAGTTCAATATCTAAATGCAAAAACGCAGAAAGAGAGTTTAGAAAAGCAAATGGCAGCATTAAAGCAACAAGCCTCTATGTACAAAATTAAAGCGCCAATTTCTGGCACTGTAGATCAGTTAGATTATAAAGTTGGCCAAGCAGTACAACCGGGCATTCCAGGAATCAGGGTAGTTAATTCAGCTGATTTAAAAGCTAAGGCCATGGTCTCAGAAACTTATGCTGGAAGAATTAATCAGGGAGATGAAGTTTTGGTAGTGTTGCCAGATGCTCAAGATTCTATCAAAACAAAAATCTCATTCGCTTCTAAAACCATTGATCAAATGAGTAGAAGTTTTAATGTTGAAGTGAAACTTCCTAGTAGAAGTAACTTAAGACCTAATATGATTTCTATTTTAAAGATTGTGGATTATACCAATTCAAAAGCAACTACAGTACCAATTAAGGCTATTCAAAAATCAGAAAAGGGAGATTATTTGATGCTAGTTGTAAACGGAAAAGCAAAAAAAATTGAGGTTAAAGTAGGGAATATTTACAATGGAAACGCAGAAATTTTAAGTGGAATAAATGCGGGTGATCAAGTCATCATCTACGGATTAAACGGATTAAGTGAAGGTGATACTGTAAAATTATAATCATTTAAATTATTATAAATGAAAGATTTAGACAAAGAATTTAAACCTTCCAGTTGGGCGGTTGAAAATAGAACAGCTGTATACGTATTAACTGCAATTTTATTAATTGCTGGATACTTTACCTACAATTCGCTGCCAAAAGAGAATTTCCCTGAAATCTCTATTCCTAAGATATTTGTAACTACTATTTATCCAGGAACTTCTCCTGCTAATATGGAGAATTTGGTAACCAAACAATTGGAAAAGGAAATCAAATCAGTACAAGGCTTAAAGAAAGTAACATCAAACTCTTATCAGGATTACTCTTTCATTACAGCTGAGTTTAATGCTAACGTTGATATTAAGGATGCCAAACAAAGAATAAAGGATGCTGTAGATAAAGCAAAGCAAGATTTGCCTAATAACTTACCTAATGATCCAAATATACTAGATATTAACCTATCTGATTTACCTATCATGTATCTAAATATTTCGGGTGATTATGATTTGAAAACGCTGAAGAAATATGCTGATGATTTAAAAGATAGGATAGAATCTCTACCCGAAATTTCGGGTATTGATATAGTTGGTGCTTTAGATCCTGAAATTCAAATCAATGTTGATTTGAATAAAATGGCTGCGGCCCAAATTTCTTTCAATGATATCAGACAAGCTATTGGAAATGAAAATATTTCGGCTTCGGGAGGTACAGTTCCGATGGATGGCGTAAGAAGGACTTTAAATATCAAAAAAGAGTATAAATCTGCGCAAGAAATTGCAAATACAATTATTAAAACGCCAACTGGTGCTGCTGTGTATTTGCGAGATATCGCTAATGTAGTAGACGGCTTTAAAGAGCAAGAATCGTATGCTAGATTATATGGTAAGAATGTAATTACTTTAAATGTTAAAAAACGTTCAGGTCAAAATTTGATTGAGGCTTCTGATAAAATCCGTGAGATTGTTACCGAAATGAAAGCCAAGCAATTTCCAAAAGGGCTAGACATTGTAACCACTGGCGATCAATCAGACAAAACAAGGGTAACGCTTCATGATTTAATTAACACCATAGTTATTGGATTTATTCTTGTGACGCTGATTCTAATGTTCTTCATGGGGATTAAGAATGCATTATTTGTGGCACTTTCTGTTCCATTATCTATGTGTGTGGCTTTCTTGATCATGCCAACCATCGGCTTTACGATGAACATGATTGTGTTATTCTCCTTCTTGTTGGCATTAGGGATTGTGGTGGATGATGCGATTGTAGTGATTGAGAATACCCATCGTATTTTTGATAACGGAAAAGTTCCAATTAAACATGCAGCTAAAATGGCTGCAGGAGAAGTTTTTCTACCTGTTTTCTCTGGTACCATGACTACGTTGGCTCCATTTGTTCCGTTAGCTTTTTGGCCAGGAATTATTGGTGAGTTTATGTTTTTCTTACCCATCACTTTAATTATTACGCTTTTAGCTTCCTTGGTTGTGGCCTATATCATCAACCCCGTTTTTGCGGTCGATTTTATGGAGTCTCATGATGAAAACGAAGTTTATAGGCCATCATTTGATAAAGGAGTAAGGAAAATCTTATTATATATGGGTATTGCAGCTATATTCTTTTACATTTTAGCAATAGTAGGTGCAGTAGGTATAGCTTTTGGCAATTTTATTGTGGTCATTATTCTTTTCTATTTATTGCAGCATTTCTTTTTAGAAAAATCAATTAGAAAATTCCAAAGAAAAACATGGCCTAAAATTCAAAGGAAATATGGAAGATTTTTAGAGTGGGCGCTACATCGTCCATACACTATTTTAGGAAGTACGTTTGGATTATTGATATTCTCGTTTATTTTAACCGCTATTATTCCTCCTAAATTTGTATTTTTTCCATCTTCTGACCCTAACTTCGTGTATGTATATACATCTCTCCCAGTTGGAACAGATCAAGTTTATACCAATGAAGTTACCAAGAAAATTGAAAAACGAGTAACCGCTGTTGTAGATAGTTTAGGAAGTCAAAATGTCTCTTCGATTATCTCTAACGTGACAGTGGGTGTAACCGATCCACAAGATGAAGATCAAGGTAATTATCCAAATAAAAGTAAGGTAACTGTTGCCTTTAAAGAGTTTGGAGAGCGTACAGGAAAACCTTCTACAGCTTATCTAACAGCTATAAGAAATGCCATTAAAGGAATTCCTGGAGCTGAAATTTCCGTTACACAAGAGCAATCAGGTCCTCCAACTGCAAAACCAATTAGTATTGAAATTACAGGTGATAATCTAGACTCATTGGTTAATACTTCAATTAGACTTAAAAACTATTTAGTTTCAAAAGATATTGGTGGTATTGAAGAGCTAAAGTCTGATTTTCAGAATAATAAACCAGAGGTAATCTTTGATATTGATAGGGAAAGAACGAATAGGGAAGGAATATATTCAGGGCAAATTGCAATGGATTTAAGAACCGCTTTATATGGTCAAGAAATTTCAAAATTTAGAGATTTAGACGACGATTATGAGATTAATGTTAGAGCTCAAGAAAATCAAAGAAACAGCTTAGAGGCTTTAAGAAATCTCAAAATCACTTTCAGAGATATGGGAATGGGAGGAGCAATAAGACAAGTGCCTATTTCTTCTTTTGCAACAATTGATTATGTCAATACTTATGGAGGTATCAAGCGCAAGCAACAAAAAAGGATCATTATTTTATCTTCCAATGTGTTAGAAAATTTCAATCCTAATGAGGTTAATGTTAATCTCCAAAATGCAATTAACGATTTTGGAGCTCCAGATGGTGTGGTGATTAAAATGGGAGGAGCACAAGAAGAACAAGCAGAGACGGCAAACTTCTTGGGTTTAGCTTTAGCAATCTCCTTTTTATTGATTTTGATTATTCTAGTGATACAATTTAATTCGATAGGTAAACCAATTATTATTTTGAGTGAGATCCTCTTTAGTATCATTGGGGTATTGCTAGGAATTACCATTTTTCACATGGAAATGTCTATCGTAATGATGGGTATTGGTATTGTGGCCTTAGCCGGAATTGTGGTAAGAAATGGTATTCTGTTGGTTGAATTTGCCGATTTAATGATTGAGCAAGAAATGAGCCCATATGAGGCGATATTAGAGGCTGGCAGAACAAGGATGACTCCAGTTTTATTAACAGCAACAGCTACAATGTTAGGCTTGGTGCCGCTAGCTGTAGGTCTAAATTTAGATTTTGCCACTTTGCTAACTACTGGAAATCCACATATTTATTTTGGTGGAGATAACGTTGCTTTCTGGGGTCCACTATCATGGACAATGATTTTCGGTTTAAGTTTTGCAACCTTCTTAACTTTAATCGTAGTTCCTTCTATGTATTTGATTAGAGCTAAAGTAAAAGCTCGTATTGCTCATAAAGAAGTGGTTATTCCTGAGTCAACACATGAATAATTTGAATTTTAATTGAAATGAAAAGGAGGCTGATTTCAGCCTCCTTTTTTTTGATCTAAACTTTTTCTGGTTCAGCATTCATAAATACAAACTGATGGTCAAAAACGTCTAGTTTGATTTTACTGTCTCTATCTACTGTCCCAGCTAAAATTTGTTTAGATAGTTCATTTAAGATTCTTTTTTGAATTACTCTCTTTAAAGGTCTTGCACCAAACTGAGGGTCGTACCCTAATTCGGAAAGCCAATCTAAAGCTTCATCAGATGCTTCGATGGTAATTCCCATTTCGGCTAAAGATTTTTGTACCCCAACAAATTGTAAATCCACAATATCTCTAATTTCATCTCTATTTAAAGGAGTAAACATGATGATTTCATCA
>JACMOI010000150.1 GCA_014378105.1 Pseudopedobacter sp.
TACAGTAAAAACTGCAAAAGTTAATTAATGTACATGATCTATCCATAAATTTATGAGTTTAGAAATTAAAGTGCCTGCAGTAGGCGAGTCTATCACAGAAGTAATTCTATCCAAATGGATCAAAGCTGATGGAGATCAGGTAGAGATGGATGAAGTAATTGCCGAATTAGAATCTGATAAAGCAACTTTTGAATTAACCGCAGCAGGTGCAGGAACATTAAAAACTATTGCTAAAGAAGGTGATACTTTAGAAATTGGTGCTTTAGTTTGTAAAATAGAAGAAGGAGCTGTATCAAAAGCTGAAATTCAAAAGCCAAAAGCTGAAAGGCCTGAAGTTGAAAAACAAGATGAATCATCAGTGAAAACGGAGAAAAAAGATATTAAAGTGCCTTCAGTAGGCGAATCTATCACAGAGGTAACTTTAACTAAATGGTTAAAGCAAGATGGTGAAAGTGTAGCAATGGATGAAATAATTGCCGAATTAGAATCTGACAAGGCAACTTTCGAACTTCCGGCTGAAAGTGCTGGCATATTAAATACCGTTGCAAAAGAAGGCGACACTTTAGAAATCGGGGCTTTAGTGGCTACTATTAGTTCAGGAGGTGCGGTCAAAGCAAATTCTGCAGCTCCCATTGCCGAATCTAATAGCCAAACGGCTAAAAAGTCAGGTATTTCTTATGCAGATAAAACTCCATCTCCGGCAGCTGCTAAAATTTTAGCTGAAAAAGGAATCGACCCGAAAAATGTAAATGCAACTGGTGTTGATGGTCGAATTACCAAAGAAGACGCTATAAAAGCAGAAAAAGCGGCTCCGAAGCCAACAGTAAGCGCTCCAGCAGCTAAAGCTTCTATTTCGGCGACACCTTCATTCTCTGGCGCCAGAGATGAACGTCGTGAGAAAATGACATCGTTAAGAAAAACGCTTTCTAAACGTTTAGTGACAGTGAAAAACGAAACCGCAATGCTCACCACTTTTAACGAAGTGAACATGGCGCCAATCATGGAACTTAGAAAAAAATATAAAGATCAGTTTAAAGAAAAATATGGTGTCGGTTTAGGTTTCATGTCTTTCTTTACCAAGGCAGTTACTGAAGCGTTAAAAGATTTCCCAGCTGTTGGTGCAAGAATTGAAGGTGAGGAATTGGTTTACAGCAATTTTGCTGATGTTTCTATTGCCGTTTCTGCCCCAAAAGGTTTAGTGGTTCCGGTGATTAGAAATGCAGAAAGCATGTCTTTAGCTCAGATAGAAAAAGAAGTCATCACTTTAGCTACTAAAGCAAGAGACGGAAAACTAAGCCTCGAAGAAATGACAGGTGGAACTTTCACCATCACTAATGGTGGAGTTTTTGGATCTATGTTATCGACTCCAATTATTAACGCCCCTCAATCGGCAATTTTAGGAATGCATAATATTGTGGAGCGTCCGGTTGCAGAAAACGGTCAGGTCGTGATTAGACCTATTATGTATGTGGCTTTATCATATGATCACAGAGTAATTGATGGAAGAGAATCAGTTGGATTCTTGGTGAGAGTGAAGCAACTATTAGAAGATCCTTCAAGATTACTACTAGGAATTTAAAATTCCTTATCGATAAAAAACCTTCTGAAAATATTCAGGAGGTTTTTTGTATAATTACGCCTATTTTAGTAATTCATCAATATTTAAAAGAAGAAAAGTTTCATGAATTTTAGAAAATACCTTTTTTGTTTTGTTACGCTTTTAACTACAATTCATAATCAAATAAAGGCGCAAGTGATAGAAGGACAGTTTTCTTATTTTGGTTTCTTAGATAATAGGGAATATGCCCGTTCTGGTCGGTTTTCCCAGACTATTTTTGGCAACAGAATTTCTCCAGAAATAGGATTTAAATTGGATAGCTCTAGTAGAATCAGAGTTGGCTTTAATGCGCTTTACGAGTTCGGATCAAAGAATAATAAATTTTTTGATGACGTACAACCTGTTATTTACTATCAGTATCAACATAAAAGTACTGAATTTATTGTAGGCTCTTTCCCAAGAGTTGGCCTATTAGATGATTATCCCAGATCACTTTTATCTGACACCTTAAATTATTATCGCCCAAATATTGAAGGTTTATTAACCAAATTTGAGACTGAAAATTTTAGAGAAACAATTTGGTTAGACTGGACAAGCCGACAAAGCAATACCAATAGAGAAACCTTTTTATTCGGTTTCTCTGGTAAATATAAATTCAAACCCTTTTTTATCTCTCATTATGCATATATGTTCCACAATGCTAAAGCTGCTATCTCTTTTCCAGGTGATTTTGTAGAAGACAATGGCGCAGTGATGGCCGAGTTAGGAGTGGATTTATCTCATAGAGGAATTTTAGACTCCCTAATCTTTTCAGTTGGAGGAATCATGTCTATTGAGCGGAACAGATCACTCACCTCTTCTTTTGATTTACCTAAAGGATTCATTAGCAATGTTTATTTGGGTTATAAGAAATTCTCTCTGCAAAATACTTTTTACGCTGGCCAAGGGCACCAAGTTATTAATGGAGATCAATTTTATACTTCCAAAAATTATGATAGAATTGATTTAGGCTGGACAGCTTTAAAAGCTAAGAATTTGGAAGGTAAATTTATTTTTTCTTATCATTTTGTTGATGGAGTAACTGATAATCAACAAGCTTTTTTATTAAGATATAATTTATTTGGCAGTAAAAAATTGAAGTAAAATACTCCTATTTAACTTCTAAAGAATTATCAATCATGTGTTGATTGTACTGCTGAATAAAAGCTTTCAAATTGGTTTCTAGTCTTTCTTTATCAGCTATTTTGCTTTTACTAATATCATGCTTTAGTAAAACATCATCTCGATAATTATATAGTTCGGGTGCCTGGTGCTCATCAAATTTCAAAACCTCATTTCCCATGATAATCTGATACTGTTCATCAATATACTGTGCAACAAAAGCACTAGAATCACGATGTAACATATCATGTCCATAAGCAAAATAAGATTTATCGTAACGTAAATAATTCAAAATCGTTGGCATGATATCAATCTGTTGAACAGGATAATCATATGATACTTTTAATTCACCAGATGGATCAAAAATAATTAAAGGTATCGCAAACGCACCTAAAGAGGTTTTATACTCGGGATGAGTAGAAACCGAAGAGTGGTCTGCTGTAATCACAAAAATGGTGTTTTTATACCATTCGGATTTTTTCGCTGTGACAAAAAATTCTTTTAAAGATAAATCTGTATAACCAATATTCTGGTGAACTGGTAAAGTACCTTTTGGAAATTTCCCTTTATATTTATCTGGTAACTCAAAAGGATGATGAGAAGAAACCGTAAAGACCGTACTAAAAAATGGTTCTTTAAACGTATTCATTTCTTTTGCCCAATATTGTAAAAAAGGTTCGTCCCATATCCCCCACATGCCATCAAAATCGGTATCATTATTATATTCAGTCATCCCATAATAATGCGATATACCTGCCATTTTTGTAAAAGATGTAAAACCCATCGAACCATTTGGCGCCCCATGAAAAAAAGAAGTTTGATATCCTTTCTTTGCCAATAACTCTCCAATACCATGAATCCTATTAGTGGAGTAATAAGATAAAATAAACGGTTCTTTAATTCCTGGAATACTTGCCAATATTGATGGAAGTGCCTCTATCGATTTTCTTCCATTTGCATAAGCGTTATTAAAAGATAAAGAAACCGACTTTAGCGAATCTAAAAATGGTGTATAGCCTTTGTATTTTCCACCATCTAAATTTTTATTAAATGATCCCAAATACTCTTTATTAAAGCTTTCTAAAATAATAAAGACAATATTTTTTTTTCTAAAACTTTGTTTATTACTATCTGGATTGTGAATTGGA
>JACMOI010000026.1 GCA_014378105.1 Pseudopedobacter sp.
CAAAGAATATATTTTCATTAATAGCCGCTACCGAAAGTTTATTGTCTTCTGTTTGTACCATATTGGTATTTAAAAATGTAGGTATAAAATCAAGTATTAAAAGTTTCATTTTAAATCCTGATATATTGTTCTGCTTTTTCTTTACCATGCTGTTTGCTGCTGCTTTGGGATTAAGTGTAAGCAATTTTGGGGCTTTGGTTAGATTTAAAATTCAGTTTATGCCCTTTTTTGTAGTTGGGCTATTATTGATCTATCATAAAAAAATGAAAAGAGATGAGCTCACATCTATTTAAAAGCATTAAATTTTAAAACCCTTGTGTAGAATCAGCGGATCTTTTATTCCTAAAAATGCAGATAAATTAGATATTCCCGCTATCGGTATACGAATGAGAGATGTTTTAGCTTATGGTGGCCCTGACGATGCTGGGGAATATATGGATGATCAGGTCTATTTAGGACACCGTAGATTATCTATTATTGATTTAACAGATGCAGGTCATCAACCCATGCATTTTAAGGAATGTGTAATTGTATTTAATGGCGAAATTTATAACTATAAAGAAGTTTCAAATGAATTAAAGCTCAAAGGATACCATTTTGATACCCACTCCGACACGGAGGTGATTCTTAAAGCATTTGATTGTTGGTCTTATGCTTGTGTAGATAAATTTAGGGGAATGTTTGCCTTTGCCTTATGGAATGTGAAGACTAAGAAATTACTATTGTGCAGAGACCGAGTTGGGGTAAAGCCGCTTTATTGGTATCTGAAAGATGGTGTTTTCCTATTCGCTTCTGAGCTCAAGTCATTTCATCAATTCCCTACTTTCAATCAAGAAATTGATGATGAGGCAGTTTCTTTGTACCTGCAGAAGGGTTATATCCCTTCCCCATACAGTATTTATAAACATGCAAAAAAATTAACACCTGGAAGCTTTTTAGAAATAGATGAAGCTTTAAATATTAAAAATTGGAAATATTGGAATGTTAATGAGGTAAAAGTTGATGAAAATATTTTGCTATCTGATGAGCAAGTGATTGCGAAAGCGGAGGATATCATTAAAGAAAGCTGTGACCTTAGAATGGTGGCTGATGTTCCGGTAGGGGTATTTTTAAGCGGTGGAATAGATTCGTCTTTGGTGACCGCGTTGCTTCAGAAAAATTCAACAGAGAAGATTAAAACCTTTACCGTTGGGTTTGAGGATCAAAATTTTGATGAATCTAGCCACGCAAAGCAGGTTGCTAATTATTTAGGCACTGAACATGAAGAGCTCATTTGTACAGAAAATGATTTTTTAAGGGTAATTGATTTATTGCCGGAAATGTATGATGAACCTTTTGGTGACAGCTCTGCCATTCCTACATTTTTAGTATCTGAAATGGCTAAAAAACAGGTGACGGTTGCTTTATCTGCCGAAGGTGGTGACGAAGTTTTTGCAGGTTATGACCGTTACCGGCTCACCAAAAAAGTATACGATAAGCTGCAGTATTGCCCACTGGCTATCAGGGAGTTTATGGCTAAAAATCTGGTTAAATTAAATCCAAAAAGTATAGAACACGTCTCGGGTTTCCTCTTAAAACAACAATTGAAAGGATTGGAATGGCGAATTCCAAAAATCGCTAATGTATTAACTGCAAATAGTGTATTTGATTTTTATGAGAGAAGCTCCAGTAATGTTCCTTTTAACTTGTTAAGTTCTTTTCATCAAGTGGATGCCACCCATTTGGAAGCCGAGCGTTTGAGCACTGGCAAGGAAAGCTTTTATTCATCCTTAGGGAAAATTGATGTAGTGAACTATTTGGAAGGGGATATTTTGACTAAAGTAGATAGAGCTACTATGCGTGTGGCATTGGAGGGTAGAGAGCCTTTATTGGACCATAAAATTATAGAGTTTGGCTTATCATTACCGGACCATTACAAGGTTAGAAATGGAAAAGCGAAATGGGTGCTCCGGGAGTTGCTTTATCAGTATATCCCAAAGGAGTTGGTAGACCGACCCAAGCAAGGTTTTTCTATTCCAGTAAAAGAATGGTTACAGCTCAATCTAAAAGATTTTATAGATGAACTTTTAGAAGATACCGCATTTTTGAAACTCTTTAAATTTGATCAAAGTGAATTAAAAAGAATAGTCCATTCATTTTATGGCCCTAAAGCGGTTGTCAATCCTTATTTAATGTGGAGTTTATATTCGCTTTATAGATGGTATTTAAAATGGGAGAAAGTATAAATTATTAATCATTCAGATGCCTAAAATCCTCCGTATACTCAACCGTTTAAACATTGGAGGACCTACCTTTAATGTCACAAACCTCTCTGCATACCTTCCAGCAAATTACGAAACCAAAGTATTGGCAGGTTTTAAGGAGGAAAGTGAGGGAAGTTCGGAGTACATGCTGAAAGACAAAGGGATTAATTATGCATTTGTTCCGGGGATGTTTAGGAGCATCCATCCTAAAAACGATTGGAAGGCTTACCAATTCATCAAAAAAGAAATCAAAGATTTTAGACCCGATATCGTCCACACCCATGCCGCTAAGGCTGGAGCACTGGGCAGGTTAGCGGCTCATTTTTCAAAGGATCCACCAAAAGTCCTCATTCATACCTATCACGGGAATGTGTTTGATGGTTATTTTTCTCCACTTAAAACAAGGGTGTTTTTGGCTATTGAGCGCTATTTATGTAAGATTAGTACGGTGGTGATTGCGATCAGCAAGCAGCAAAAGGATGATCTGGTGTATAAATATAAAATTGTTTCGGCAGAAAAGGTGAGGGTCATCAGACTCGGTTTTGACCTGGATTCATTTTTAGAAAACAGAGCCGAGAAACGTAAAATCTTTAGAGATTTTTATCGGATCGAGGAACAAGAGGTGGTGATTACCATTACCGGCAGGCTGGCCCCAGTTAAAGATCATCATTTATTTATTGATGCTTTAAGCTATCTAAAAAAACAACATCCTGATTTACCGTTTAAAGTATTTATTGTAGGCGATGGTGAGTTATTTGAAGCCATCCTAGAACAGGTGAAGCAAGCTGGCTTCTCTTACTGCTTGCCTGATGGTCAAAATTTTGAAGCTCAGGTGATATTTACCTCTTGGAGAAAGGACATAGATGTGATCAATGCGGGAAGTGATATCATTGCGCTAAGTTCTCTGAATGAGGGAACGCCTGTGAGTATCATTGAGGCGCAGGCTGCTGGGAAGGCAGTCATCTGTACCCAAGTAGGGGGCGTGAGTGATGTAGTACAACATCTAGAAACTGGAATTTTGGTGAAGTCTAACGCCAATGAATTTGCTGAAGGATTAAATATGTTAATCTCAGATCAGCAGTTAAGGGAGCGATTAGGGATTAATGCAGCAGAATTTTCGTTGGCTAACTATTCGGTGAAAAGACTCATTTCGGAAACAGAAGATTTATATGAACAATTATTGAGGAAATAACTCAATTGAGTTTGTATCTTTAGGGTTTATGATTAGGATATTAATTACAGGGGGAGCAGGAAATGTGGGGGGTGCTTTGGCATCTCATTTGGTCCAAAATGACAACTATTATGTGGTAGTGGTCGATAATTTGGTGACAGGTTCCTTAAATAAACTCCCTACTTCAGTACACGATAATTTTAAGTTCATCAAAGGTGACGTCAATGTGTACAATGATTTGGCTGCTGTAATGATGACCTATCGATTCGACTACGTTTTTCATTACGCGGCATTGGTAGGGGTGAAAAGGACTTTAACCAATCCCATGGCAGTGTTAAATGATATTGAAGGGATCAAGAATGTGCTGCAACTATCCAAAAATTCTGGTGTAAAAAGGATATTTTATTCCTCTTCTTCAGAAGTCTAC
>JACMOI010000027.1 GCA_014378105.1 Pseudopedobacter sp.
TAAATGGACATTCTGATGTAACAGGAGGAGTTTTAGTTACCAAAGAAATCACGCCATTTTGGGAGAAAGTTAAAATTGTTCAAGGTTATGGTGGTGCTGTCCCTGCTCCTTTTGATTGTTATTTAGTCACTCGTGGCATTAAAACTTTACCTTATCGTATGCGTGGTCATGTTGCCAACGCTCAGGCTTTAGCCAAATTTTTAGAGAATCATGAAGCTGTGGAAGCTGTCTTTTACCCAGGTTTAGCTTCACATCCTCAACACGAATTGGCCAAAAAACAGATGCTGTCTTTTGGCGGAATGCTTTCTTTTTTAGTCAAAGGAGGAGAAGATAAAGCTAAGCAAGTGGTCAATGGGTTGAAAATATTTACTCAGGCTACCAGCTTGGGAGGTGTAGAAAGTTTAATCGAACATCGTTATTCTGTGGAAGGACCGGATACTAAAACACCTAAAAACTTACTACGTGTATCAGTTGGTTTAGAGCATATTGATGATTTAATTGGAGATTTGGAACGAGTTTTATAAAAAAACAAAATTTTATTTGGAAGATTGGATAATTCTATCTTATCTTCGCAACATCATTTGGTTGAGATACCAAAATCAATTCCTCCTCAAAGCAGGTCTTGATTTATAAAGAAGTGGCGAGAGATTAGGCTCACAGACCCACTGGCAACCCTTAGCATAAAAGAGAAGGTGCCAATTCCTACCCGAAAGGGAGCTATAAATTTTAAAGACATGGAAAAAATCAAAAAAACATCATCAAGAATTGCAACCTTTTTAAAAGGTGAATTAGTTTTAACGCTACAATTTGCTACCGCTTGTTGTATGTGTTATTGCATGAGCTAATCTCTAAGTAAATTTAATTTCTACTTAGAAAGCATTCCAATTAATTTACAAAAACCCCAAACTAGTATTTATATCAATTTAAAAACACTCAATATGTCAACACAAAACTTAAAATTCGAAACATTACAACTTCACGCTGGTCAGGAAGTAGATCCAACAACTGGGTCTAGGGCAGTGCCCATTTATCAAACTACTTCTTACGTTTTTAACGATTCTGAACATGGAGCAAATTTATTTGCGCTGAAAGAATTTGGAAACATTTATACCCGGATTATGAATCCAACAACTGATGTTTTCGAGAAGCGCATCGCGGCTTTAGAAGGTGGTGTTGCAGCTTTAGCTGTAGCATCTGGACAAGCTGCACAGTTTTTAGCTTTAACAAATATTTTAAGTGCTGGAGACAACTTTGTTACCAGCAGATATTTATACGGTGGTACTTTTAATCAGTTTAAAGTTCAGTTTAAAAGATTGGGTATTGAAGCCAGATTTGTAGAAACCGAAGAACCCGAAAGCTTTGACGCTTTAATTGATGATCATACGAAAGCTTTATACTTAGAAACTATCGGAAACCCTGCTTTTAATATTCCGGATTTTGAGAAAATATCGGCTGTAGCTAAAAAACATGATTTACCATTAATTGTAGATAACACTTTTGGAGCTGGAGGATATTTATTCCGTCCACTAGAACACGGAGCAAATATTGTGGTGGAATCGGCAACTAAATGGATTGGCGGACACGGAACAAGCATTGGTGGCGTAATCGTTGATGGTGGAAATTACAATTGGGGGAATGGTAAATTTCCTCAGTTCTCTGAGCCATCAGAAGGATACCATGGATTAGTTTTTTCAGATGTATTTGGGGTAAATGGCCCTTTTGGAAATATCCAATTCATCATTAGGGCAAGAGTAGAAGGTTTAAGAGATTTTGGATCAGCCATTTCTCCGTTCAATTCCTTTTTATTAATTCAAGGATTAGAAACGCTTTCTTTAAGGGTACAACGTCATGTAGAAAATGCTTTAGAATTTGCTAAGTGGTTAGAAGCTCACCCACAAGTTAAATCGGTCAACTATCCTGGTTTGGCTTCTTCACCTTATCATGAATTGGCCAAAAAATATTTACAGAGAGGGTTTGGTGGGATGTTATCATTTGAAATAAAAGGAAATAAAGATCAAACTAAAACTTTTGTTAATCACTTAAAACTCACCAGCCATGTAGCAAATGTGGGCGATTCAAAAACTTTGATTATCCAACCGGCTGCAACAACACATCAGCAACTAAGTGACGCCGATCAAATTAAATCTGGAGTTACGCCTACCCTTTTACGTGTTTCAGTAGGTATTGAACATATTGATGATATCAAAGCAGATTTTGAGCAAGCTTTCGCTGCTATCAAATAAAGATTAAAATGAGCACAAAAAAATTTCAATATAAAAAGCAGTTTAAACTAGAGAGCGGTAAGAAATTACGTGATCTGGAAATTTCTTACCACACTTTTGGAAAGCTCAATAAAGATAAATCTAATGTAGTTTGGGTTTGCCATGCTTTGACGGCTAATTCTGATGTTACAGACTGGTGGTCTGGCTTATTTGGGAAAAACGATTATTTCAATCCAAATGAGCATTTTATAGTCTGTGCAAATGTGTTGGGTTCGCATTACGGTACTACTAATCCACTTTCTATTAATCCAATTACTGGTCAGCCATTTTATTTAGCTTTTCCAGAATTTACGATTAGAGATTTAGTTGCTGCACATGAGCTATTAGCTAATGAATTAGGTATTAAAGAGATTGAAATCCTAATTGGTGGTTCTTTAGGCGGACAACAAGCTTTAGAATGGGCCATCTCCTCTCCTGAAAAAATAAAGAATTTGATTCTTTTGGCCACCAATGCACAGCATTCTCCTTGGGGAATTGCATTTAATGAATCTCAACGCTTAGCAATCACTGCGGACAGAACTTTTTATGCGAACCAAAAGGATGGTGGCGCAAAAGGTTTAAAAGCTGCTAGAAGTATGGCGCTCCTTTCCTATCGTTCCTACGAAAGTTATGTTAAAACACAACATGAAATTGAAGTCGATAAAAAAACAGACTTTAAGGCCTCGTCTTATCAGCGCTATCAAGGAGAGAAATTAGTAAAAAGATTTAATGCCTACAGCTACTACTTTTTAACAAAAGCAATGGACAGTCACAATGTTGGTCGCGGTAGAAATTCCGTTAAAGATGCTTTAGATTTAGTAAAAGCGAATACGCTTGTGATAGGCATTAAAAACGATTTACTTTTCCCTATTGAAGAACAAAAGTTTTTATCAAGAAATATTAAAAACGTCTCATTTACAGAAATTGAATCCTTTTATGGACATGATGGATTTCTATTAGAATTAAAAACCATAGAAAATATTATTTCAACATTCATGAAAAGCGATGCTGGAAAAAAGAATCAAAATAATTTAAGAATAGCATAAATGAGTAAGAAATTAAATATTGGTTTATTTGGATTTGGGGTTGTTGGGCAAGGTTTATATGACATCTCTATGAGTAAAAATTTGAATTTCGAATTCAAAAAAATCGCCATTAAAGATCCTTCTAAAAAAAGAACTTTACCCCAAGAATTATTTACCACAGATAAATGGGAGATTTTAAAAGATCCTGAAATTAATACCATTATTGAGTTGATCAATGATGCAGATGCAGCCTATGAGATTGTAACCTACGCATTGAAAAATGGTAAGAATGTAGTATCAGCAAATAAGAAAATGATTGCCGAACATCTCGAAGAACTGGTAAAGTTACAGCAGGAAAACGGCACTTCTTTACTCTATGAAGGGGCGGTATGTGGCAGTATTCCAATTATCAGAAACTTAGAAGAATATTATGATAATGAGCTTCTTTATGCTGTGAGTGGGATTTTCAACGGATCATCTAATTTTATCCTTTCAAAAGTTTTTAACGAAAATCAAAGTTATGATGATGCTTTAAAAGAAGCTCAAGATTTGGGTTTTGCCGAAACAGATCCTACCATGGATGTTGGTGGTTATGATGCTAAGTTTAAATTAACCATTGCTACTGCACATGCTTATGGTTTATTCGTTAATCCGGATGAAGTTCTAAATATTGGTATTCAAAACTTACAGCTTTCTGATTTGCAATACGCGAGAGAAAAAGGTCAAAAAATAAAGCTCGTCCCTGTTGCAAAAAAACAAAATGATCATGAGGTCAGTATCTATGTTTTACCCAAGCTGGTTAAAAAAGAAGATTTCTTGTTTAATGTTGAGAACGAATATAATGGCGTAAGTGTGCAGGCTGCTTTCGCTGATCAGCAGTTCTTTTTTGGCAAAGGTGCTGGTGGTCATCCAACTGGAGCTGCAGTTTTCTCTGATGTTTCTGCGCTAAGATATGATTATCGTTACGAGTATAAAAAGACTCAGGTAGAGAAAAAAATGAGTTTCAATAATGATGAAATCCTACAGGTTTACCTTCGTTTTAACAAAGAAGATTTAATTAAAAAACTTCCTTTTATTGATATTGAAGAAAGATACTCTTCCAGAGAATACCACTATGTAATTGGCTCTATACGCTTGTTAGACATTGTTGAAGCAAAAGATTTGATCTTAAATGACGGCGCTTTTATTGCTGATACTGGAAATTTTGTTTTATCAGATTTAGTATGAGTAAACAACTTAATTTCAGATCATATTTATTAGTTTTTTCTTTTAGTTTATGCAAAGCACCTGTGGCATGGCAGGTACTTTTTTATTCAGACTAACTGTGACTTAACTCACTTTAAATAAGTGTACAAAAAACTAGCTTTGCATAATGAATAAAATTATTTCACTAGGCCTATTTATCACTTTTCTAAATTTCACGTCAACTGTTCAGGCTCAGACTAATTCATTTTCTGGATGGCTGGTATTCACTCATATTCAAAAAATATCTAATAAAGTAAATGTAACCCTAGATGCACAATTAAGGTCAAAAGATAATTTGATAGGCATAAAAAACGTTTTAATAAGGCCTGGAATGAATTATGTTTTCAATAAAACATGGAGTAGTGGCATTGGTTATACTTATATTGATACGCAAACTGATCAATCTCCACCATTAAAAGCTCATCTTTCAGAAAACATGGTTTGGGAACAACTAGTAACCTCATATCAAATTAGTTCATTTCATCTGATTAGCAGAGCAAGATTAGAACAAAGATTTATTGAAAAACAAAGTAATGACATATTCTCGCAAAGATTAAGGCTCTTTACCAAATTATTTATCCCCTTATCAAAAACAAAAGATTTGAATAAAGGAATTTATCTAGCTATTCAAAATGAATTTTTATTTAATGTGCAAAATAAAGAAGATTTAAATCAGCATTTTTTTGATCAAGACAGGGCTTTCATTGGCTTAGGACATCAATTTAACAAATATTTCGGTTTAGAAGGAGGTTATTTATTAAACGCTATTAAAGGAAAAACGGAAAATTTAAATAAACATATTATTCAACTTACTGTATTAACAAAACTTGGAAAATAGTTATTTACATTAAAAAATGAGCCACTAAAAGTCCTAAATAAGTTCCTATTGCATTTCCTATAGAACCAGCTAGTAATCCTGGTAATTGTAAATCCTTTCTTCCTAAGCTAGCAGCACAAACAGGTGCAGATGCAGAACCTCCAATGTTTGCATTTGAAGCTACTCCAATAATATCCCAATCAACTTTAAAAATAAACCCACCTATTCCAAAAAGAATTAAGCCATGTAAAAATACTAAGGTAATGTCCCAACTTAAAAGCGTTAATGCAACATCACCACTTTTTACTAATGCTGCTATATCGCAGAAAGCACCTATTACTGCTAAAAAAAGCATAATTAAAATCAAACCAATTACCTTCCCTCCTCTTAACTTTTGAATAATTGGTAATTGAGCTAATAGCAACGCTAAAGTGGTTAAAGTAATAATAGAAGGTATTTGAGGAATATAAAAAGACAATAATTTAGATAAAAACAAACTCGCAAAACCTAAGGTAATCAACACGGAAATATCAATGATATTTATCTCGGCATTGGATTTACTCATTATTATTCTTAATTCTTCATCTGATAAATTTTCTATTTCTTTTGGAATATTTCTCTTTCTAGGGAAAAATTTATGAAGTATGATAGGTAAAAAAATAGTTAACAAAATCCAAACGGTGGTGACAATATTATCAACTGCATTGATGGCTGCGTATATTGTTCCATTCTTATTCATATCGTATTCTAAAGCGACTGCATTTAAATTAGCACTTCCACCAGTATAAGTTCCTGTAAACATCCCTGCAACTGCAAAAGCTTTAGGAATATGGTGATCTTGAGGTGAAAATATTTTATAACTTACTAAAACTGCAATAACAGTTGCAGCAGAGCCCAATAAAAACATCATCAACATAGGCAATCCTGCTAACTTCAAATCAGTTAATTTAACTTCTAAAAGCAGAAAGAATATTCCAAGTGGCGCAGCATATTCAAAAATTTGATCGTAAATATGAGGAACATTAGAAGAGGACGGAATGACTTTTAGATTTGCTAAAATAGCGCCTAAAATAATCACCAATAAAGCCGAGCCTAAATGTTTAAAAAACTTTTGTTTACCCAACCACTCTGAAAAAGCAACTAAAAAAAGTAAAACAGCGATTAAGTATGCTGGTTCCCGAATAAATTCCATATTTGGATTGAATTAAAAATTTCAATTTAAATAATTATTCTTGTTTAAAGAAAAAGCTTAAGTTTTCATCTATTATAAAAACACCATGAAGCATCTTTTTGAAGATCAATTATTCGAAGACAAAGATTTCACCAAAGAAAATATTGAAAAACAACAGTATGAACATTGTATTTTCAAAAAATGCAATTTTTCTAAACTTCATCTTTTTGAAACGGACTTTACTGATTGTGATTTTATAGATTGCGATTTTAGTTTAGTCAAAATGACACAAACTGGTTTAAAAAATGTAAAATTCAAAGCTTGCCATCTTCTAGGTGTAAATTTCAGCGATTGTAAACTGTTTTTATTAGAAATGGATTTTAAAGACTGTCAGCTTTCTATGAGTTCATTTTATCAATTAAAACTAAAAGGAATTAGGTTTAAGAACTGTAATTTAAAGGAGGTTGATTTTGTTGAAACGGATTTAAACCAAGCTGATTTTGATCAAAGTGATTTAGCAGGGGCAATTTTTGAAAATAGCAATTTGGAAAAAGCCGATTTTCGAAATGCCATAAACTTTCAAATAAAGCCTGAAATTAACCGTCTGAAAAAAACAAAGTTTTCTACAGACGGACTGATGGGTTTATTAACTCATCTCGATATTAGTATAGATTGATTTTATTTAGACCTAATGGCTTCAACTGGGTCTAATCTTGAGGCTGAAAAAGCGGGCCAAAAACCAGAAATCACACCTATAATAACCGATATAGAAATTCCTAAGATGATGTTTCCTTTATCCAGAATAATCTTTACATCGAAGCCATAGGTAGCTATTAAAGTTCCTAAGTAAACGAAACCTAGTCCTATAAATCCACCAATCAAACAAAGAACTATTGCTTCAAACAAAAACTGCATTAAAATGAAATAATTTTTAGCTCCTAAAGATTTTTGGATCCCTATAATATTTGTACGCTCTTTAACAGATACAAACATGATATTTGCAATACCAAAGCCACCAACTAAAATAGAAAAACCACCAATAATCCAACCCGCTATGTCAACAACTTTAAACATAATATCTAACTGAGCAGTTAAAAGTGTCGTTTTATTTAGCGCAAAATTATCGTCCTCTATCGGGTTGATTCTTCTGATAGAACGCATTAAACCTCTCAGTTCGCTTTCCATATCCTCTAAAGCATACTGATCTTTACCTTTAACCGTAATCTGCGGACCATATCTGTCACTTTCTATATCTACTAAATTTCGAGCAAAATTTAAAGGTATCAGTAAAGTTCTATCAGATGAGGTTCCTAAAAGGTCATCACCTTCTTTGGCAAATACGCCAATAACCTGTACATTCCTACCCAAAACTTTAATATCTTTTCCAACTGCATTTTGATTAGGGAATAATCCTTCTGCGATTTCAGCTCCAATTAAGCAAACTGGACTGCCACTATTAGATTCATTATCAGTAAAATATCTTCCTCCCGACAAATCGAAACTATATATTTTATTGTAATCTTGAGAAGCACCTGAAACCTGCGCTCCTTCAACACTATTACTTTTGTATTTTAATGTTCTATTTGATAAACCAACTTGGTAACAAATTCCGTCTGCTGTAGAAGCTCTTTCTTTTAATGCTTCAAAGTCTCTTAAACTTGGTTGTGGACGTTGCATATATTTCCACCATGGAAAATCTCCTCCAAAAATCCAAGGCCATTTCTGAATATAAATAGTTTTACTACCCAATTTATCGACACTCGATTGCAGATTTCCTCTAAAAGTATCAACAGCAGCAAAAACTGTAATAATGGTGAAAATACCAATGGTGATCCCTAAAAGAGATAAAAAAGTACGCATTCTGTTTTGCCTGAGCGCATCAAAAGCAAAAATGAAACTTTCGCGGAAGAGTTTTAAAAATAACATATTACGATTTAGACGCTAATTGATGATTTAAGTTACAACATAATAAAATTAGTTCAATTTTCGGACTTAATTGAGTTATTCAATATTTGAATATTTTTTTCCTAAATTTGCGCTCCAAATTATTGTTCAAAAACATATGAAATTATCTCAATTTAAATTCAATTTACCAGACTCTCTTATTGCTCACCACCCTGCAGAAAGCCGTGATGAATCACGTCTGATGGTTTTAGACAAAAAAACAGGTAAAATAGAGCATAAAATTTTCAAAGATATTTTGGGATATTTTGAAGAGAAAGATGTGATGATTTTAAACAATACAAAAGTTTTTCCTGCCCGTTTATACGGTAATAAAGAAAAAACTGGAGCCACTATTGAAGTCTTTTTATTAAGAGAACTAAATAAAGAATTAAGATTATGGGATGTTTTAGTTGATCCTGCTCGTAAAATAAGAGTAGGTAATAAGCTTTATTTCGGCGATGATGATTTATTGGTTGCTGAAGTCGTGGATAATACTACTTCTAGAGGAAGAACGATCCGTTTCCTTTTTGATGGTACAGATGAGGAGTTTAGACAAAATATCGAAATTTTAGGTGAAACTCCGCTTCCTAAATATATTAAGCGTAAGCCAACGGCTGAAGATAAAGATCGCTATCAAACAATTTTTGCTAAAAATGAAGGTGCTGTTGCTGCCCCAACTGCAGGACTGCATTTTAGTAGAGAATTAATGAAACGCTTAGAATTAAAAGGCATCGAATTTCCAGAAGTTACACTTCACGTTGGTTTAGGTACTTTCCGTCAGGTTGAGGTGGAAGATTTAACCAAACATAAAATGGATTCTGAACAGATCATCATCGATCAAAAAACTGTTGATATGGTCAATAAAGGAATTGATGAAAAAAGAAGAGTTTGCGCAGTTGGTACTACTGTGATGAGAGCTGTAGAATCTGCAGTTTCTGCAAACCATCATCTAAAACCAGTTAACGATTGGACTTCAAAATTTATCTTTCCTCCTTATGATTTTAGTATTGCCAATTCAATGGTTACTAATTTCCATACTCCAGA
>JACMOI010000151.1 GCA_014378105.1 Pseudopedobacter sp.
GGGGGGTTGGGGGCGGTTTTCCATATTGTCTATTTTGACCTCATATCAGTACTGATTCGGTGATTTAAATTTCCGATAGAAATAAAGCCAAACGAGGTATTTATTGAAGCTTATCCTTTTACCATCCTTTTACTATCCTATCACTACGCTATCACCCTGTGATCAGTTGGTTTAAAGTGTCATCCGATAGTCCCGATAGCTATCGAGATCGGATGCGAGCAGAGCGTATCGATCTATAACCGACGGGGTGGTTGGTTTTAACAAACAGATTGCTTGATTATCTAGATCGTCATAAAATAAGTTAACAGCAATACAACTAATAACGCTATGGATTGTAAAAAAGTGATTTCAGCAAAAAATCATGTTTAAGAAAAAGATTTCATATTTTTATTTTATTAAATCTTGAATAAACCTATGGAAAGATTTTTTTACGTCTGGTTCGAAATAGTGGAAGAACAGAGCGATAAAAGTGTTGCTATTCTTGC
The DNA here is from genome assembly GCA_014378105.1 of Pseudopedobacter sp. Taxonomy (GTDB): domain Bacteria; phylum Bacteroidota; class Bacteroidia; order Sphingobacteriales; family Sphingobacteriaceae; genus Pseudopedobacter. The sequence continues at coordinate 486 of JACMOI010000151.1, forward strand.
GATCAATGATGTAGAGTTACATATAGAAGTAAAGGATCCCAATGGGTTTCTGGTGGTAAATGTGAATAAGATCCCAGCGGAGCTTAAACCTTTTATTGACCATGATAGCGTAGCTCCTATAATTCCATTTCGTTATCGTAATAAAGTATTATTACAAAACAATAAGTTAAGTAAGTATTTGGCCTTGGCAAAAGCTTTTAAAGAGCATTATAGTGGTGATTTTGAGTATGTTGAAGTGCTTTTTAAAAGAAAAGAGGAGGATAAACCATCCCTAGTGGAGCATCCTCTAGACCTAAAAAATTTAGATAGCTTATTAGGAAATGCACCACTCTTTAGCTGTTGGGAGAGTTTTAGAACTCAAGATAATAAAGGAGCTGTAGCGCAATTGGTTATAGAGGCAGAAAAAATAATGAATGATATGTCTATTAAAATAACAGGTGATCATATGGTTATAGATTCCAAAATGTTAGGGGGCCTTATAATGACACTTGAAACAAAAATTTTTTTAGCAGTTATTCATGTCTGGCTCAAAAATTTTCAAAAAGCCAGAGATCTTATGGCTTCTACTGGAGTTGCACCCATGCGTTTTGGGTCAATGGCGACCATAGTGAGGTACTATCTTGAAATAATGATGGTTTATGAGCAAGAGTATTTTTTGGCTGATTTTTTTTCGAATGAAATGCTTCTTAAGATTTATCTTACCCATTACGAAATTTATAGGCAAGATTTTTTAGAACCTGATTTTGTTTGTACCCGCATTCAACAGGTTAGCGTCGTACGCCAACGTATGGAAGATTTTAGGGAAAGTGATGCTAACAACAACTGAGCAATGCACAAACAAAATGAAAATGAGCCATTATTGCGAATTTGTCATCCGCTTAAAATAGATAAGCTATCAGAGATTTTTCATTTCGTTTTGAGGACATATTGGATCATAGTCGATGGTTGATGGGCTGTTTTGAGCTATTTGTTGGAATAAACTTTATCACCAGAAAAATTACTCATAGCCCAATGTCATTAGGTTAAAATATTTTTATTTCCCTTCCTTTCGACCAGTGGGAGAAACGTATTTAATCGTAGCTAAAACGTACAAATAGTTGATCATTTAATATAAATACCTTGCTTCTGAGAGTTCTCGTTTAGTTGATCATTCAATATAAATACCTTGCTTCTGAGAGTTCTCGTTACCTCGAGGTGACGAAAGGTTTTTTAAAATAATGACATTAAACCGCTACTATCGAGATACAAACCTAACCTATTCCTATTGGTTTAATAAACCTAGTGAATCACTACAAGGGGATGTTTGCTTGCCAGACAGAACCTGGACATGTGGTTTCACTCCCTATCCTCACGCGATAGGATAGATCCTCATTCATCTAGTTATAATTTATAACCGCAGTTTATAGGAAACGGGAGGGTATTTAGCGAAATTGAGTTATTTTTTAAAAGGCAGGAATTGCTGGAGGTGATTTCGAATGTATTCTTTGACATCTTGAAAGGATAGCTGTTTCGTAAAGCTAAATTATCAACAGCTACCCATTCACCGCAGGTAAAAAAACAAAAAAGCTAGATCCTTTTCCTACGGTACTTTCGAAGCTGATGCTTCCACCTTGTCGTTCTGAAAATTCTTTACATAAGGCTAAGCCTAAGCCTACTCCTTTTTCATTATTGGTGCCGTATTCGGGTTGTGCTTTGATGGTAAAAATCTTTTCCTGCTGCTCTTTCGGAATTCCTTTTCCATTGTCCATCACCACGATTTTACATTCGTTATCGATCAACTCGGCTTGGATATGGATGGATCCACCATTTGATGTGAATTTAATGGCATTACTAATTAAGTTTCGGATCACCAGTTGTAGCATGTCTACATCAGCCAACACTACAATGGCCTCAGGAATTTGGTAGTGCAGTGTGATTTCTTTCTTTGCGGCATGTATTTTCTCCATTGCCATCGTATTGGATAAGGTATGGAGAAGATTGACGGGGGTGAGGTGAACCTTAGCACCATCCATTTGTGATTTTGACCAGTTTAACAAATTGGAAAGCATCTCCATGGCATTGTTGGTAGAAGTCAGCAAAGTTTTCTCCATTCCCATACGCTCCATACTACCCAGCTCATACTCATTGAGCAGTTCCAAATAGTTTTGGATGTTGATGAGTGGGGAACGGAGATCATGTGAGATGATGGACATCAACTTGTTTTTCTCTAGGTTACTTTGTTCTAGTTGATCTCTCTGTAATAAAATTTGTTCGTTATTGGCGACCACCACTAAGGTCTTTTCTTCGGTTAATTTTCGCTCTCGATCGTAACTTTGTTTGATGAAGGTGATGATCACATAAACCACAAATACTGGAATTGGAAATGCGGTTATCCGATCTATAAACTGACCTTTACCAGCAGTAAAAGGATGTTGTATCAAAGAAGGATATTCATATTCGATAAAGTGGATAATAAAAAAGCAAATTAAATAGATGACTAGCCATTTAGCATGTTGCCTATGTGGAGTGATGGCTAAAACCAATAAAAGATAAACCGGCCAAATTAAATCGGTAGAACCATCAATACCAGAATTCGCGAAATAATTGACGCCAAAAATCAGGATACCCATGAAGCCGAAGGCAATGTTACTATGTGCTTTACCAAAAAATCTAGATTGATAATATTGATAAGCATAAAATATTCCAAATAATAATGATGAAACGGAGGCAACATAAAGGCCAGCAAATAAATTGTAGGGCGTATAAACAATAATTATAGCAAATAAACAAAGGGTAATGGAATGGAATATGCGACTTTCTAAAGAAAAATCAGAGGAACGACCAATCAATTCGGGCCAATAAGTGCTTATCCCTTTGAAAGAAGGCTTGTTGGGAATAGGAGGTTTGTGTTCTGGCATCTATAAATAAATAATGTAGCCTTGGTAAGGCTTATTCCTTAATGTAAAATTAACTTATTTTGCTTTAAATGCCACATTTTTAAATTCAATTCCATCCCAACCATGTATCATAAACTGGCGGATGTTCTGATGGTCAGTTCCTTCAGGGGTGTCTAATACTGATTGATAATGCTCTGCAAACAAAAGTAAAGCGTCTTCTTTAGATAAATTGTTTAATTGTGCGAAGTAAAAAACTTTGGCACTTCCCTGATTTTGATCGATTTCGTTAAAAGCTGCGCCGTTTTTAAAAGCTGTGGCATTATACTGACAAGAGGCTTCAATGGTTTCAATTATCGCTGCAAATTTGAGGTGATTTGATTTTAAATCTTTCAGTAGTTTTTCGGCTGGATTTTTCATCATCTTTAAGGATATAAATATAAAACAGAGTTGAATATGCTTATTAAACATTGATTGCTGAGCATTATCGCAAAAATGTTGCGCTATTTCCCTATCAATTGCATAAAATTAATTCACCACGGAGGATGCATTGCTTACAGCGCTGGGTAGTTATTGAAATGAAATAAAGGATTGAGATAGATTTTTAAACAATTAATATACAGCTTAACGTTCGCCGCTGTCTCTTATCTTATTTTTTAGGCCATCTTTTTTGTTTGTCCGATAGCTTGGAATTCGCCCAGGACGACAAAATAACATAGCTCGCCAAAAAGCTTCAAATAAAAAAAGCCCCGATTAGAATCAGCGCTTTTAAAATTTTTGAAGCTTTCATCCTTCATTTAGAATTTCTCGAAAGCAGTGAAATAGAAGCTCCCTTCAATTTCAGCATTCTCATCAGAATCTGAACCGTGAACCGCATTGGCATCAATAGATTTTGCGTATTTGTTACGGATTGTTCCTTCCGCTGCATCAGCAGGGTTGGTAGCGCCAATTAATTTTCTAAAATCTTCTACCGCATTGTCTTTTTCTAAAATTGCAGCTACAATTGGTCCAGAAGACATGAAGCTTACTAAATCGCCAAAAAAACCACGTTCTTTATGTACTGCGTAAAATTTGCTCGCCATCTCAGGAGATAGTTGCGTATATTTCATTGCTACAATTTTAAAACCATCTGCGATGATATCGTTCAAAATTGCTCCAATATGTCCATTTGCTACTGCATCTGGCTTAATCATTGTAAATGTTCTGTTGGTTGCCATTGTTGTCTTTTTTAAAATTGCTGCAAAAATAGGCTTTTAAAAGCGTAACAAAAAGTATAGTGCAAATTTTCAGAGGATTTGTTTAACTTCGCCCTTTCGACGAATTAAATGATTGATTTAGGCACCCTTAAGGAGAAATTAGCTCAACCTTGTCATATTGTGATCACCACACATCATAAGCCAGATGGGGATGCAATGGGCTCATCTTTGGGTCTATACAACTATTTTATCCAAAAAGGACATCATGTAAAAGTGATTTCTCCAACAGATTACCCTTATTTTTTGCAATGGTTACCCAACAATCCTGAGGTCATTATTTTTACAGAAAAGGAAGCGGAAAGTAAAAAGCTGGTAGAAGAAGCCGATTTGATTTTTTGTTTAGATTTTAATGCGCTTTCGCGGATTAACGAGCTGGGTGAAGAGGTGAGGAAATCACCTGCCATCAAAATCATGATTGACCATCATTTAGAGCCAGAGGGTTTTGATGATTATCGCCATTGGAATATCAATGCTTCTTCAACAGCGGAGTTGATATATGACTTTATTGTCAATCAATTAGAAGATGCTACTTTAATTAATAAGGACGTTGCCACATGTCTATATACAGGCATCATGACGGATTCGGGTTCTTTTAGGTTCCCAAATGTGACGGCTCATCTACATAGAATTGTGGCTGATTTAATTGATGCTGGTGCCGAAAATTGGAGAATCCATCAACAGGTTTACGATAATGCGACTGAAAGCCGATTGAAATTTTTAGGCTTTTGCCTGAGTAATCGTTTAGAGGTTTTTAGAGCGTTTAATACGGCTTTAATCAGCGTAAGCAAGGAAGATTTAAAACCCTATGATGTGCAAACTGGCGAGACCGAGGGAATTGTGAATTATGCACTTTCTATTAACGGCATTAAGTTGGCAGCCTTTATTGTGGAACGTCACGATAACGTGAAACTTTCGTTACGTTCTGTTGGAACTTTCCCTGCGAATGAAATCTGTAAGAAATACTTTAATGGAGGCGGACACAGAAATGCAGCTGGTGGCGCATCAGATGAATCATTTGAAGAAGTGGTCAAAAAATTTAAAAGTATATTACCAGAATATAAAAACTTATTATTGCAGTAGATTTTGGAGAAAAGCAAGTGATAGCCAGCTAGTTTAAAGTAGCAAGACAAGTTAATTCACCTTGATTAGAGCGTATAGCGTGAAAACAATAAATAAATAATATGAAAACCTCCATAGAGGTTGTTGAATGCAATTAAAAAACAATAAGAATAAATGAAAACTAGATTATTAGTAGTATTAACAGTAGCTGCATTAGGTTTTGCAGCTTGTAATGGAGGATTTAAAAAAGGACCAGCGGGTTTACTTTATAATATCCATAATGATGTAAAAGGAGATTCAATCGCAGAAGGCGATTTTATTAGTTTACAGGTGATTGCTAAAACTGAAGGCGACTCGGTGATGTATAACACTTATGATTTTGGAAAAGCGACGCAAACTTTAGTTCCAAAGCCAACTTATAATGGGGATTTGTTTTATGCCATCAAAATGTTAACCAAAGGTGATAGTGCAACTATTAAAATAGATTTAGACTCGGCTGCTGCAAAAGGGCAACCAAAGCCTCAGGGTATCAAAGGAAAATACCTGATTTATACTGTTAAAATAGAAGAGGTAATTCATAAAGACACAGTTAATCAACAAGCTTTCCAGGCTAAAATTCAGGCTTTCTTTAAAACTGAAGGTGATAAAGCAAAGTCTTCAGAAGTTGTAAAAGTTCAGAAATATATTGACGATAATAAGTTAAAAGTAGAGAAACTGCCTTCGGGTTTGCAGATTGCGACCGTTACAGCAGGTAAAGGTGAAACACCAGTTAAAGGCGATAGTGTGGATGTAAAC
>JACMOI010000028.1 GCA_014378105.1 Pseudopedobacter sp.
ATGGCAGGGATTTGAATATTTGTTCTACTAGAACTTTCACCACTCATCTCCGAACTTTCACCTAAAGCCGCTACAACTACATCCGCATTTTTGGCAGCATTAACTGCTTCTTTAATGATTACTTCTTCTGGTCGGTTATCTCTTACCATATCACGTCCAAACATGGTTGCTCTTTTTTGATATGCAGCATCTTCTAACAAATTAGAACCAACCGCATAAATAATCTTGGCTTTATTTCCTACGGCGTCTTCCAAACCTTGCTTTACAGAAATCGCTTTACTTAAATCTGTTGAAACGGCCCAAGTCCCTGGCATATTCACTTTGCTATCTGCCAATGGACCAATCAGGGCAATGGTTCCTGATTTTTTAATCGGTAGTAGATTGTTATCGTTCTTCAGCAACACAAAACTTTTAGCAGCGGCATCACGAGCAACTTTAAGATTTTCTAAAGTGAAGATTTTTGTTTTTGCTCTTTCATCATTACAATATTTGTAAGGATCATCAAACAAGCCGAGTTTATATTTAGCTTCCAATACATAACGGCAAGCGCTGTTGATTTCTTCAATAGATACCTTACCCTCGTCTAATGATTTTTTTAAGGTGGTTAAAAACCCTTCACCAACCATATCCATATCTACACCCGCCTTTAATGCCAGTGTTGATACCTGCTGTAGATCTCCCAAACCATGAGCGGTCATTTCATTAATTCCAGTATAATCCGTCACTACGAGACCTTTAAACCCCCATTGATTTCTCAATAAATCTGTCACTAACCACTTATTGGCTGTTGCTGGAGTTCCATTGATATCGTTAAAAGAAGTCATAATACTTCCAGCACCTGCATCCACCGCAGCCTTGTATGGAGGTAAATATTCGTTGTACATTTTGTTCAAACTCATATCGGTAGAGTTGTAATCTCTTCCGGCTTCCGCAGCACCATACAAAGCGAAATGCTTTACACAAGCCATTATGGTGTTCATTTTTGATAAGTCGTCTCCCTGATAACCTTGAACCATGGCTTTTGCAATTGCTGATCCCAAAAATGGATCTTCTCCATTACCTTCAGAAAAACGACCCCAACGTGGGTCACGGGAAATATCCACCATTGGCGAGAAAGTCCAATTTATCCCATCGGCAGAAGCTTCCTCAGCAGCAATTTGTGCAGAATGCTTAATCAAATCCATGTCCCAAGTTGCCGACAATCCTAAAGGGATAGGAAAAGCAGTTTTATACCCGTGAATCACATCCATCCCAAAAATTAAAGGAATTTTTAAACGAGTATTGTTGACAGCCAACTCTTGTGCAGTACGAATTTTTTGGGGAGTACTTAAACTAAAGAAACCTCCAACTTGGCCAGCTTTAACTTTCTTTTCGATATCTGAATTTCCGGTGGAACCTGTAATCGCCTCTCCACCTGTTAATAAATTCAGCTGCCCAATTTTCTCTTCTACTGTCATTTTAGACATTAAATTCGAAATAAAGCCATCCATTTTAGAAGATGATGCAGCTATATTTGTAGTGCTTTTAACCACTGGCTTTTGTTGCGCACAAGCTGTTACCGCTGTAAATGCACCTATTGCGAGTATATATTTGAGTGATCTCATGATTGATTATTTTGTTTTAATTAGATAAGGAGTGATGGCTTTTATCCAGATATCGTATCCTTTTTGGTTCATATGTAAATTATCATCTAGGAAAATATCATCCATAGGTCTCCCATTATCTTTGAGCATTAATGGATAAACATTGATGAAACTAGTATTGTCTTGCGCCGATAAAAATGTTTTGATGAGCTCATTGGCATAAACCATTTCGGGCATCATTTTTTCTCGACTGATGCTTGGCTTTATGGCTATAAAACTAATTGAAACTTGAGGTGTTTTTTTGCGAATTAATTCGAAAAGTATTTTAAATCTATCAAAAGTAACTTCTGGACTAGCTCCTTCAGCAATATCATTTTCGCCACTATAAACAACTATTTGTCTGGGTTGATAGGGAAAAATAATATCGTCAGCGTAATAAATGGCATTTGCTAAGGTAGAACCCCCAAAACCTCGGTTAATGGCTCCGTAACTTTTATAAACCTTTTCTAGGTCTGTCCATTTTCTTAAGGATGAACTGCCAATAAAAAGTATCCCATCTTTTGGTGGCATTTTTAAACTATCCGCCTTTTTAAATGCTTCGATTTCGTTATAAAAAGGTGCTTTCTGTTGAGCAAATGCTCCTAAAGAAATCAAAAAACCAATCAGTATTAAACTTATTTTTTTCATTTATTCTGCTTTTTGAGGTTTTAATGATTTGGAGATACCGCTTTCATTGAATGCTTCGATACTAAAATAATAAATTTGATCATCATTCAAACTTTTTAAATCCAGATGAATGCCAGTAACCAAATGAATGGATAGTGATATTCGCCACGGAATTCTACCACTGTAGGGTCAGCTCCGGAGCGGTACGAGATATTCTTATCAAAATTATAAATCATGTTAGTTTAATCCAGACTAATAGGATTGCAATAGGTTTGCATTTGAGCTTCCTGAGCCTCTACACATCTCAGATAGCTACAAAAAAACAGTCCTACAACAATGTATTTCAACCACTTCATGTTTTAATTTTTCAAATATGGACTTTGAAAATCAAGTTTCTTTAATCCTGCCTGCACATCTTCATCATTCATAAATAATTTCCACAGCAAACCACTGCGGTAATTTTCAATCATCACCACTTCCGGTCCTTGGTCAATCCCTAAATATCTTGGGGTGTACCAATTAGCAGTTTCACTAAATGCATCATAAAAACCATATTTTCCCCAAACCTGAGCTTTCATATCTAAATACCAATGTCTTATGGCTACCATAGATTCTTTAGGTGTATATACGATAGATGAAATAGCCGCCGTTGGAGCGATTACACCTATATCTCTGTCCTTTTGTGGCGCATGGCCAGCATATCCATTGATGGAATAACTTGATGTTAATCCCCAGGAGTTTTTTGCATATCCTTTATAATTTAAAGGATTATCCACACACCATTGATAGTTAATCAAAGCTTGATTTTTGGTCTCTATTCCATAATCGCCATAAGCATCTTTTAATCCTTTTGGATCTAGACCTAAAAATGAATAATGCGACCAGAATAAAGGTCCACCATGAGGGGCATCTCCTTGATGAAAGAATTGAAGTGGAATGTTATCATAACTTCTCGGCGATTTGATTTTTCCATTCATTGCCCAACCTTCCTCGTACACTTGTTTATTAATCCCATGGGTTGGAGAAGCGGCTGCAGTAACATACATGATTAAACATTCGTTGAAACCATGAACAGGGAAATTCATTTTCCATTGATTGTTAGGACTCCAATGCCAATATAAAACATTCTTTCCATTTCTGTACCAATCGTAATCTATGCCTTTCCAAAGTTCGTCTGCCAATGTAGATAATTCTTTTTCTTTTGAATTCCCATTTTTAAAATACTGCTTCACACAAATGAGGCCTTGTGCAACAAAAGAGGTTTCTACTAAATCGCCTCCATCGTCAAATTTGGAAAAAGGTTTTACTTTACCTGTTTCGCCATACATCCAATGTGGCCATGCGCCGTGGAAACGTTCTGCATTTTTAAGGAAGGTTAAGATTTTAGTTAAGCGCTTAACTCCATCATTTCTAGATACAAAATTTCTATCGATACCAGAGATAATTCCCATAATACCAAAACCAGTTGCACCTGTAGCTACAATATTTGTTTCATAGTCAGGCTGATCTAAGTGGATTCTTTCTCTAGCGGCACCTGAATTCTTTTCGGCTCCATCCCAGAAATATTGAAAAGTATGGTATTGAACGGTTTCAAGTAATTGATGATCTGTCAGCTTTTCTGAAGAAGCAACTTTTTTATGAGTAGTTCCACAAGAGACTATTAACATGACAACTAATATAAATAGTGAGTTTTTCAATGTTAAATTAAATTTTAGGGCTCTGAAAGCCGAGTTTAGTAAGACCTGCTTTGACTTCGGGACATGACATAAATAAGTCCCAGATCAATCCGGTTCTGTAATTTTCAATCATCACAATTTGAGGACCTTGATCTATCGCTAGATAAGAACTGGCAAACCATGGATCGTTTAAAGAAAAAGCATCTTTAAAACCATAATCCCCCCAAACCTTATCACCTAATTTATAATAGAAAAAACGAATAGCTTTTAATGATTCTTCGGGCGTGTAAGGAATAGAGGAAACTGCTGCTGTTGGGGCAATATATCCTTTATCATTATTGGGTGAACTGGCTATATATCCTCCGTTGATATCGCTAGCTGTTAAACCCCAGCAATCGGCAGAATATCCCGCAAAATTTAGGGGATTGGCTACACAATAGTTGTAGTTAATTTTAGAATGAGCTTTGGCTTGGATTTCATAATTCGCATAAGCATCTGTTAAACCATTTGGGTTAATAGCCATAAGCGAATAGTGTTCGAAAAACAAAGGACCACCGTTTGCAGAACCTAAAGGCAAAGTGACCCCATAATAAGTGTTGCCATTTTTCATACTTCCATTTGCTGCCCAACCCATTTCATAAACTGATTTAGGAATGGTATGAGTAGTTGATGAAGCGGCTAAAACATAAACCATTAATGCTTCATTCCATCCTTTTACTTGGAGGTTGATATCCCAATTGTAATCCGAACTCCAATGCCAATATAATTTCTCTTCACCACCTTTCCGGAACCAATCCCATTCCACATTACTGTACAGTTGATTGATGTCATTTCTCAGGGCTAATTCTGCAGCATCATTTCCATTAAAATATTGGCGAGCCACCAAAAGTCCTTCTATCAGGAAAGAAGTTTCTACTAAATCGGCGCCATTATCTTTGGCACTGAAAGGTTGTACTTTACCCGTATTTCCATTGATCCAATGTGGAAATGCGCCATGAAATTTATCTGTTCCTTTTAAGAAAGAAGTGATTTTTTGTAATCGAGCTAAACCCTCTGATTTTGTAATAAAGTTTCTATTTATTCCTACGATGATGCTCATGATACCAAAGCCAGAGCCACCTGTAGTAACAATATCTCCAGAGGTATTTCTTTCACGAGCCAAACCTGAATTTGGATATGCAAAATCCCAGAAATATTTAAAGGTTTGTTTCTGAATCAGCGTAAGCAATTCATCATCAGAAATACGAGAGAATTTATCTTTTCCATCTAAACCTGTTTGTAGGTTAATTATTAATGGGTTGATTACTTTTCCACCACTTTGTGTTTCTAAACTAGCAGGAATTGTAAGCTGATAATTAGTAAATGATAAGAGATCAACTTTTGGTGTGATTTCAAGTGATTTACCGTCGCTTGATAAAGTTGCATTCGTATTTACAATTGCCCCATCGCTTGCTTTCCAGCTGATTTGGTTTAAAGATGTGGTATTTAATGGCTCAGTAGTGTTGATTTTTATTAAAGGAGAACCACTTAAATTTTTATAAGTCAAAGTTCCGTTGTAAGTACCATTTACGGTAAACGATAAACTTGCATTTTTAGCTATTTCTTCTTTGTTAGTTTTCTTGCATCCGGTTACAGTAAACAAAATTACTAAAGCAGATAAAACAGATTTACGTATAACGGAGATAGATAGCATGAAAACGAAATAATTAAAGTATTGGACCTAAAATAAGATCCAATACTTTAAGATTAAACTTATTTACCGACTAGACCTAAGTTGAATAGCGATTTAATAATAGCATCAGGAATGAGCTTGTTGTACACTCTTACTTCATCCACAGAACCAGTCATCGCAACAAAACTAGTGTCAGTATTGACTGATTTGCCTGGTATCACATTATAGTTTCCACCAATAATAACTTCACTTGGCTGATAGGATTTAAAAAGATTATCTCCTGTTCCTCTATTGGCATAATTACCCACTTTCACCCCATCAGCCCAGATATTAAAAACACCTGAAGTTGAATCGTAGGTAACTACCATATGCGTCCATTTAGCTGGTCCAATTTTTGGAGATAAATTAACGGCACCATAATTATTGATGTTATCCTGTCTACCTCCACCTGCGGTAGCGAAGTATGGGTGTATTTGAATATAATCAGTATTAGAAGCTGGATTTGCATTTGTTTCTAAAATAAAATCTAGATTACCATTCAACATTCCAGGTCTTGCGATCTGAAAAATCTCGGTTTTTTTTGACCCATTATTCAAAATCTGGACCCACATACTCACCGTAAAACTTTTTAAAGAATCTGTTTTAAAAGCTCCAAATTGTTTGGCATAATAGAGAAAACCTGCATTGAATTTAACTGCTTTGCCTCTTACTCCACCGTCAACAATTGAATTGTTTAGGGTAGTTGTTGGTACTGTACCTGTTTTTTGCTCTTTCACATCGGTATCAAAACTCCAATAAGCCACCAAGTTTTTAGGATAAACTTCTTCTGAACTTTTGAAACCATCTATCGTACCTGCATAATCTGCTGCACTTACTGATGGCAAGTTATTTGGATTTCCATCCTTCTTACAAGATGATAAGATAACAGCCAATAAAGCTCCTATCATCAGGATATTGATATTTAAAATATTTCTTTTCATGATTTTAGAATTAATAACCAGAATTTTGTGTTAATACTCCTTTACTTAAATCTATCTGAGCTTGAGGTATTGGGAGTAGGTTGTCTCTACTGGCATTAAAGTTTGTTTTACCTGCAGATGATAAGGCATTCTGAGCATCTCCCCATCGCACTAAATCGAAAAACCGATCATATTCCATTGCTAACTCTACTCTTCTTTCTCTTTTAATGGCATCTCTTAACGTTACTTGATTTGTAGTAGTAACATTTGGTAAAAGTGTTGAATTGCCATTTCTAGCTCTTGCTCTTACACTATTTAAGGCTGATAAAGCCAAGGTAGTGTTTGCTGTTCCTCCCAATTCATTGGCCGCTTCTGAATACATCAATACCACATCAGCATAACGAAGAATACGTAAATTCATCCACCAACCAGAATTGTCCCCATATTTAGATCTAAAAGCTTGACTTACATAAACCTTATGATTATAAATTGGATTATTCCAAGTGGTAGCTGTATTTTCACCATAAACAGTTTTATATGTTGTAGTTGCTGTGCTTCTTCTTAAAAAGGTACGAGCCAATCTTGGATCGCCGGTTTCATAGGCAGATTCTAAATTGCTGTTTGGCACATTAAATCCAAATCCTAAGTTCCAAATACCGCCATCTCTTACCCCTTGAAATTGAGTGGTTTGAACACCATTCACAGTTTGTTCTGATGCGGATGCGGTTGCCTGTACTTCGAAAACAGATTCTCTACTATTTTCGCCAGTTTCTCCAAAAATTTTATCGTAAGGAGTAGACAAATCATATTGACCATTTGTCATTACTGAATTTGCAGCATCCATAGCCGGACCCCATTTTTTTTGAGTCAAATAAACTTTAGCTAATAATCCATTGGCAGCTCCACTGGTGGCTCTTCCAACAAATTTAGCATCCCAGCTTGCCGGCAAATTAGCCCCTGCAAATTTTAAATCATTTTCTATAAATGCATAAATTTGAGCCGGAGTGCTTTGCGCAACATTTAATTCATCTGGTTTCAAAACACGATCAATTAAAGGAATTTTACCGAAAAATCTGACCATATTAAAATAAGCATAGGCTCTTAAAAATTTAGCCTCTGCTTCGGATTGTGTTTTTTGAACATCAGTTGCCACAATAGCTTTGTTATTTGCAATTTGATCTAATGCTACATTACACTTGGTGATGAATGAATAATAACCTGTCCACATGCCATTTACTATTCCATTGCTAGGTAGCACTGGGAAATCGTCCATACTAATCGCATTTGATCCCCCATCTGAAGGAGTGCTTCCTTTATCGGCATCATCGCTTCTGATGCTGGTTGCTAAAATAAATCCAAACACGTGTACATCATATGCCCGCAAATCCTTATAAGCTCCAAATAAATAAGTATCATAAGGACCTGATCCACCTGGATAAGGGTAATCCTCTGTATTGTATTCCCCCTGTCTTTGTGTATTTAAAAGCTTTTTACAGCCCGAAGAAATGGTGAGGAGCACTGCTAAAATTAAGCCTGTTCCTACTATTTTTTGATTAAATATTTTCATCTTTTTTGAATTAAAAAGTTAAGTTTAGACCAAATGTATATATAGCGGGTACTGGATAAGTTCCATTATCGGCACCCCCTCCTAAAATACTTCCAATTTGACTTTCCGCACTGTATCCTGTTACTTTCGACCAAGTCTTTAAATTTTGACCACTCACGTAAACTCTTAATTTTTTCACGCCAATTTTACTCATCATATTCTGACCAAATGTGTACCCTAATTGAAGGTTCCTGATGCGGAAGTAATCTCCAGGCTCTAAGAAATAAGTGCTAAACTGATAATTATTACCTCTTGCACTATTTAAAATAGGTTCTATATTGGTTGACCCTGGGGTTGTCCAAGCATTTAGTCTATTGCTTTCATAATTAAGAATCGCAAAATTTGAAGCTCTACGCTGGGTATAAATTTTATTACCAGCTACTCCTTGGCCTTGAGCGATAAAATCTAAACCTTTATAACCAAACGATAAGTTTAATCCGTAACTATAAGGAGGAAATGGAGTTCCTAAATAGGTTCTATCTAGTGGAGAAATAATTCCGTCTCCGTTAATATCTTCAAATTTAATATCTCCTGCAGCTGAATTTGAAAAAGCAGCACTGTTGGCCACATCAGCTGCCGTTTGATAAATACCTATCTGGCGATAGCCATAAAAGTAACCTACTGATTGTCCAGACTCGGTTAAGTTAACCCCGCCATTTCCAATAATCTGGAAGTTGGAATTATTACCGATTGAATTAACTATGTTTTTATTGTAACCGAAATTTGCGCTAATTCCATAGGTAAAATTTTGGGCAATTTTATCATCCCAACCAGCACTTAATTCAACTCCTTTATTGGTTAATTTACCTAGGTTTGTGAAATAAAGGTCCTGTGTTCCTGGTAAAACAAAACTGGTTAAAATCCCGTCTGTTGTTTTATTATAAAGCGTAGCTTCAAAGCTTAATTTATAATTCAAAGCTTTTAATTCTAAACCTAAGTCTTCACCTTGTACAATTTCGAAACGTAAGTTGGGATCTGGAATGTAAGCGTTACTTACCGCCGTGTAAACATTGTCTCCAAAAACCGCATTATCGCCGCCAGCTAATGTTTGTTGATACAGATTTGAGCCTACACCATTTGAGTTACCTAATCTACCCCAAGCTGCTCTTAACTTAAAAAAGTCGATGTTTTTAATGTTATTCTTAAAGAAGTTCTCTTCACTAGCAACCCAACCTAAGCCTACACTTCCAAAAGTCCCCCATCTATTAGCAGGAGCAAATTTTGAACTAGCGTCTCTTCTGATAGTCGCATTTAGAAGATACTTGTTTGAATAGGCATAACTTACTCTTGCAAATACGCCCACGTTAGATTCTTCAAATCCACCACCATTATTACTTGATGGATTACTTGCATTTATAACTCCTAGGTACCACAAATTAGGATCATTGGGTACATTTAAAGTCGTATCTCTTCTTGAACCGCCAACACTTGTACTAGACGAAAAAACAGAAGTAAAACCTAACAAAGCATTTACCCTATGTTTTTGGTTAAACTCTTTATCATAACTTAAGGTATGATCTTGTTGATATTTTCTAGATTCGAATGTGTTTTGATTGATACTTGTTCTAACCGTGTTATCAAAAAAAGTGGTAGTTGGATTAGTTCCTTCTCCCAAATTCACTACCGTAAAAGGCAGTGGAGAATAAGCTCTTGAGTTATTAAATCCTAAATCGGTATAAACAGTAGATTTTAAGGTAAAGTCTTTTAGAAATTTAATTTCAGCAAAAAGATTACCATTAAATCTATAACCTCTATTAATTGCAGTATTGCTATTTCTATCCAAATTATAGGCTAAGTTACCTACTTGCGCTCTTTGAAAAGAAGGCATGGTATAATACAATCCGTTTGGATCCTTTATCGGCACAATTGGTGCGGCCCATAAAGCATTTGTGATAGAAGCCACCGTTGGCTCAGCTCTAAAATGGTAACCCATCAATTGGCCACCTACCTTAATGTTTTTATTAATCTTGATTTCTTCGTTTAACCTAGCAATAAACTTTTTGTAATTTCCATTTCTTACTACACCATCCTGATCGTTATAGCCGATATTTAATACTGTTGAACTTTTTTCATTATTATTAGAAATACTCAACGAATTCGTATTGATTGCGGCATCACGCAATAAAACATCTTGCCAATTGGTATTGGCGGTATAATTGGTATAATCAAATGGTGCAGCATTTAAATTTGCTAATTGAGCTGTATAAAGTTTTTTAAATCCTGTTGCATCAACCAAATCAATTCTATCCGTTACGTGTTGTACCCCAATAGTACTTTGAAAATTAATGGTGGTTTTGCCGATCGCAGCTTTTTTAGTGGTAATAGCAATTACACCGTTGGCACCACGCAAACCATAAATAGCGGTTGACGAAGCATCTCTTAATAAATCAATACTTTCAATATCTCCAGGATTTAAATAATCAATATTATCCTGCAGAATACCATCCACCACATAAAGAGGATTTGCGCTATTTGTACTCGAAATACCTCTAATTCTTACGGTAGGTGCTGATCCTGGACTTCCAGAATTCACAATAGTTAAACCTGCAACTTTACCCTGCAAAGCCGAAACAGGATTTGTTGTCACTAATTTTTCAATCTCTTCTCCTTTCACTCCAGTAATTGATCCAGTAACGTCAATTTTCTTTTGAGTACCATATCCCACAACTACCACTTCTGATAAAAATTGATTAGAATTTGATAATTTAACGTCCAATCTTATTTGTCCGCTAACTAAAACTTCTTTGGTGACAAAGCCAATGTAAGTAAATACCAAAGTCCCATTGGAGGGAGCATTGATAGAGTAGTTGCCATCCACATCCGTTTGTGTGGCAATTGTGGAACCTTTAACGGTTACGCTTACTCCAATTAGTGTTTCTCCACTTTTTACATCAGTAACTTTACCCGCTACTTTAATATTCTGAGCAAACACATAATTAATAGAGAAAAGACATAGTAGTACTAGTAAAACTTTTCGTTTCATAATTTGGTCTTAAATTTTTAATTGGTAGTATAAAGTTGAATGATTTTTACACTTTTACCAAAAAAAACACCTCAACATCACTACATCACCTTACAATTAGCAGAACAACAAGGAGGTTAAAAAACTTTATTTTGAGCTCTAAAATTAAGTTTAGATATTTCAGCAAGTGTTTTTAATACTACATCAAATTAGTTTAGATTAGAACAATAAATTCAGACTATATTTTACACTATGAGAGGTAATGATGTAGTGCCTAAAGTTCGATTAAAAACTCATTTAAGTTTTTATCATGAGGAAGATCCAATTTTTTTCTTAATCTGTAACGTCGTATTTCAACACCTCTTACACTTATATTCAACAAAGAGGCCATTTCTTTACTACTCATATTCATTCGCAAGTAGGCACATAGTTTTAAATCATTTGGTACCAAATCAGGATGTCCAATTTTTAACTTTTTGAAAAAATTTTCATGAGTCTCGTTAAAGCTAGTTTCAAATAAATTCCAATCTCTTTCATCATTCATCCCTTCATCAATAATCTTATTCAATTTTTTCAATTGTTCTAACGATAAAGTTTTCCCTTGAACATCTTTCAACTGCGCTATTTCGCTTTTTATATTTTGTAGCAGCTCGTTTTTATAAACAATATTCATTGCTGAATTTGCCACTTCCCTACTTTTACTTTCTACTTCTGTTTGAAGCTTTTCGTTCTTCAATTTTATCAGTTTTTGTTCGTTATTAAAAGACTCTTGCTTTAAATGCTCATCTCGTTCCTGCTGTAGTTTTAATGCCAACTCCTGTTGATGTCTTTTTAGGTTTTTGAAGTAAAAAGTACGGAGATAGTATAGCGATACGATGAAAAGGATGGTGTAAATTATCCAAGCCCAAACAGTAAAATAAAAAGGTGGCTCTATGGTAAACTGAAAGCTCGAGATGTCAGAAATTGTCCCATCATTTACTAATGCCCTAACTTTAAAATTATAGTCTCCATAAGGAAGGTTCGTAAAATCTTTTTGCGCTAGATAAGACCCAGCAGACCAATTCTTAGAGTAGCCGTCTAGAAAATATTGATACTTAATTTTACCCTGTCTATAATAAGGTAAGCTGTAATTAATCCGAATACTGTTTTGAGCATATTTTATATTGACATCTCTACTTAAAGATCCACTCTCGGTAATCACGAAGTTGTTAGCAGCAATATTCTCTATTCTACCAATAAATACTTTTGGTAATTTTTTACTAACTTTTATGGTATTGTCTTTATTAAAAATAACAAAACCATCATCCACACTAATCAAAAATAAATTATTGTTAATTTTCGAGATGTTCTCATAATCTTGAACCATTCTACCGTTTAACACACTAAACAAACTGGAGTCTATTGTAATTTTACCAGGTTGGATAAAATTAGCTAATGCAACCTTCCCATGATCAATAAACCAGTATCTTTTATCATCAGCCTGAATTAATTTATTGGAAGAAACGAAGGTCCCTAATTTGCTATTTAGCTGCTGGTATTTTGTAAAGCGATCACTTATTTCATCATAATTATAAAAGCCCGAATCGGAAGTGAAAACAATTTTCCCATCAAGGTTAAAGATGTTTGTGCTATAGGTGGTTGCTAGACCCGATTTTTCATCATATATCTTACTTGATTTTACCGATTTTAAGTCGTTACTTAAATTCAATTTAAAAATCCCCTTATAAGGATGGCTCACCCAAATATTCCCTTTATTATCTTGTTCTACGTACCTACTAGGCTCTCTAAATCCTTCAACCTTATGAGAAAAAGTATACACGCCATTTACTCTAGTATAAACCACTAAACCCGTATAAGTTCCTTGAATTAGCTTATCAGGATGCATATTCATCCTTTTAATTGTCCATCCCCCACTGATGGTGGAAATCTTTTGAATAATTCCTTCTTTCACTAAATAAGTGCCATTATTATGTCCACAAATTAAGTTGCCATCATAAACCGATAAATCCCAAACCTGACCTTGAGAATTTGGTATAAATTTAAAATTGAACGACTGCCTTTTTGCCCGCTCCACATCCCAATCACTATAATATAAACCTTGGTTTGTACCTATATAGATTTTATTTTTAAAAATGATGCTAGAGTAAACTGTTCCAAAAGCTCCATTTTTATCAAAATAAAAGTAAAGCGGGGAGTTCAATTCCACTCTGTCGATTCCATTATCTAAACCTGTCCATAAATTTTGACTATTATCTGTAAAAAGACTCAACACCGTATTATTCTGCAAGCCACTTAATTTGTCAATGTGCTGAATTATATCTCCTTGCTCATCCAAGATTACGACCCCGTTTAAAATGGTCCCGTAGGCATAATATTTATCAAATATTTTAGTCCCATTATTTAGCTGATATCGCTTCAAAAAATCATTCGCTTCGGAATTCCATCGGGTGAATTTAATCCCGTCATATAGAAATAAACCATTTTTTGCAGTCCCAATTAAATAAGAATGATCGCCATAAGGCAAAATTGATAAAACCCCAATTACTCCAGCTTTGGCGCTTTCATCAATAAACTCAAGTTTATTACCTTTCAGTTCATAGAGTCCTTTCCCAGAGCCTTCCACAAAAAAGCGCTTACCCACTTTA
This sequence comes from Pseudopedobacter sp., assembly GCA_014378105.1. Taxonomy (GTDB): domain Bacteria; phylum Bacteroidota; class Bacteroidia; order Sphingobacteriales; family Sphingobacteriaceae; genus Pseudopedobacter. Next base: position 13,770 of record JACMOI010000028.1, read on the forward strand.
AACAAAAACAGAAAAGACTCGCTCCCTTCGACTATATCTATGGTATTATTTTTATAAATAAAAATATTGGCGAAGCTTTGAAATATGACCCTATCGCCATCTATATATATTTTCCAAATTTCGTTGTTCAGCTTAGTCTGATCTTTAACCAGAGCAGTTAAAGAATGGTAGCGAAGAATGGCCTTACTATCGTAAGACCAATAACCAAATTCGCCATAACCACCAGTATATATTTTCCCTTTTTTATCAGCCGCGACTGACCTTACGATTAAATGATGAGGAATCTGATGTGTTTGCCAGAATTTACCATCGAAAGAAAGTAATCCTTCAGAATTTCCGAAGTAAAAAATCCCATACTCATCCTGAGTAATTGCCCAGTTTTGATTACCCGCCTGATAAGTTGATTTTACATAATTCTCTACATAAGGCACTCCAATATTTTGGATATTCTGCCCTTGAGCATCAAAATAAATAAATAGGATGCTAAGTGATGCAAAAAAAAACTTGAACCTCATTGATGACTAATCATAAAAAACTGAAACAGCGTAATTTAATTTTTGATTTGCAAACTGGTATGACTCTAAGTTAAATTAAATTTTAATAATCTTTAAAGTGTTGGTTTTAATACTTTCCATACATTTTCAGCCAGTACCTTAGCTCCTTCCTTATTGGGATGGATACCATCATTCTGATTCAATTTTGGCACACCTCCTACACCGTCTAATAAAAATGGGACAAAAAGCATATGGTTCTTTTTCGCTAAATCGTTAAATAATTCTTTGAAATCACTGGTATATCTATCGCCCATATTCGGTGGCATTTGCATCCCCTCCATCACTAATTTAGCATCTGGATACTTAGCTTTTACCTTATCAATAATAGCCTGTAAGTTAGAAGTAGTTTCTTTTACAGAGATCCCTCTTAAACCATCATTTGCCCCCAATTCTAATATAAAAATATTAACAGGTTGTTTTAAAATCCAATCGATACGGCTTAAACCACCAGCGGAAGTTTCTCCGCTTAAGCCTCCATTAATGACATGATAAGGCAAATTCAAAGAATCAATTTTATTTTGGATGAGTGCAGGGTAAGCTTGAGAGGCATCCTCCAATCCATAACCAGCGGTGAGACTTGTTCCAAAAAATAGAATGTTCTCTTTAGCAGTTTGTGGCTGATTAAATGAACTATCGGCTTGTTGCTGCTGTTTAGCTTGCTTATTGTTGTTACCACAAGCGGCCATAAACAGTGAAATGATTAAAAGTACTGATGAAATACGTAACATATAGGTGTAAAAATAAATCTAAAATGAATTTAAACTGTTAGAACGATAAATTTAACAGATATTTTATAGTTAAGTTTAATCAATAGGTATTTAATCTAAATATACACGATGCAAGATCAGGCTATTCTTGAAATAAAAAACGTTGGTAAAATCTATAAAAGTGCAGGAAAATCTTTAGCAGTTTTAAAGGATATAAATTTTTCGGTAAACAAAGGCTCTTCTATTGCCATTACTGGGCCATCAGGAAGTGGTAAAACCACTTTATTAGGTTTATGTGCTGGTTTAGATAAAGCAAGTTCAGGCGAGGTCATCTTGAACAACATCCATCTCAATCACTTAAGCGAAGATGAATTGGCCGCAACCAGAAATCAAAATATAGGTTTTATTTTCCAGAATTTTCAGTTAATGCCCACTTTAACTGCCTTAGAAAATGTAATGGTGCCTATGGAGTTGAGAGGCGAAAAAAACGTTAAAAGTGCCGCTCTGGAATTGCTAGATAAAGTAGGTTTATCCGATCGTTCTCACCATTACCCCATACAACTTTCTGGTGGCGAGCAGCAACGGGTTTCTTTAGCCAGAGCATTTTCTAATCGTCCGGCTATTTTGTTTGCCGATGAACCTACCGGCAATTTGGATGGAGAGACCAGCATCAAAATTGAAAAACTGCTGTTCGATTTAAACACTGAAGCTGGTACCACACTGGTCATCGTCACTCATGATTTGGAATTAGCATCTAGAACTAACCGAATTATTAAACTAAAGAGCGGCGAATTAATTAGTGATGAATCAGTTGCCCATACTCAACCAGTCTAGTCTCTAAATAGCTACAAATGCCCAATCAAAATAAAGGAGTCAGTTTCAATTGGATTTTAAAAATGGCTTGGCGAGATAGTCGCAAAAACAGGTCTCGCTTATTGCTGTTTATTTCTTCCATAGTTTTAGGAATAGCTGCTTTAGTAGCCGTTTATTCTTTTAGGGATAATCTGGAAAAAGACATTGATAACCAGGCAAAATCTCTAGCCGGAGCGGATTTAATTCTGGATAGCCGCAATGCACCCGAAAAGGAAATGCAAACCCTGCTTGATACTTTGGGCGAGGAGCGAAGTACCGAAAGAAGCTTTGCTTCTATGATTTATTTTATAAAAAATCAAGGTAGCCGTTTGGTCCAGGTTAGGGCTTTGGAAGGTAAATATCCATATTACGGAACATTAGAAACCAAGCCTTTAAATGCAGGTAAAGATTTTCAAAATGGCAGAACGGCTTTGGTTGATAAAACCCTAATGCTGCAGTACGAAGCAAATGTTGGAGACTCCATAAAAATAGGTGCACTTAATTTTAAAATTGAAGGTGCATTAATAGAAGCGCCGGGGCAAACTGGCATTACTTCTTCTATTGCTCCAGTAGTTTACATTCCCTTAAAGTATCTTAAAGAAACAGGTCTTACTAAAATTGGTAGTCGAATTCAGTATAAATATTATTACAAGTTTAGCCGAACTTCAATAGTTGACCAACTCGTTAAAAAGATAGAGCCTCAGCTAAAAAAAGCTGATTACGACTACGAAACAATCGCTTCAACCAAAGAAAACACAGGACGCTCTTTTAGAGATTTAAGTCGTTTTTTAGCCTTAGCGGGATTCATTGCTTTGTTGCTGGGTTGTATTGGCGTAGGAAGCGCCATTAATGTTTATATAAAAGAGAAATTAAGCGCTATCGCTACATTGCGTTGTTTGGGTGTAAAAGCAAAAGATGCTTTTCTGATATTTTTAGTGCAGATTTTCTTTTTAGGATTGATTGGCGCAATCTTAGGAACAGCTCTGGGAACTGCCGTTCAATTTATACTTCCGGCAGTCCTTAAAGATTTTTTACCCGTTGCAATAACTATTCAGCTTTCATGCCCTGCAATTTTACAGGGGATAAGTTTAGGAGTCATTATCTCCGTATTATTTGCCTTGCCTTCGTTGTTAAGCGTTCGCAAGATATCCCCATTAAATGCTTTAAGAGCCTCTTACGAAGCACCTGAAAATGGGGTTGATCCTTTGAAATGGTTGGTTTACGGATTGATTGTTTTGTTTGTTTTCGGATTTACTTATTTGCAAATGAACCGCTGGACACAAGCCATAGCTTTTACCGGAAGTATTGTAATCGCTTTCCTGTTGCTTTTTGCGATTTCTAGATTATTAATGTGGCTAGTCAGAAAATCAATTCCCAGTTCCATGGGTTATTTATGGCGACAAGGTTTTGCCAATCTTTATCGGCCACAGAATCAAACCTTGATGCTAACCGTGTCTATCGGCTTATCCACTGCTTTCATCGGTACTTTATTTTTTATTCAAGGTATTTTAATTAAAAGCGTGACCTTATCATCTGGTAAAAACCAACCTAATATGGTTTTATTTGATATCCAAAGTAACCAAGAAGCAGCCGTTGCAAAGCTCACTAAAGATTATCATTTACAAGTTATGGCGCAAGTTCCTGTGGTTACTGTAAGGATAGCATCCATTAATGGTAAATCTGCAGAAGATTTGGCTAAAGCCGATAGTTTATTGAATGCAAAAAATGGAGACAAAGAAAAAATAGAAACCAAAGGACCTTCTCAAAGCGCTTTTCGGAATGAATTAAGAGTGACTTTTCAGGATACTTTAACATCCGCGGAAAAAATTACCGAAGGTAAATGGGAAGGAAAGGTGGCTAAACCTAACGACCCTGTTTATGTTTCTATTGAAGAAAATTATGCAGCAAGATTAGGAGTTAAAATTGGAGATAAAATCACCTTTGATGTTCAAGGATTACCAATTTCTACAGTTGTGGGGAGTTTTAGAGCTGTTAATTGGAATAGAATGCAAACTAATTTTAGGATAGTTTTCCCAACTGGAGTGTTAGAAGAAGCGCCACAGTTTCATGTGTTGATGACGCATGTGCCCAACCAACAAGTTTCTGCAAAATATCAGGGAGCCGTAGTACGCACTTTCCCAAATGTTTCCATGATTGATTTAGGCTTAATCTTAAAAGTATTAGATCAGCTACTTTCAAAAATTGGATTTGTGATCCGTTTTATGGCAGCATTTAGCATGGCAACAGGTTGGATCGTTTTAATTGCATCCGTTCTTACCAGTAAAAATCAACGACTAAAAGAAAGTATACTTTTAAGAACGCTTGGAGCAAGTAGAAAACAAATTCTTACCATTAATGCCTTTGAGTATCTATTTCTAGGTGCCATTGCTAGTGGGACAGGTTTAATTTTGGCTTTAGCAGGAAGTTGGGCATTGGCGCAATTTAGCTTCGAAAGTACTTTTTCACCAACTATTTTACCAATTGTATTACTATTTGTCATCATCACCCTATTGGTAACCGCTACAGGAGTTTTTAGTAGTCGAAAAGTACTGAACAGACCACCACTAGAAATTTTGAGGGAAGAAACTTAGGGAATGGAAGAGCTACTTCACCGCAACAGGCTGTGGAACCTTCACATAATATCCCGTTCCATCATAAGGTCGCTTTCGAGGATGCTCTTGACAAGCCACAGAACATGCGCCGTCTAGTGCTTCACCACATTCATCACACTGGTTAAAATGCACATTACATTTTGGATTGGCACAGTTGATCATTTTAGTTGTTGTTTTGCCACAATTCCCACAAACAGAAATCACTTTCGGATTCACCTTATTCACATCCACCGATAAACGGTTATCAAAAACATAACATTTCCCTTCAAAATCTTTTCCGTCTGCTTCTTTACCGTATTTGATGATGCCCCCATGTAATTGGTAAACATCTTTAAAACCCTCTTTTAACAATAATGCAGATGCTTTTTCACACTTAATTCCACCTGTACAATAAGTCAGCACTTTTTTATCCTTGTACTGTGCCAACTCATTAATCATAGCCGGGAAATCCCTGAAATTCTCAATATCCAACGTCACGGCATTTTTAAATTTGCCCATGCGGTGCTCATAATTAGAGCGGACATCTAAAATCACCACATCTTCTTGGTCAATCATTTCTGCAAATTCCTTTGGTTCCAAATGTTTCCCGGTTTCTTTAGTAGGGTCTATATAAGAAGGATCCTTTAAGCCGGAATAAACAATCTCTGTTTTATAACGGCAGTGAATTTTTATAAAAGACGGCTTATCTACCTCATCAATTTTAAACTCGGTAGCATTAAAACGACCATCCGCATAAATATAATTCATATAGGCTTTACAAGCTTCTGGCGTACCCGAAACTGTACCGTTTAAACCTTCATCCGCAACAATAATACGGCCGGTTAACCTTATAGATTTACAAAATTTTAAGTGATCTGCAGCGTATTGCTCCCCATCCTGGATGTGGCTATAGCAATAATAAAGAAGTGTCTGATATGCTTTCATTGTTCATTAATACTGCTGTAAACAGTGTGAAATGAACTGCAAAGATATAAAATTTTAAGATTTTGAAAAGTAAGGTTTAGTGCTTTGTGGGTTTGGGTAGTCTGGTCCCGATAGCTATCGGGATCTATCGCTTCGCTGAGGACTTTTCATTGCAATCCAGTTTATTTAAGTTGGGTCTTTGCGGCTATTAATGTTTAGTTCTGTGAAGACACAGACTGAGGAGCAAAAGGAGACCTTATTCGAAAAGAAAATATCTCTCTTGCAACCTTTTGAGGTAATTTACCATCTTAATTAAAATATCGATCCAAATTTTAGTCAAAAACCTCCTCAAACATGGCTCAAACAAATACTGAAAAGCAGTTTCAAAATTTCGAAGTAAATATCAAGATCAAATTAGCGGCTTTATGGGCATCCGTTACCTTTTGCTACTTATATGGTGATTATTTTGAGTTATATATTCCCCAAAAAACCGCTAGTTTAGTTAGTGGAAATCATCTTTTAAATAGTCCTGAAAAATTATTTTTTGCAGCTTTCTTATTAGCAATACCAGCAATAATGGTATTTCTGTCAGTTTTATTAAATCCGAAAATGAATAGAATTTTAAACTTGATTATAGGATCTTTCTTTACGCTAATCATGGTTTTAATTGGAATAACCTCTTTTGAAACTTGGCGAGCTTTTTATGTGTTTTACGCTTTCTTAGAATCTATCATTACCATCCTCATAGTTTGGACTGCTTTAAAATGGCCTCTTCAATCAGAAAACACAATACTCAAATAATAGATATGGAAAAATCTTTCTCCAATAAAATCACCGCAAGATTTGCCGGGTTTATATATTTAATCGTAGTACTAACTGGGATTTTTAGTTTAATGTATGTTCCCAATAAATTGATTGTTGATGACAATGCATCCTTAACATTTCAAAATATTAGTCACTCCGAATCACTTTTTCGATATGGAATTGTAGCGGGATTAATTTGCTACACTGCCTTTCTTTTTTTGCCGCTGGTTTTGTATAACTTATTAAGTTCGGTAAATCAAAACTTTGCTAAGCTGATGGTTATTTTGGCAGTGATTAGCGTACCTATGTACTTTATCAATGCTCAAAATCAATTTACTGTTCTTTCACTAGTGAATGGTTCTCAGTTTTTAAAAGGTTTTTCCTTTGAGCAAACGCAAGCTATGGCGCTATTTTATCTAAATCAGTATGACAATGGAATGCGGGTAATTCATATATTTTCGGGCCTGTGGTTATTCCCTTTTGGTTATTTAGTTTATCACTCTAATCTTTTGCCAAAAATATTCGGAGTGCTTTTAATGCTAGGTTGCTTTGGTTACCTTATTAATTTTTTTGGGAGCACTTTATTTACGAATTATAGTAGCTCAGGTATTGGATTTTATATTAGCTTGCCAGCAAGTTTAGGCGAAATCGGTATTTGTTTATGGCTGTTGATGGTGGGTTGCAGGCAGAATAAACAATAAAAATTTAATCTTAAATCATATTTTAACAATAATGAACAAATCCATCTGCCAAAAAATAATTGACGTCTACAATCACAAAATAGCTATTAAAGGTGAAAATGTAGGTTTATCTTTTTATGCTTTTTTTGCCAATAAAAATGATGATCCAAAGCTATTAATGGAAGTAGCCGAATGGTGGATTAGCAAGCACCAATTAGATCATTTTGAAAAAGCTATTAAAATAAAAGAAATGGTCATTACGGAAATGGATAAAGCTTAAACCAAAAATAATCATCACATGGAAAAAATTCCATTTCAAACCATTGACTGGTCAGCTATAGAGAAAGTGGCGTATAAAGGAGAGAAAGGAAATTCTTTTTGGCAAACCATTCAGATTGGAGGTTTACGTATCCGCATTGTTGAATATTCTACAAATTACCTCGCCGACCATTGGTGTAAAAAAGGACACCTCATTTATTGTTTAGACGGTGAATTTGAAAGCGAACTTGAAAATGCTGAGACTGTAAAACTGACTAAAGGAATGTCTTATATCGTTTCGGATAACGAGAGTTCACACCGTTCTACCTCTATCAATGGAACAAAACTATTGATCATTGATGGAGATTTTTTGAATTTATAAATTCATCCAACAAAAAAACCTAAATTTATCCTTTATGAGATCTCAAATCAAATCCCTTCGTCCGTTTATTGGCGCCAAAAACTTTGAAGAATCCCGAAATTTTTATCAGGATTTGGGTTTCCAAGAAACTGTTTTGAGTGCAAATATGTCGGTTTTCAAACTAGGAGATGTAGCATTTTACCTTCAAAATGCTTATGTAAAAGATTGGGTGGATAACTCCATGGTTTTTTTAGAAGTAGCAGATTTGGATACATATTTGAATCAACTAATAACTTTAGATTTGAGCACAAAATACAAAAGCATTAAAATTACCCCAACCAAAAATTACGATTGGGGGAAAGAATGTTTCCTTCATGACCCTTCTGGAATTCTTTGGCATATAGGCGAGTTTATCTAAATGCAAAAAGACTTCAATAAATACAAAATAAATATTGCTTATAACTGTTTAATATAAAAACAAAAAATACCTCAGCAGGGTTAGATAAACAAACCTTTTTAATCATGAAAACTAATTTCTTAAAACTAAGCTTCTTATTTGCCTCTATCGGATTATTGATAACATCTTGCACCTCAGATCCAAATTCAGGACTTTTTGCAGATACAAGTACAAAAAGTCCTTCACCCTATGCTTCCACTCAGGCTGCCATTTACACTACTCCAAATAGTTATTCCTTAAAAGACACCTTAGCTAAATACAATACTCCCGTACAAGACAGTACTAAGTAATACTTAAATTACAACCTAACTTCCAGCCAATCTTTTTTATTTTCTACTTTTATTAAAAAAATAGAGATATGAAAAAGATTGGCTTATTGCTTTCGCTGCTTTGTTTATTGGTTTTATATTCTAAAGCACAAACGATAAATCCTGTAATTAAAGATTACGGAAAAGTATTCGAAATTCCTTTTGCGGTCGAAAATCCTGATCCAAAAATCAACTATAAAATTGCTATAGAAGTTGGCGAAAAAATGGCGAGCGATAGCACTGTCGATCAACAATTGGATATCATAGCCAGACTTTATAATTCTTTAATTTACGGAGGAGTCCCCCAAGATCATGTTCATATTGCAGTGGTTATTTATCATACTGCCACTTGGATTACATTAGATGATTTTGCATTTAACAAAAAGTTTGGAAAAGACAATCCAAATACAAAAGCCATAGCCGAAATGGCTGACGCTGGTATAGATTTTTTTCTATGCGGACAATCGGTAATGGCTGCTAAAATTGATCATGATCATATTAACCCTAGAATTAAAGTGGTTTTATCTCGTCTCACTAAAATGAGTACATTAGAGATGCAGGGTTATATCAATTTCCAACTTTAACCTGATATGAAAAAAAAAATCGCTACTCTTTTATTACTTGTTTTGGCTTTAACCGCTTGGAAAAATCCAGTAGCAAAAAAATATGATGTCCTCATTACCCATGCCAATATTGTAAATGTAATTACAGGAAAAATACAACCTAATCAGTTTATTGCTATAGCTAAAGGTATTATTCAGCAAACTGGCAATATGTCTACTTCCAAATCTATAACGGCTTTAAAAATAATAAATGTTCAAAATAAATATGTGATGCCCGGTCTTTGGGATAATCATGTTCACTTTAGAGGGGGTGAAGATTTAGCGCAGGAAAATAAAAATTTCCTGCCTTTATACTTAGCTTATGGGGTTACTACGGTAAGAGATTGTGGTGGCGACATTACCAATCACTTATTACAATGGCGAAAAGAAATTACTGATGGCACCTTGGCAGGACCAACTATTTTTACCTCAGGACCAAAATTAGATGGCGACAAACCTGCTTGGGCAGGCTCTATATCTGTTCTAAATCAAAAAGATGTAATTAAAGCTTTAGACTCTTTACAATCTATCCCGGCTGATTTTGTGAAGATTTATGACGGCAGCATAACTGCCGAAGCTTATTATGCCATTTTAAAGGAAGCTGCAAAAAGAGGAATGAAAACAACCGGACATATGCCTCTAACTGCAAATATTTTAGATGCTGCAAATTTTGGCTTAAACGGATCTGAACATTTATATTATGTTTTAAAATCTTGCTCGCCCAAAGCTGATAGCTTAAGCAAGCTAAATATGGGTTATGGGATGATGAGCGAAATTGCCGAAAGTTATGATCCAGCTTTGGCCGAAAAGGTCTACAAGCAATTAGCGAAGAAACGATTTTTCGTAACCCCAACACTTTATATTGGGCAAATTTTGGCCCATGTGGCAACTGATGACCACAGTCAAGATCAATTATTACCCTATATTGGAAAAGGGATTAAAGCGACTTATGCAGGCAGAGTAGCGAGTGCCAAAAGAGCTGCAAAAAGTGCAGCAGGTGATTTTCACAATAAAACGGAAGAGGTTTTTGGTAAAATGGTAAAACCGATGTATGATGCTGGAATAAATATTTTAGCCGGTTCTGATTGTGGTGCTTTTAACTCATACACTTATCCTGGTGAAGCGATTCATGGTGAATTAAAAAGATTAGTAAAAGCTGGCCTTACACCCGCCGAAGCATTAAAAACTTCATTTATTAATGGTCCTAAATTTTTCGATAAATCTGCCATTTACGGTAGCATAGCCAAAGGGAAAATAGCAGATCTTTTAATTTTGGATGCCAATCCACTGGTGAAGATTGAAAATATAGATCAGGTGAATACCGTAATTGCTAAAGGAAAAGTTTATCCAAAAAACAAATTAGATAAGATGTTAGCCGCTGTGAAAAATTAGTTTTTTAATTAAATGAGAACTTCCCTTTAAAATATCCAAAACCATACTTTAAAAATGCGCAAAATTATCCTCAGCCTTGTACTCACTACTTTTTCTACCTTAACATTTGCACAATATAACACGCAACAAATGTTATCTGTTGTGCAGTCTTTTTCTAAAACTAGTGCTGTCACTGGAAGAGAGCAAGAGGCTGCGCTTTTTTTAAAATCTTTATTTGCAGATGGCACTTTTAAAGAGGACCGGCTTGGTAACTTGGTGCTCACGTTGGGGAGTGGGGCTCCAAAAAGATTATTTACAGTCCCGCTTGATGAACCTGGTTATGTAATCAGTAACATAACCGATGAGGGTTATCTCCGTATTACACCTATTGGTTATGGACAAATTGGAACCATGTATGCGCAGTTTTTGCAGGGAAATGAAATCAAAATTAATACGGATAATGGTCCAGTTTATGGGGTTGACATTGTCCCGTCATCTCACTTCGAGGGCTTAAGAGCACAACCAGAAAGTACTAAACCTGTCCACCAATGGCAGGATGCTTTTGTGGATGTTGGCGTTAATTCCCCTGAAGGCGTAAAACACAAAGGCATCCATTTATTAGATCCTTTAACTGCTCATAAAAAACCAACTATCATTGCTCAAAAATATCTGAGTGCTCCTGCTGCAAAGTCAAAATCAGCAGTTATCGCTTTGGCAACAGTGGCTAAAACTCTGATGGAAAATAAATTTAAGGGTACAGTAGTAATTTCTTTTACCACTTTAGAACTGATCAATGGGAAAGGATTAGATGATGTGGTGAATCAATATGGTCCGTTTGATGAAGTGGTGAGATTTAACCGCTTTTTAGATGGAAACCTGAAAGATAAAGAAGAGATTTTAGTAAGCCAGAAATTACCATTTACCAATATCTCACAAACAATAACTAAAGCCACTATTCCTTTTAGGGCCTATGATAAGCCAGCTCAAGTATGGAAAAATGCTAAAGTTTATGAAGTGGGTTTAGCGTCGAATTATACACATTCACCAGTTGAAATGGTGAGTGCCTCAGGGATTGAAACATTGATAAAAACCTGGTTAAATGATGTGGAAGTAAAAGACTGGAAATTAGCTGCTTTGCCAAATCCATCAATACAAGAGCCTATTAATAATTATACCACTTTTAAACAGGAAGATGCTTTAGTAGCCAATTTAGTTTCTAAATATGGGGTAAGTGGTTCAGAAAAACCGGTACGAGAATTTATTTTATCTCAGTTGCCATCATGGGCAAAACCTAGCGTAGATGCTAAAGGGAATATCATACTGACGTTTGGTAAAGGGAAACAACACATTGCCTTTGTTGCCCATATGGATGAAGTAGGTTTTGTTGTGGATAGCATTAGAAATGACGGAAAAATCATATTAAAACAATTAGGTGGCTTTTTCAATTCAGTTTGGGAAGGTCATGCTGCTATTATTCATAATGGGAATATAGAAATTCCAGCCATATTTGAACCTAGAACAGATTATCTTACTTCAAAAAAACGCTCGGATAGGAAAAATAGTCCCATAGTATTTGCTGGGTATAATTCTAAAGAAGAAGCATTAGCCGCTGGTATCAAAGTGGGTGAAAGTACGGTGACCATGCCGAAGGAAATGATCAGACTAAGTGAAAACAGAGCTACTGCAAGAGGCTTCGATGATCGCGTAGGTTGTGCCAGCTTATTAATGGCATTACAAAATATTGATCCTGAAAAGCTTCCTTTCACAGTGACTTTTGTGTGGTCTGTTGAAGAAGAGACTGGTTTAACAGGTTCTACTTTTGCAGCTGAATCGCTAAAATATTTACAGATGGTTTATCCAATTGATACTTATGTCTCTTCTGATGACCCTATAGACCCCAGAATTTATGCTTATTGTCCGCTAGGTTCTGGAGCAGTAATTCGGGTTTTAGAAAGTGTAAACATCGTAAGGAAAAAAGATTTGTATTATCTACAAAATTTAGCTTCTAAAAACAGTATCAAAACACAATACGGGATGACAGCCGGAGGTACAGATGGACAAGGATTCTTGAAATATGATATTCCGTCGACACCTTTATCATGGCCAGGTAGATACTCGCATTCCCCAATTGAAGTCATGGATTTTAGAGATATGGATAATCTAGTTAAACTTATCAAAACTTTGATGATGGATAGCCATAAAGTCTATTGATATCTTTTTTAAAATACAATTAACTTTAGAGACAATTTTACTAACTAAATTTTAGATTAATTTATAAATAGTTGATATATTTAATAGATTTAACGACGTCTAATAATTTTAAATGGAAAATCCTCTAGCTAAAAATCCTAAACTTCATTTAGCTATCATTAGCCTTTTAGGCTGGTTTGCGCTTGCAACTCAATTTTATATTAATCTTCAAAATAAAGATGTTTCATCTGCCGAAGTTGTAATTCGATATTTTAGTTTTTTTACGATTCTAACAAATTTGATTGTAGCAGTTTGCTGCACAAGTCTTTTATTTTCTAATAAAAGTAGGCTATCTACCTTTTTTTCAAAGACAGGTAATTTTACCGCTATTACAGTCTACATTTTAATTGTTGGAATGATATATAACGTTATATTACGTTCAACTTGGCATCCAGAAGGTTTACAAAGAATAGTTGACGAACTTTTACATGTTGTAGTACCGTTATATTATTTAATCATTTGGGTTTTCTTTGTCCCGAAAGCAAAGCTCAAGATAAGAGGAGTGGCTTTATGGCTAATTTACCCTTTGGTTTATTTTACGTTTATTTTGATTCGGGGCAACTTCTCAGGTTATTATCCTTATCCTTTTTTAAATGTGACTAAATTTGGCATCAATCAGATTTTAATTAATGCTGTAGCAATTATGGCTGTGTTTATTTTGGTCTCGGTGATTTTAATAGCCATAGGTAATGCGCTTTATAAGAAAAATGAGGCTTTCTACAGATATTCTAAAATCCATAAGCAATCTTAAAGCCCGAGTTTACTTGTTTGTTTCCTTCAAAAGCAAAGCCATAATATACTTTAATGCCAGTGTACGAAAGTCCAAAATATAACTCTTTGAAGTTTTTATAAGTTGGTGTACTTAGGTAATTTGCCCCAACTAATTCTTGCAGCTTTAGTTTTCTTAAAAGCGGAATTTTATTGGTGAAAAATCCAGAAAAATTATGTTCAGCATGCAATTCAAGATATTCGTTTGAAGTACTTTGCAAATAATAACTTAAAAATAAAAATTGATTTTGAGACGGCGTAAAGCTCAAAGCCTGATTACCTCTAAAGTGTTTAAAATCTGGATAAGAAATATTTTTTGAACTCAGGAATTTACCTGCTTCCACATTAAAACTAAAGTTTCCATAAAAGCCTAATTTGACATCAGATTTCCGAATCCCCAAACTCATAAAATCATAATTAGCATCAGATCCAAATAATCCTGGAATAGCCTTTTCATAACGTAAATTTAAAACTGGCCATTTAGATGGTAGATAGTATTTACCAGTTGGATAGGTGACGTATTTATTGCTAAAATTATAGCTCAACCCCATTCGAAGATTGAAATTTTGATAGATTGCAAATAATGGGATTTCAACATTTGGCGAAAACGGATTATTTGAAGTGAAAGCCCGATTATCATAATCTTTAAAAGTATAATTAGAACTGTTCTGCAACCATTTGTTCGATTGAAAAGACAGGCCAAAACTCCCATTCAAACCACCGCCAATAGCTGAAGAAATAGTGGCCTCACCAAATTTTTTCTGATAAAATTTAGAGAAATTCCTCTCGTAGAATAATGAGTTAATGGTATTTCCAAAAACACTTAAACTTCCTTTATCGTTAATATCTACAACATCAGAACCTAAAGAAAAACTTACCGTTTGCTTTTTAAGAATTGGTAAAACTAGCTTGGTATTGGCACTAAACAATTTATTTGCAAAACCATATCTCAATTTACCACTCCAAAATAAATTTCTATTATTTATAGTATCTACTATTTTATTGTAGCTAACTCCATAATTAACCACAAAACCTTCTACCGTATTGTAAGACATGGCATTTAACATGCCATCAAAATGATAATATTCTTTCTTGTATCTATCTCTCGGATTATAGCCCCCAAATATTAATTTAAACGGTTTTAATTTATTGTTAACATGGTCTAAACTATCTAAATAAGGTTTAGATTCACGTCTATGGGCGATGCTATCTTTTAATTGATAATTGGCAACTTCTTCCTGTGTAAGTGGGATTGGTCTAGCATTTTTCCAAAAAGTAGCGTCCTTTTTATTAACCTCTTTTGTAATTTTTAATACCTCCTTAAAATTAGTTTCACTCTGTGGAGGATTCAATTCGTAATTACTGTAAACACCAACCGCATAACCTCCAAACTTAAACATCAGAAACCCACCTTTAAATTCAAATTTTAATATGGAAGGCATCCAAACTTGTCGGCTAACCGGAATAAACTGTTGATTGATTTTTAGGCTATCTAAGATAGCAATATTAGATTCTTTGCTCATTAAAAAATCGGTCGCGTAAATACGCCAGCTATCTTCTATGATGTAAATATATCCACGATAAGCAGGATCATAATTTCTTTTGGGTAATAATTGAATTTTATTGATGAGTTCTCCGTTTTCGACAGTACTTCCTATCAACTTGTAATCGTAATAAAACAAGGCATTATCGGCAATCGGAGATACGAAAGGTCTATTGCTAATGCCTTCCCAATCTTGATAATTATCGTAAAAATTCACAATTAAGTCAGTAGCTCTATTAAAACTAAAAGACTGCTTTGAACCAGCCACTTTTGAAGAAATCATTTCTTCATGATAGTTATCTGGGGGCATAAAACTCAGCACAGATTGCGATTCTGACTGATAAATAATTCCGGTTCTATTAGAGTCAAGCCCTGATTCTTGCGCTGCTTTTTTTATATCTGTACCTAAAAATTTCTCAGGAGCTTTTAATAATTTCGTCACCCCTTTAATATAGACCTGACAGTTATATGCAGGTGTTTCTTTTAAATGAGCCCTTCTCTCTCGTATTGCTTTTCGGATAATGGCATAAGCTGGGTCTTCCCCCTTATTTGTGACTACCACATCTTTCAATATATAAGACTCTATTGGCAAAATTGCATCTAAAGTAGTATTGCTATTTACATCTGCTAATTTTATTAAAGATTTAAACCCAACAGCGCTAAAATTAATCTCATACTTCCCGCCCTTAACTTTCAGCGTATATTGGCCATTTCCATTTGCAGAAGTACCGATACTCGTTCCTTTTATAAACACAGTTGCAAAAGGTACAGCTTGATTTTCCTCGTCTTTAACAGAACCATTTATAACAAACGTTTGGGCGAAGCTGATGGTTGAGAAGAAAAAGAATATGATGCTTAGGTAGCTATTTTTCATGCAGATAAAGTTTCAACTAAGATAAAAATTTGAATGAAACGTTACAGCTAACAGAATGTTAACTTTTGTTAAAAATCATATGACAGCTTAAATCCTTGATTTAGTTTGCCAAACGAGTCAAATGACATGGCATAATCAATCCTGAACATGCGCTTTTTAAAGCCTCCGTAAACTTCAAAATAATTGCCTTTTTGCGGTTGGTACAAATAAGCTCCGCCTATTAACTCTTGTACTTTCAGATTCCTAATCAATGGTATTCGCGAAGTAAATTTCATGTTGAAATTATGTTCAAAATGTGCTTCAGCAAAATACTCATTGGTACTATAAGTGTAAAAATTCAAAAGATGGAAATTCTTTAAACCCGGATTAAAAACCAAAGCTAGGTTTCCAATAAAATGCTTCCACTCGGGAAAGTAAACATTTTTGGCCTGAAAAAATCTACCGGTACTTATTGAATATGAACCATATCCCCATAAGCCACAATCTAGCTTTTCCTGTTGTAATTCTATTTCTGCAAATTGATAATTCGAAGACGAATTAAATAATTTAGGGATGCCTTTGCGGTAATTCAAAATTAATCTAGGCCCTTTTGGTAAATAAAATATTTTCTCTCCGTTACGATTTTCATAATCCTGATTAAAAGAATAAATCAATGAAGTATTCACAAATAAAGCTTGATGATCTGGAAAAAGCTTAGATTGTTGATCAGGGCTTAATGGATTATTAGAGCTAAAATTTCTCCATTTAATACCTCTAAAAGAATAATCAAATTGATTATCAACAGAAATATTACGTGATAACTCCACACCTACAGACCAGTATAACCCATTTAAAATCTCTGTCCCAACACTTGAGCTTACATATTTTTTGCGATATAGTTTCATGAAGTTTTGCTCAAAAAGCAGGGTGTTAATGCTATTTTGAAGCGAGTTCAAACTTCCATTTGGGTTTAAATCCTGATAAGTACTCCCAAAACTAACATTCCATAAACCTCGCCTACTTGGATTAAATAATCTGGTTAAAGAAATATCAGAGTTAAGCTCTTTATTATTAAAACCATATCTGATACGTGGATTTACCGACCAGTATTTGTTTGATTTACTATAGCGAATAAAATTTACCCCATAATTTATCCCAAGTCCTTCAATCGTATTGTAGAAAAATGCAGGAACAATTGGATCAAAAATAATGGTCTGATGTCTTGGTTTGCTACTCCAAATTTTTTCGTCAAATAATAATGGAAAAAGCTTTGGCCTTTGAATTAAACGCTGTATTGAGTCTTTTTCAGAAGCTTGATGATGTTGATATTCATAACTCAACCTTTCTTGCAGAGTGAGTGGTACTGTTCTGTCTTTATTCGAAAAATTCGTAATGTTTTTTCTATCCTCGATTAAAACTTCATGCTTTTCGAAGGTCAAATTTTCAGGAATATTGTTTTCATAACCAGAGAAGTAGGCTTTTGCTTTTCCAGAAAATTTAAACTTTAGAAAGTTTCCTTTAAAGCCCACTTCCGAAAAAATCAATCTATTTGTGTTATCAAACTTTTGCTTAATATTTAGCGAGTCAATAAAATCAATTCCTTGCTTCCCATTAAGTTTAAAATCAAACTGTTTCAGTTGATAACTCATCGTATCCAAAACAAACGTTCCTCTAAATAAAGGTCCGTAACGATGCTTTGGAATGATTCGAATTAAAGCATCGTCATTTTTAATTCCTTGCAGTTCAAAATCATAATATTTTTGTGCGTTCCTCCCAAATGGCGAGATAAAATATTTATCACTAATCGATTCAATTTTTATCAGTTGATTACTAAAATTGATATATAATTTCTTTGCGGCATCGAAATCATAAGAAGGATATTTTCCAAAAGTCTGATCCCTATTAATTTGCTCTTTAAACCCTCTTTTATCATCAAAATAAAATTTAGACCCTACCTCGGAAAGCCACAGCAATTCTCCATTCCTAAGTCTAATATAGTCCTTGGTATTTTTCCCAAGAAATTTATCTGGTTTATGATTAAGGATAAGATCATTTTTCACGTATCCATCTACAGAAAAAGAATTTTGATTTCTTTTCTGTACAATTCTAATGCTATCTATTAATTTTTTTTGATTAATAATGCTGCTATCTAAGATTTGAGCAAACCCCTCAACCATCAACAAAATCAAACAAAACAACAATAAAACTCTTTTCATTTAATATCAAATAGCAAAAGCTATGCAGCTTTTTATTTTGCACCCAAAAATGATTCCTTATTTTAGCGTTTATTAAACCAAATTATTATGTACCAAACATTAAAACCTGTTCTTGAAAAAGAACTTGAAGATATTAAATCTGCCGGACTGTATAAAAAAGAAAGAATAATTGTTACTCCGCAAGGTGCAGATATTAAAGTGAATGATGGTAAAGAAGTAATAAATTTTTGTGCCAACAATTATTTAGGTCTTTCCTCACATCCAAAGGTAATTGAGGCAGCAAAAGCTGCGATTGATTCGCATGGTTACGGAATGTCTTCGGTACGTTTTATTTGCGGAACACAAGACATTCATAAAGAGCTAGAAAAAAAACTTTCCAAGTTTTTAGGAACAGAAGACACCATCTTATATGCAGCTGCTTTTGATGCAAATGGTGGGGTTTTTGAGCCTTTATTTAATGCGGAGGATGCTATTATATCTGATGAATTGAATCATGCTTCTATTATCGACGGAGTGCGTTTATGTAAAGCACAACGCTACCGATATAAGCATGATGACATGGCTGATTTAGAAAAACAATTGCAAGAGACTCAAAACCTTCGCCATAGAATTGTGGTAACGGACGGTGCCTTTTCTATGGATGGAACCATTGCGCAGTTAGATAAAATTTGTGATTTAGCCGACAAATACAATGCTTTGGTGATGATTGATGAATGCCATTGTAGTGGTTTTATGGGTAAGACTGGTCGAGGAACTCACGAACATCATCATGTGATGGGTCGGGTGGATATCATTACTGGAACTTTGGGTAAGGCTTTAGGTGGTGCATCAGGTGGTTTTACTGCTGGACCAAAAGAGGTGGTTGATATTTTGCGTCAGCGCTCAAGACCCTATCTATTTTCGAATACTTTAGCACCAAGCATTGTTGGGGCAAGTATTGCTGTTTTAGATATGCTTACTGAAACCACTGAATTACGTGATAAATTAGAAAGTAATACAAAATATTTCCGTGAAAAAATGACGGAGGCTGGTTTTGATATCAAGACTGGAATTCATCCTATTGTTCCAGTAATGTTGTATGATGCGCAGCTTTCTCAAGATTTTGCAGCAAGAATGTTAGAAGAAGGAATTTATGTTATTGGATTTTACTATCCTGTAGTACCACAAGGTAAGGCAAGAATCCGTGTTCAAATGTCTGCAGCGCATGATCAACATCATTTAGACAAGGCTATTTCAGCTTTTATTAAAGTTGGAAAAGAATTGGGAGTGATTAAATAATTGTAAATTATTCATCACATTTTAAATAAGATAAAAAGTCCCGAATTATCGGGACTTTTTTTTGTTAAATTTGCATCTTATGCAGTCTAAAATCAGTCAACATACTAGCGAAATCGAAACTTTTGAACCCAAATCGGCAGAAGAGTTAGAGACCTATCGCATCAAGTTTTTAGGAACAAAAGGAATTATCAAAGATTTGTTTGATGAATTTAAAGCTGTGTCTCCAGATGAGAAACGCATTTTAGGTAAGGTGTTGAATCAGTTTAAACAATTAGCTGAAGCTAAATTCAATGACAATAAAGACAAATTCATAGGCAAAAGTATAAGTAAAGAAGCTGGTGAAGATTTAACACTTCCGGGCGAAGGCTTTGAAATTGGCGGTCGTCATCCACTTTCTTTGGTGAGAAAGGAAATCGTAGAAATTTTTAAACGCCTTGGTTTCGTTGTAGCTGAAGGTCCTGAAATTGAAGACGATTGGCATAACTTCTCGGCTTTAAATTTCCCTGAGGAGCATCCAGCAAGAGATATGCAAGATACTTTCTTCGTGGCACCAATTTCTGGCGAAAACGTAAATACCGAAAAGAAAGGCGAATATGCCTTAAGAACGCATACTTCTTCTGTTCAGGTTCGTCTGATGGAAGCTGGAAAACCTCCTTTTAGAGCTTTAATGCCAGGCCGTGTCTATCGAAACGAAGCGATCTCAGCCAGAGCGCATTGTTTCTTCCATCAGGTGGAAGGTCTATATGTTGATGAAAACGTTTCATTTGCTGATTTAAAGCAGACCTTATATTATTTCGTTCAAGAGCTTTATGGCGAAGGAACAAAGGTTCGTTTCCGTCCCTCTTATTTCCCTTTTACTGAGCCATCTGCAGAGATGGATATTTCATGTACGATTTGCGGTGGAAGTGGTTGCCAAATGTGTAAGCAAAGTGGTTGGGTAGAAATTTTAGGTTGCGGAATGATTGATCCAAACGTTTTGGATAATGTGAATATTGATTCTAAAAAATATACTGGATTTGCATTTGGAATGGGCATCGAACGTATTACCAATCTGAAATATCAGATAAAAGATTTGCGTTTATTCTCTGAAAATGATGTGCGCTTTTTAAAGCAATTTCAAACTGAGGTCATTTAAAATGAGAAAATTATTTATAGGCTTATTCATCATTGCAAATATAAGTTTGCTGTCTTGCACAAAAGAAGGCAATTATATTCCTGATGTTGCTGTAAATTTTAATGTCCCCATAAACGATCCAAGGATGAGCAGGCTGCAAAGTCCGGGTGGCGCAGTGGCAATTAGTGGCTACGGCGTATCTGGATTAATACTTTACCGCAAATCAGACGGTGAAATAGTAGCTTATGATCGTTGTAGTAGTGTAAACCCGCAAAGTAAATGTGCTGTTAATTTAGACGATCCCACAATTACCGCCACAGACCCATGCAGCGGCGCTATATTTTTATTGAATGATGGCTCACCAGCCAAAGCACCAGCAACAAAACCATTAAGAAAGTATCTGGTGACTGTAACCAGTTCTCAAATCTCTGTAATCAATTAAAATGGAAGTAGATAAAATCAAAGAAAGTATCAAGAAAGCAGCGCAGGATCTCTTCCGTAAATATGGTTACCATAAAACCAGCGTAAACGAGATTGCTAAAAAAGCAAAAATTGCAAAAGCAACCATCTATAAATACTTCGAAAGTAAAGAGCTGGTTTTACATGCTATTTTAATGGATTATTTAAAAGTGAGTTTAAATGAAGTCATCCATAAGTACAGTAAAAATATCAGCAAAGAAGAACATCTTAAGACACTTATTTTAAAAGTTAGTAAGCTTTCTTATACCGTTTGTAATGAGTTTATTGGTTGGGATTTTATTCGAGAATCTACTAATGCACAAGAGTTTTTAAAAGATCTTTCTGATGAATTAGAAAATCTACTTTATGCCGAGTTTATGAGTATTGAAGAACTAAATGATGACGAAACTTATCCCGAAAGGTTAAGATTTTTAATCAAAGCCAGCAAAAGCATCATCTTCTCTTTCGCATTTACCTCAGTTTCTGATGCCGATGTGAGAAAGAATTTTGTATCATTCCAAAAAGAGATTTTACCTTATTTGGTGAAGGCGGCATTGTAAAGAATAATTCATTTTTACAAATCTCAAACAACAAAATCCTTAATATTCTCTTTCTCCTGAGCATAATATTTAAATTTGCTCCAGAAAATGAATAAAGAGTTCATACAAACACTATATAAAAGGCAAAAAAGAGCACAAGCGCTACCGCCTAACCAAGCCATTGCAGATTGGGCTTTCCAATTAATAGGTTTACTTTTCCCCGAGTTAGCTGATCGCATTTTTAATGATGAAGAAGAAATTGAAGTTGAATTTAAAAAACTACAGCAATCTTTAAATCATTTATTAGATGCAACACAAGCTTGTAACGATTGCAATAACGATATCATCGCTAAAAAATTTAGCGCTCAAATTATTTCACTTTACGAAACGTTAAAAACAGATATTATCGCTTTAAATAGCGGCGACCCAGCTGCCAATAACGAGTTTGAAGTGATTAGAACTTATCCTGGATTTTGGGCCATCGCATTTTATAGGATTGCACATGAGCTTTTGAAATTACAAACCCCTTTAATTCCAAGGATATTAACCGAATATGCCCACTCTAAAACTGGAATAGACATCCACCCAGGAGCAACAATAGGCGAATATTTGTGTATCGACCATGGAACTGGGATTGTAATAGGCGAAACAGCAATCATCGGGAAAAATGTAAAGCTTTATCAAGGAGTCACTTTGGGTGCATTAAGCGTGAGCAAAAATTTGGCGGGTACAAAAAGACATCCAACAGTGAAAAATGGTGTAGTCATTTATAGTAATGCCACCATCTTAGGCGGCGAAACCATCATTGGCGCTAACAGTGTAATTGGCGGTAACGTTTGGCTAACTAAAAGTGTTCCTGCAAATTCCACCGTATACCATACTCCATCCATCCGAGTTATAGAAAATTCTAACTTTCCATCTTAATGGCAACAATCATAGATTTAGTCGGAAATACACCGCTTGCTGAATTACAGCATTTAAACACCAATCCAAACGTGAAGGTCTACGCCAAACTGGAAGGCAATAATCCGGGTGGAAGTGTAAAAGACAGGGCTGCTTTAAATATGATTAAAAGCGCAGTAGAGCGTGGCGATATTAAATCAGGGATGAAATTAATTGAAGCTACCAGCGGAAATACTGGAATTGCTTTAGCAATGATTGCCCGTTTGTTTAGCTTAGAGATTGAATTGATTTTACCTGCAAATTCTACCAGAGAGCGCACACAAACCATGGAAGCTTTTGGCGCAAAAGTAATTTTGTTAGATGGTATTGAAAAATGCCGAGATTATGCCGATGAAAAAGGTGCAACCGACGAATATTTTCAATTAGACCAGTTTGCTAACGCCGATAATTACTTAGCACATTATAAAACCACTGGACCAGAAATCTGGAGAGATACTGATCAAAAAGTCACGCATTTTGTAAGTTCTATGGGGACCACAGGAACCATTATGGGAACTTCTATGTTTTTAAAAGAACAAAACCCGGCCATTCAAATTGTGGGTTGCCAACCGACAGAAGGATCTTCTATCCCAGGAATACGTCGCTGGCCCAAAGCCTATTTACCAAAAATATTTGATGCGTCACGAGTTGACCGAGTGATAGATATATCCGAAGAAAATGCTACTATTATGGCAAGAAAACTAGCCAAAACTGAAGGAATCTTTGCAGGAATGAGCAGCGGTGGCGCTTGCCATGTAGCTTTACAATTAGCCGAAGAACTAGGAGAAGGTGTAATCGTTTTTATTGCTTGCGATAGAGGCGATCGGTATTTAAGTGGTGATTTATTCGCGTGATTATAATATTAATCCTTGTAATCCCGAATAAGTAGAGTCTGCTTTAGGAGCTCCGATTTAATAAAGCATTGTCAGCTCCAATAGAACTTACTCAAATTTTTCTATTCTTCATATACGTCCTACTCTATATTAACAAATTGTTAAATTTTATACCGATTTGGTTTTCGGTATAAAAGTTGCTAATTTTGGCTTTAATGAAAACAATAAATCATAATTCCATGAGTCCAGAGATACGTGATTTCTCTTATATGATTGATGAGCAATTTGAAATAGTTGATAATCCTAACAAAGGCTTTTGGGCATTTATCTTCAGCTTTTTCAATTGAATTAGGCTCCTTCTTAATCTAAACAGTTTATTCTTAAACTGAATAAAGCTGTTTTGTCTAAAAACTTCCATTAAAACCTATCCTACTAATTACTTTAAACTTTTTACCGTCAACTTTAAAGTCTAAATTTGTAACCTTATTGATTTTGATATTTTGAGAGAGCAAAAGATTTTATCCGCGTTGAGCGTATTTGATATTGCCGAAGAAGGCAAAGGTGTGGCAAGAGCCGAGGATTTAGTGGTGTTTATAGAAAAAGCCATTCCTGGAGATGTGGTAGATGCTGCCGTTTACAAAAAGAAAAAGAAATTTGCAGAAGCAAGGATTGAAACCTTAATCACTCCTTCTGTAGATAGAGTTATTCCATTTTGTGAACATTTTGGTATTTGCGGCGGCTGTAAATGGCAACACATGAATTATGCTGCTCAATTAAAATACAAGGAAAAATCGGTTTTAGATGCTTTGCAAAGATTAGCAGGATTAGAAACAGCTCATGCAGAGCCTATTTTACCCACTGCCCATGATAAATATTACCGCAACAAATTAGAATATACATTTTCAAATAAACGCTGGCTAACAGATTTAGACGGAGAAATTACCGATGAGAAAGATAGGCTAGCTTTGGGTTTTCATGTTCCTTTACGTTTTGATAAAATTTTAGAAATCAATCATTGTTATTTACAAGCAGATCCATCAAACGACTTAAGAAACTCGATTTCTGCTTTTGCCAAAGAAAATGATATTTCATTTTACGATTTAAGATCGCATGAAGGTGCTTTAAGAAATTTGGTCATTAGAAGTTCTTCTACTGGAGAATTAATGGTGATTGTAATTTTTGCTTATCCAGAAGAAGGTCAGGTAGCGTTGATGATGGAATTTGTGAAAGCAAAATTCCCACAAATCACTTCGCTTTTATACATCATCAATCAAAAGAAAAACGATACATTTTCTGATCAGGAAGTTTTGCTTTACAGTGGCCGTGAATTCATTTATGAAGAAATGGAGGGTTTAAAATTCCGTATCGGACCCAAATCTTTCTATCAAACCAATTCTTTACAGGCTTACGAATTGTATAAAATTACGCGTGATTTCGCTGATTTAAAAGGTGATGAATTGGTTTATGATTTATATACCGGAACTGGAACTATTGCAAACTTCATTGCAAAAAAAGCAAAGAAAGTTGTAGGCGTAGAATATGTTCCAGATGCCATTGAAGACGCAAAAATCAATTCAAAAGTTAATGGGATTGACAATACCGTTTTCTACGCTGGCGATATGAAAGATGTTTTAAACAATGATTTCATCAATCAAAATGGAAAACCTGATGTGGTGATTACCGACCCACCTCGAGCTGGAATGCACCCAGACGTGGTCGAGCGTGTAATGGAAATAGGAGCCGAAAAGATTGTTTATGTAAGTTGTAATGCAGCCACTCAAGCCCGCGATTTAATCCGTTTGAAAGAGAAGTACGAGTTGGTTCGCATCAAACCTGTGGACATGTTTCCACATACGCAACATGTAGAAAATGTGGTTTTATTAAAATTGAAGAAATGAATCCTGAAGAATTATTAGGACAAAATGATGGGCAACAGGCACCACAAGAAAGTCCGCTTATTAGCTTAAAGAAAGATTTAGAGTTTTATAAAGACACTATTAAGGAAGTAGCAGTAGAAATCATGGTAGAAGGATTATCTGCTTATCCTATTTTTATTGCACATCAACATGAGATTACCTTGGGCGAGATCATTTTAGACCATAAAGAGTTGGGTACGAGCTGGACCATTCAAGCTTCAACACTTGAAGAATTTCAAGAAAAAGGCATTATTCAATCCAATAAAAAAGATGCTTTTCTGCAGAGCTATAAACCAGCGGATGACTTTATGTGCGTATTTGTAGTAGTTCCAGAAGGAGCGAATTTTGTGTATTTTCCATATCAATAAAATGATTTGGACGTTCGGGCGGGCTTTTCCACTCATCCTACTCAAAGCATTAATCCTAGGCCGGTATACGCTACAATCCCTAACGCAAAACTATGCTTCTACAAACCGAAAGACTACAATTAAGAGAATTCACCTTAAACGACGGTGACTTTTTAATTGCGCTCTTAAACTCAGAAGCTTGGTTGAGGTTTATTGGAGAGCGACATGTAAAAACTATTCCACAAGCTTTAATTTATTTAAAAGAACGTATCGTCAAAAGCTGGAGTTAGTACATTTGACTAGAGGGATTTGGTTGTCAGATTTAAACAGAAACTTTAAATTTGACTATATGAACAAACGCATGTTTGATGATTCCTTTAAAAAAATGGCCATAGATTTATCTAACAGCAGAGGATCGGTAAAAGAGGTTGCAGAAGAGCTGGGTATCAACCACAGCCTATTGAGTAAATGGCGGCAACGAGGGTCAGAATCAAAACAGATTCCTGCTGTTTTGAGCGAAGACCAGAAAATGATTAAAAAGCTACAGAAAGAGCTGAAAGAGGCACAATTGGAGCGTGACATCTTAAAAAAGGC
>JACMOI010000152.1 GCA_014378105.1 Pseudopedobacter sp.
AAACCTACATAAGGCTGATCGATAATTAACAGCTGTGGCTTTAACCATAAGGCTTTTACCAATTGCAATTTTTTATGTTCGCCACTTGATAATTCTATCAATTGGGAATTCTTCAATCCGGTAAAACCTATCGTTTTTAAAATCGGTTCAACATCGGCGAAAGCCAAATTATTTTCTTTACCATAATGTCCCAGCTCTGCGTTTACAGTTAAAGTATCTTTAGCCTGCTGACTGGTATAACGCTGCTGATAATAGAAATTAGCAATACCCTCTATGTTTTTGAATTGATACCAACTTTCAACCAGTAGAACTTTTGCAGGCAATTGACTTGCTTTATCAAAATAGACTTCAATTTCACCTACATAATCTGTTAAACCAGTAATTGCTTTTGCTAAAGTTGTTTTTCCGCTTCCGCTGATGCCTGATAAAACCCATTGCTCTCCTTTTTGGATAGTCCAGATCAAATCATCAAACACCAAATTACTTTGGTATTTGAGGTTTAAATTTTGGATATGGATTAATGGTCTCTGCATGTTTGGCCTCACCCTAACCCTCTCCAAAGGAGAGGGAATTAGATCGTTAATGTTTTGCGTTTTACTATTCTATACTAATATTTATAAATCTTACTTCCCATTCAGCCCCCCTTCTCTTTCGGAGAAGGGGATTGAGGGGATGAGGCTTTATGCCGTTTTAATAGCCTTCATAGCAGTCATTGCTTTACGCAAAACTGCCCCAACTTTTTCTACCTGATGTGTACGGATAGCTTCATTTACTTCAATTAATTTTCTGTTGTCTACGCCACCATCTTTACCAGTGTTGAAATTTTTACCTACTAAATCGGTATCCACTTTTTTCATAAAATCTGCTAATAATGGTTTACAAGCTTGGTCGAATAAATAGCAACCATACTCGGCGGTATCAGAAATCACACGGTTCATTTCAAATAATTTCTTTCTAGCAATAGTGTTGGCAATTAATGGGGTTTCATGTAAAGACTCGTAATAAGCAGATTCTGGTTTGATCCCCGCCTGAACCATTGTTTCAAAGGCCAATTCAACACCTGCTCTAATAAAAGCAACCATTAAAGTATAGTTGTCAAAATATTCTTGCTCTGCAATTTTAACATCGCCAGCAGGAGTTTTCTCGAAAGCTGTTTCGCCAGTTTCGGCTCTCCATTTCAATAAGTTTTGATCCCCATTTGCCCAATCTTCCATCATGGTTTTGCTAAACTCACCACTCATGATATCATCTTGGTGTTTTTGGAATAAAGGACGCATGATGTCTTTCAATTCTTCGGAGATTTCGAAAGCTTTAATTTTTGCAGGATTGCTCAATCTATCCATCATAGCAGTAATTCCGCCTTGCTTTAAAGCTTCGGTAGTTACTTCTACACCATATTGCACCAATTTAGAAGCATAACCTGCATCAATTCCTTTTTCTATCATTTTATCAAATGAAAGGATTGAACCGGTTTGTAGTAGACCGCAAAGAATGGTTTGCTCGCCCATTAAATCAGATTTTACTTCGGCAACAAAAGAAGATAATAAAACACCTGCTTTATGTCCGCCTGTTCCTACTGCATAAGCTTTTGCTTGCGCTAAACCTTTTTCTTGTGGGTCGTTTTCTGGGTGTACAGCAATTAAAGTCGGCACACCAAAACCTCTAACATATTCTGCTCTTACTTCACTACCTGGGCATTTTGGAGCAACCATAATTACAGTAATGTCTTTACGGATTTGCATTCCCTCTTCAACGATATTAAAACCGTGAGAATAAGAAAGTGTAGCGCCTTCTTTCATTAAAGGCATTACAGCCTTCACTACAAAAGTGTGTTGTTTATCTGGTGTTAGGTTAATTAAGAGATCTGCAGTAGGAATTAATTCTTCGTAAGTACCTACTTTGAAATTGTTCTCGGTAGCATTTTTCCACGAATCTCTTTTGCCTTCAATTGCTTCTTTACGTAAAGTATAGCTTATATCTAAACCACTATCGCGTAAATTTAAACCCTGGTTTAAACCTTGTGCGCCACAACCAATGATCACCAATTTTTTGCCTTTTAAAGCTTCAATTCCATCTGCGAATTCAGAAATATCCATGAAATCACAAACACCTAATTGGTTTAATTTTTCTCTAAGCGGTAACGTGTTAAAATAGTTTGACATTTTTTCTTTTTTGTTAGTCTGATATCGGAGTTCCGAAATCAGAAGTTTTGTATCGTTTAACTAATAATTTTATTTTTTATAAATCCAATCTTCGGGCTTCTGTCCTCCGACCGCTGACTTTTTACATGGTAAATATCTTTTCCCCTTTATTTAAATATTCGTTTCCCAATTCGGCTTCACCTGGTTCCAGCCTTTCAAATTCACGTAGTTTAGCATGGAAACCATCAGAATGCTTGATAATTGCAACTCTCGCACTTCTTACAAATTCTATCAATTCGTAAGGTTGTAAAACAGCCACCAGAGCATCGGTTTCTTCACGATGGCCAGTTGTTTCAAAAACCGTATAATCTTTACGAATTACGACTGCTCTTGCTCCATATTGACGTAATAAACGCTCTACACTCGCTTTCTCTGCAATTACATCTGTTGGCACTTTATATAAAGCCAATTCTTGCCATATCACATCTTCGTTTGTATTGAAATAGACTTTCAAAACTTCCACCTGCTTCTCTAATTGACGAGCGACTTTTCTTACTACATCTTCCGTCTCTACCAACACAATATTAAAGCGATGAATGCTCTCCACTTCAGAAGGAGAAGTATTCATACTTTCTATATTTAGTTTCCTACGACTAAAAATTATGGCTATTCTGTTTAAAAGACCAACATGGTTTTCGGTATAAACCGTGATGTTATATTCCTTCTTTTCTATATTTGAATCCATTTTTATCTGATTTGAAGGGTGGTTATTTTAATCTGATTTCTGAAACACTACAACCTTGCGGTACCATGGGGAAAACATTATTTTCTTTGGTAACCATCACTTCTAAAAGGTAAGACCCTTTATGATTGAGCATGGTTTTTAGAGCATCCACTAATTGTGGTCTTTCCGTTACTTTTTGCCCATCGATATAATAACCTTTGGCCACAGCAACAAAATCAGGACTGGTGATATCTACAAAAGAATATCTTCTGTCATTAAACATTTCTTGCCATTGGCGTACCATTCCTAAGAATTGGTTGTTTAAGATGATGATTTTAATATCTATACCACTTTGCATAATGGTTCCCAATTCTTGTATCGTCATTTGGAATCCACCATCACCAATTACGGCAACAACTGTTTTATCTTGAGCGCCAAATTTAGCACCAATTGCTGCTGGCAAAGCAAATCCCATAGTGCCTAAACCGCCACTGGTAATGTTACTGCGGGTATTATTCAGTTTCGCATAACGGCAAGCCACCATTTGGTGCTGACCAACATCGGTAACAATAATTGCTTCTCCTTTTGTCAGGATATTTAGCTGATAGATTACTTCGCCCATAGTCAGTTCGCCACTTTTTGGGTTACATTCAGCATCAATTACTTGGTCAACTTCTGCTTGGGTGTATTCTCTGAATTTAGCTAGCCATTCAGTATGTACTTTTTCATCAACCAAAGCAGTCAAAAGAGGTAAAGTTTCTTTACAATCGCCCCAAACAGGAACTTCTGCTTTTACGTTTTTATCAATTTCGGCAGGGTCAATATCTAAATGAATCACTTTTGCCTGCTTTGCATATTTATCTAAACGACCAGTTACACGGTCATCAAAACGCATCCCAACGGCAATTAAAACGTCACATTCGTTTGTTAAAACATTGGGACCATAATTGCCATGCATTCCCAACATTCCTACGTTCAATTCGTGGTCTGTTGGAATTGCCCCAGCACCCATAATGGTCCATGCAGCTGGAATTCCAGATTTCTCTACAAAAGCTTTAAATTCTTTTTCTGCATTACCTAAAAGCACACCTTGTCCAAAAAGAACGAAAGGCTTTTTAGCACTGTTGATCAGTTCAGCTGCTTGCTGAATATATTTATTCCTAATGATAGGATAAGGACGGTAACTTCTGATGTGTTTACACTTTTCATAACCTTCAACTACTACTTTTTGAATCTGAGCATTCTTGGTAATATCAATTAATACGGGGCCTGGTCTCCCAGATTTTGCGATGTAAAATGCCTTAGCTAACACCTCGGGTAATTCAGAAGCATCGGTTACTTGATAATTCCACTTCGTAATAGGCGTTGTGATGTTAATTACATCAGTTTCCTGAAAAGCATCAGTACCTAACAAATGAGCAAACACTTGTCCGGTAATGCAGACCATTGGCGTACTATCAATCTGTGCATCGGCGATTCCAGTAATTAAGTTAGTGGCGCCAGGTCCGCTAGTTGCAAAAACCACACCCACTCTACCTGATGAACGGGCATAGCCTTGAGCGGCATGAGTTGCACCTTGCTCGTGACGCACTAAAACGTGATTTAATTCTTTTTTAAAATCGTAAAGCGCATCATAAATAGGCATAATTGCACCACCAGGATAACCAAAAATTGTATCTACACCTTCTGCTATTAATCCTTTTAGTAAAATTTGAGAGCCAGATAATTCCTCAGTGGCAACCGCAGCCGCCACTGATTCTTTTTCTTTTTTATCGTTTATTTCAAGTGTATTCATCACTTATTTTATTTTATAATATTTTTTGGGCGTTTTCCCGATAGCTATCGGGACACGCTATCTGCTGTATCTTTTTTGCCTTATCCTTTGACTCCGCTCAGGATGACAAAAAAGGATGCCGCTACTATCGTTAACGCAAAATTTAATCCTCGTCAGTCACGCAACCTTCTGTTGCGTTTTTAACTAATTTATAATATTTGTAAAGCACACCGCTTTTTACAACAGGTTCTGGTTTTATCCAAGCAGCTCTTCTTTTAGCTATTTCTTCATCACTCACCATTAAATTGATAGTATTGGTAGTTGCGCTTATTTCAATTATATCATTGTCTTGTATGATCCCAATATTTCCGCCTTCAACAGCTTCTGGTGTAATATGACCAACCACAAAACCATGTGTTCCTCCAGAAAAACGACCATCAGTAATTAATGCAACAGAAGCACCAAGTCCAGCACCATAAATTGCCGCGGTAGGTTTTAACATTTCTGGCATTCCAGGGCCACCTTTTGGTCCTGAATTTTTAATCACCACAACATCGCCAGCTTTTACTTTTCCAGAAGATATGC
Source organism: Pseudopedobacter sp. (assembly GCA_014378105.1). GTDB lineage: Bacteria > Bacteroidota > Bacteroidia > Sphingobacteriales > Sphingobacteriaceae > Pseudopedobacter. The sequence continues at coordinate 5,225 of JACMOI010000152.1, forward strand.
CTGCAATTAATTCAAATTCACCGTCAAAAACTCGGGCTGGTCCCGTAAAAGATTCCCCTTCTTTACCACTAATCTTTGCCACTGCGCCCAATGTTGCAATGTTTCCGTAAAGCATCTGCAAGTGTCCGGTTTCTTTAATTGGTTTTTCTAACGGACGGATAATATCCTGCTCTTCGAAATCTAAATCTTTAGCATCAGCAACATTTTCTGCCATTGTTTTTCCCGTAACGGTGATACAATCGCCATATAGCAAACCTTTTTTCAAAAGATACTTCATAATGGCAGGCATACCACCCATATTGTGAACATCCTCCATTAAGTATTTACCGCTTGGTTTCAAATCTGCAATTACAGGGGTTTTGTCGCTTATATCTTGAAAATCTTTTAGTGTTAAGCTCATCCCTACAGATTTTGCCATCGCAATTAAATGCAAAACAGCATTGGTAGAACCTCCTAAAACCATCACAATAATTAAAGCATTATGAAATGCTTTCTGGGTCATGATATCTTTGGGCTTAATATCTTTTTCTAATAAAATCTTGATGTATTTACCAGCTTCTAAACATTCGTTTTTCTTTTCATCACTTAAAGCAGGATAAGAAGAACTATATGGTAAACTCATTCCCATTGCTTCAATAGCAGAGGCCATGGTATTGGCGGTGTACATTCCGCCGCAAGCACCCGCACCTGGGCATGCATTTTCAATCACCCCTTGATAATCTTCATCAGAAATATTTCCTGCTAATTTTTTTCCTAAAGCTTCAAAAGCAGAAACGATGTTTAATTCCTCTCCTTTATAATGTCCTGGATGAATACTTCCACCATAAATCATGATACTTGGACGATTCAATCGTCCCATTGCCATGATAGACCCCGGCATATTTTTATCACACCCAGGGATAGCGATTACGCCATCATAATAATGGCCAGCACAAACAGCTTCGATAGAATCGGCAATTAAATCTCGAGATACCAAAGAATAACGCATTCCCTCAGTACCATTAGTTAAGCCATCACTAATTCCAATGGTATTAAAAGTTAATCCAACCAAATTTTGCTCCCAAACTCCCTTTTTTACAATTGCGGCTAAATCGTTCAAGTGCATATTGCAAGTGTTACCATCGTAACCCATACTGGCAATACCCACTTGAGCCTTTTTTAAATCCTCAGTCGTTAAGCCCAAGCCGTACAACATGGCTTGTGTTGCGGGTTGAGTTTTGTCTTGCGTAAATGTTTTACTGTATTTATTTAATTCCATTTATATGATGACTTCGAAACTTAATTTGTCTAGGACAAGATTTTTATAAACTCTTTGTAGAATGGCACCTAAACTATCTGCAAAAGCTAGAGGGAAAACGTGATTTTCTATTAATTGTATTCCAACAATCTCCACTGCTGTTCCGCATAAAAATGCTGCATCGGCCTTTTTTAAATCTTCAGGGGTTAAATTCTTTTCTATAACTTCTATATCTAATTCTTTAGCTAACTGAATAATTGTTTTCCGAGTTATTCCAGCAATAATATTTTCTTCTTTTGGTGTATATAGCTTTCCATCATTTTCTATAAAAATATTTGCTGATGAAGATTCAGTCAAATAACCATGCATGTCGGTTAAAATAGCCTCGTCAAATCCTTTTCTTTTTGCTTCTGACACGGCTAATACAGAACTGAGGTAGTTTCCGGTTACTTTTGCAGCTATAGGTGAAGATTTTGGATTTCTACTTTCGTAAGATGAGAAACAAGTCTTTAACAATTCTCCCCCGTAATAAGAATTCCATTCCCATGCCATCAGAATGATATGAGATTCATTGGAGTTCACCATCGTCATGTCTGCTTCGGCAACAACAATGGGCCTGATATAAGCATTAATCAATTGATTTTTAGATAGTAACTCGTAGGTATCTTTAACCAGCTGATTAATATTCCATTCGAATGGGAGGTGAATTTGTTCGCAAGAGTTTTTTAAACGCTCGAAATGCTCTTTCGCCTTAAAAATACTTATTCCGTTGGCAGTATGATAAGATCTAATCCCTTCGAACGCACCAAAACCGTAGTGTAGTGTTTGACTATCAACTGCAACCCCCAAATCTTTAGAAGAATAAAATTCTCCGTCCCGATAAATTACCTTTTCACTTTTATAGTTAATCATCTGTTTTATAATAAACGCATAAAAAAAAAGCCTTCTTTTGATGGAAGGCATTGTTTAGATTTTTAATTGATTAGCTCAAACATGCTTTCCTTTTCTTACCTATTAGTAAGAGGTTAATTACAATAATTAATAGGATAATAAAAAGCATAGTTTGATAAAGTCTTTTTGTTTACTCAAGATAGGATAAGTGATGCTATCTGTCAATAGCAAAATCAGGGGGGAGTGAAAAAAAATTTAATTCTATTTTGATGATATTGACAGAATTAAATTTTAGTTAATCTTCTTTGTCTGAGCTTTAATTTTCAATTTTTTATACCAAACAACGAATTGGTATTCGGTATAAAATCTTATGCTTGCATAAGATGAGTCAAAATTCTTCTTAAAATTGAGCGTGTAGCCGAAAAATTTTAAAATTTAGGCATAAAAAAAGCCAATCGTTAGATTAGCTTTTTTTATATTTTTATAAGAATTTTATTTTTCGATAACGGATTCGGCAAGAACAGTCACCTTATTGTCGATTACCTCAACAACTCCGCCTTTAGTGTAAAACTTATGTTCTTTTCCAGCACCTCTAATAATAACTTTTCCATCATCCAGAGTAGAAATGATAGGAGCGTGATGATTTAAAATTTCAAAAGATCCTAGTGCGCCAGGTACCGTAACCGATGTTACTTCGCCTTCAAACACTTTCTTATCTGGAGTTAATATTTCTAATTTCATCTTTTAGTATTGAGTAGTGAGTATTGCGTAATGAGTCTCAATACGCAATACTCATATCTAACATCTTCTTATGCGTTTGCTTCAGCTAATAATTTCTTACCTTTTTCGATAGCTTCTTCAATATTACCTACTAAGTTGAAAGCACCTTCAGGATATTCATCAACTTCTCCGGCCATAATCATGTTAAAACCTTTTATGGTATCTTTAATATCAACTAAAACACCTTTTAAGCCTGTAAATTGTTCAGCTACGTGGAAAGGTTGAGATAAGAAACGTTGTACCCTTCTCGCTCTTGATACGGTTAATTTATCTTCTTCAGATAATTCATCCATACCTAAAATAGCAATGATATCTTGTAATTCTTTATAACGTTGTAGAATCTCTTTTACGTTTTGAGCGCAAGAATAATGCTCATCACCCACTACTACGGGAGTTAAAATTCTTGAAGTAGAATCCAAAGGATCTACCGCAGGATAAATACCTAATTCAGCAATTTTCCGAGATAATACTGTGGTAGCATCTAAGTGGGCAAATGTTGTTGCTGGTGCAGGATCGGTTAAATCATCTGCAGGAACATAAACCGCCTGAACCGATGTAATAGATCCTCTTTTTGTAGAAGTAATAC
>JACMOI010000153.1 GCA_014378105.1 Pseudopedobacter sp.
CTCTTCCCATTCCGAACAGAGAAGTTAAGCCCGCCAGAGCCGATGGTACTGCGGTAAAACGTGGGAGAGTAGGTCGGTGCCAACTTTTATAAGTCTGAAAGACGACTATAAAGCTTAAACCCTTCATCCAAAAGATGAGGGTTTTTTGTTGCCCCTAAAAATTTCCTAAATACCCCGCTAAAAAAGATCTTATATATGAGATTTATGAAATAACCTCAAACTGGAGTTTCTATCTTAGTGGAATTCCAACAAAAAGGTGGACAAAATTTCAAAGAGGTTTAAGCATCATTATTTAAATTGTTAATTATTGATTTATGAGATTCAGGAATTGTGAGATTATTTAGATTTTTGTGTCTCCTTTTTGTTGGAATTCCAAACATCATTGATTTTTGCGAAGGGGATACTTTCTCTGTAGCCAAGTTTCTGCCAAGTAACAGACATCATTAATCAGTATTAATCAATAGATGCACAAACCATTAATTGTTAAATAAAAACTACTATATTGAGCTTAAAAAAGACTTCTAGATGATAATTATGTGATTATTTATATTCCTTCTAAATAGCTTCAATTTACAAATGATTGACACATACTATGTCTTGCTATTTTACTTTTGTGATGTCCTAAAATAAATTAATTGAAATATCTTAAGGTTATAGCTTTTACTCATAAACAAATTGATTTGAAAGAATTGGGTTGTTTGGTTTTATGCAATGAGGCCATTGATAATAGGCTTGAATTGGTTAAGAGTCAATTTGATATTCCCGAAATATTTTATTTAGCTACCTGTAATCGTGTTGAGTTTGTTTTCACAGCTTCACAAGCTATTGATAAAAATTTTGTAAGGGCGTTTTTAAGTATTTTGCATGGAGAATTTTTAGAAAGTCAACAAATTGAGAATGTCGTTGAACAAAGCTTAATTTTTGAACAAGAAGAAGCTCTCAATCATTTGATGAGGGTTTCCAGTTCTTTAGAAAGTTTAGTTGTTGGGGAAAAGGAAATTTTAGCTCAAGTAAGAAAAGCTTACGAATATTGCAGAGAGAAAAAATTCACAGGTGATTATCTTAGAATGGTCATGAACAGAGTAGTGAAAACTGCTAAAGAGGTCTATACTTATACTAATATTTCAAAAAACCCAATTTCAGTAGTTTCTTTAGCTTATCGTAAGATTAACGCTTTAAAGATGTGCACTCATTCAAGAATATTGATTATTGGTGCTGGGGAGACTAATCAAAATATTGCTAAGTATCTAAAGAAGCATACTTTTACGAATTTTTTTGTTTTCAATCGCACTTTAAGTAAAGCTCAAACTTTAGCTAAAGAACTGGGAGGTGAGGGCTTTCCTTTATCAGAACTTGAGAATTTTAATAAGGGATTTGATGTTATTATCACTTGTACAAGTGCTACTGAGCCTATTTTAACTAACGAAATATATCAAAGACTTTTAAAAGGAGAAAAATCTAATAAGCTAATAGTTGATTTAGCCGTACCATATGATACTTCACCTGATGTAATAACTAATAATTTAGTTCAATATATTGAGATTAAATCTTTACAAGACATTGCGAATAAAAATTTGCAGGAAAGATATCAAGAACTTATAAATGGTGAGGCTATTATAGAGAAGAATATTAAAGAATTTAGACCTATTCTTAAACAAAGAAGAGTAGAATTGGCAATGAGCGAAGTCCCTCAAAAGATTAAAGAAATAAAGGATTTAGCATTAAATGCTGTTTTTGCAGATGAAGTAAATGCCCTAGACGAAAACTCCAGAGCTGTATTGGAAAAAGTGATGAATTATATGGAAAAAAAATATATTAGCGTTCCCATGGTCATGGCTAAAGACATTTTAGTCAATAACGACTAACCTATCATTTCCCTTTGTCATCAATTAGAAATAATAAAATTTCTATTCCTTAAAACCTTCATTTAATCCTATTTTTGCCAAAGAATAATCTTTTAGCATATTGGAAAGAACGATTACTATTGGTACAAGAGGAAGTGATTTAGCATTATGGCAGGCTAATTACGTGAAAGACAAATTAGCAGAGATAAATATTAAATCCGAACTAAAGATCATTAAAACTCAAGGTGATCACATCTTAAATTTGCGTTTAGATAAATTAGAGGGAAAGGGTTTTTTTACCAAAGAATTGGAAGAGCATTTATTAGATGGATCCATTGACTTAGCCGTTCATTCACATAAAGATTTACCTACAAAAAATACTCCAGGATTAATCATAGCCGCGGTTTCAGAACGGGAAGACCCTTCAGAAGTTATTTTGATTTTGAAGGATTGTGTTGATTTATCAAAGAAACTATCTATAAAACATAATGCTACGGTGGGGACATCTTCTAATAGACGTCAATCACAGTTATCTTCAGTAAGACCTGATCTAGAGTTTGAAAACTTGAGAGGAAATGTGAATACACGTATTCAGAAGTTAAGAGATGAAAATTACGATGCTATTATCATGGCAAAGGCCGGAATCAATAGGTTAAAGTTAGATCTATCAGAATTTTATATAGAAGAAATTGAACCCACTGCGGAGTTGGTTCCAGCACCTGCTCAAGGAGTTTTAGCAGTACAAATCAGGGGAAATGACGATGAATTAAATCAAATTCTCCAACATATCCATAATAAGGAAATTGCAGAAGAAATTGGTGTAGAGCGCAAAGTTTTGAATCTTTTTGATGGAGGATGTCACATGCCTTTAGGCTGCTATTGTAAAAAAGAAGATGGTTTGTTTCATGTTTGGACGACTAAAGCTTTAGATCAGGAAGATTTTCCAGATCGATTATATATTACTTCTGAAACTTCAGAAGGTTTGGCTGAAAGGATTGTAGCTAAATTTGATGTAGGAAATAGAAATCTACCGAAAAAAGTATTTATTTCTAGAGAACTGAATGAGTATAGTTATTTCCTCAAGTCGCTTAAAAAGAATGATGTTGAGGTAGAAGCGAGGTCGTTAATTAGAACGGTTCCTACTATTCATAAAATTGATTCGTATATTTTCAAGCATGTTGATTGGATTTTCTTTAGCAGTAAAAATGGCATAGAGTATTTCTTTGCTTTGAATCCCGTATTGCCTAAGGAATTAAAATTTGGTGTAGTTGGAAGAGGTTCAGAGGAAGCTTTAAAGCAGTTGGGGAAAGTAGTTTCCTTTATCGGAGATAGTAGCGATACTAATGAAGTTGCAGAAGAATTCGCTGCTGTTGCAAACGGAAAATCGATTTTGTTCCCCTCTGCAAAAGAATCTTTAAGAACTATTCAACAAGGATTATCTCCTGAGACTGAGATTATGGATTTGGTCATTTATGAAACTATTTTAGAGGACAATACTCAACAAAGCTTCGCTGATGTATTGGTCTTTACAAGTCCTTCTAATGTTGAGGCATATTTTCAAGATAATTTATTAGATCCTGGGCAAAAGGTAGTGGCAATAGGAAAGTCTACAGGAAAGAAATTTGATGAAATGGACGTCAGTTATATTTTACCAGCATCACCTGATGAAATAGGGCTTGCAGAAGTTGTGTTTGGAATAGATATTAAATAAAGATTTTAAGACTTAGTCATGTTAAATAGACCAAGAAGGAATAGGAAATCACAGGTAATCAGGGAAATGGTTCAAGAGCATCATTTACATGCTTCTGATTTTATTTTTCCATTATTTATCATCAATGGGGAAAACTTAAAGACCGAGGTAAAGTCTATGCCAGGCATTTTTAGATACTCTACCGATCATCTTTTGAGAGAGGTTGAAAGCTGTTTGAAATTAGGGTTAAAGTCTTTTGATTTATTTCCTAATCTCGAAGAATCATTTAAAGATCAAACAGCTTCTGAGAGTGTGAATGAAAAAGGGCTTTATTTAAGAGCAATCAAAGAAGTGAAAAATCATTTTCCAGAAGTTTGTATAGTGACAGATGTAGCTATGGATCCTTATAGCTCTGATGGTCATGATGGCTTGGTAGAAAACGGGGAAATTGTTAACGATAAAACTTTACAAATTTTAGCCAACATGGCTGTGGCTCAAGCAAGGGCTGGAGCAGATATCATTGCTCCATCAGATATGATGGATGGTAGAGTACAATATATTCGTGAAGCATTAGATAATGAGGGTTTTACCAATATTTCTATCATGTCTTATACGGCTAAATATGCAAGTGCTTTTTACGGACCATTTAGGGATGCACTAAATTCTGCTCCGAAGTTTGGGGATAAAAAAACTTATCAAATGAATCCGGCAAATCAAAAAGAGGCTTTATTAGAAGGTACTTTGGATACACAAGAAGGTGCAGATTTTCTGATGGTAAAACCAGCTTTAGCATATTTAGACATTATTAAATTGATGAAAGATAATTTTGATTTACCTATTGCAGCCTATAATGTAAGTGGTGAATATGCCATGTTAAAAGCAGCAATTCAAAATGGTTGGTTAGATGAAAGAGTGATTACAGAAACTTTAATGGGAATTAAAAGAGCTGGTGCAGACGTGATTTTGACTTATCATGCAAAAGAGGTTTTAGAAAATAAATGGATTTAAATTCGCTTCAGGTGATTTACCTAAAGTGTTAAGCTTACTATAATGTTCGATTCGATAAAGAAAATATTTACTGCTAATCAAAACGAGGAAATTCAATTGGTTTATGGAGATAAGCCAGATATACCAAGAGAAAAATCTGCAGAATTATACGAAAAAGCAAAGCAGTATTTTCCAGGAGGTGTAAATTCTCCAGTTAGGGCTTTTAAATCGGTTTATGGAACGCCATTATTTATTGAAAAAGGAGATGGTTGTCGCTTGTGGGACGCTGATGGAAATGAATTTATAGATTTCTGCTGTTCTTGGGGACCTTTAATTTTAGGACATAATCATCCTAAAATTAGAGAGAAAATAATTGAGGTAATGCAAAATGGCTTAACTTTTGGCGCTCCAACAGCTTTGGAAAGTGAATTAGCGGAGCTGATTATTAAAAATAATCGTTTTATTGAAAAGATCAGATTTACCAGTTCAGGTACAGAAGCAGTGATGTCTGCGATTAGATTAGCTAGAGGAGTAACCAAAAGAGATAAAATTATCAAGTTTGAAGGATGCTATCATGGGCATACGGATGCATTATTAGTAAAAGCGGGTTCTGGATTAGTGACTTTTGGAGAAACTTCTTCGGCTGGAATTCCTAAGGCTTTCGCCGATGAAACCATAGTGATTTCACTGAATGATAAAGATGCTGTAAAATCTGCTTTTGAACAATTTAAAGAACAAATTGCTTGTGTTATTATTGAGCCTATTCCTGCCAACAATGGTTTGTTACTTCAGGATAAAGATTTTCTTGAATACTTGAGAGAGATTTGTGATGAAAACTGCACCTTGTTGATTTTTGATGAAGTGATTTCGGGATTTAGAGTAGGTTTTGAAGGGGCAGCAGGTTATTATGATGTTAAACCTGACATTGTTACTTATGGAAAGATTATTGGCGGAGGTTTGCCAGTGGGTGCTTATGGTGCAAGTGCTAGAATCATGTCTAATATTTCGCCAGAAGGCGGAGTTTATCAAGCAGGTACTTTATCTGGAAATCCTGTTGCAATGGCGGCAGGAATTGCTCAATTGAGTGAGTTAGTTAAATCGGGATTTTATAAGGAATTAAATACAAAGACCGAGCAGTTTGTTGATGCTATTCAACGTTATGCGAGTTCTAAAAACTACCACTTTAGAGTTTTTCAAATGGGGTCAATCTTTTGGTTTGCTTTTACAGATCAGGAGAAGATCCAAACTTCTGAAGCTATAAACCCAAAAAGTATGGATAAATTTAAATTGATGCACCGTGAACTTCTAAATCGTGGAATTTATTTAGGTCCTTCTGGTTACGAAGTAGGCTTTGTTTCAGCAGCACATTCTAAGGTGGATTTAGAAAAAGCAAAAAGAGCTATATTTGAATCATTAGATATCGTGTTCAAAAATAAATAAGATGTCGTTTAAGCCAATTACCATATTCTATGGTCTAGTTTTTTATGTTTTTGCTCAGCTTTTTTGGTGGGCAACTTTATTAATTGAATTGGAACCCACCAGAAGAGGAATGGTGATGGGCGAAGGGTTCGTATTTATTTCTTTGATGACTTTTGGAATTTACAAGCTTCATCAAGCTATTAACAAGGAGAAGAAAATTAGTCATCAGCAAAAAAATTTCCTTTTATCGGTAACACACGAACTAAAATCACCTCTTGCCTCTATCAAACTGTATTTACAGACTATTCATAAACGAGAATTAGATAGGGAGCAACAAAAGAGTTTTATTGGAAAATCATTATTAGATATTGAGCGTTTGGATGATTTAGTCGAGAATATGCTGCTGGCGACAAAAATTGAAAATAAATCATACAGTTTCCCAAAAGAAGAACTTAATTTATCGGAGTTGGTAGATAAAATAGTTTCTCGTTTGCAAATTCATGTTTGTAGCAAAGAAGCAATTATTACTTCTGTTGATCCTAATGTTTATATTACAGGAGATCAGTTTGCTATGGCTTCTGTAGTGACAAATTTAATAGAGAATGCAGTGAAATATTCTGGTAATTGTGTGCCAGTTCATATTGACCTGCATCGAAAACCAAACGGAAAAGTGTGTTTTAAAGTAGCCGATTTGGGTATTGGAATTCCTGATGAAGAGAAACCAAAGATTTTTGATAAATTTTATAGAGTAGGGAGTGAAGATACCCGAAAAACTAAAGGAACAGGTTTAGGGTTATTCATTGTGAAGCAGGTGCTTGATCATCATCAAGCACAAATAAAAGTTAAAAATAACCAACCGAAAGGAACGGTTTTTGAAGTTTCATTTAACTAAAACAAAAAAGATTATGTCTGTTAAACAAAGAATTTTATTGATGGAAGACGAAGAGCATTTGCTCGAGGCCATCAAACTAAACCTAGAATTGGAGGGCTTTTTTGTAAGAGCCGTTACCGATGGTAAAAGAGCACTTAAAGTATATAAAGAAGAGAAATTTAACTTGATTATTTTAGATGTGATGGTGCCAGAAATTGATGGTTTTCAGGTAGCTGAAACTATTCGTTTAGAAAATAGCGAAGTTCCCATTATGTTTTTGACTGCCAAAAATACATCAGAAGACAGAATTACAGGTTTGAAAAAAGGTGCTGATGATTATTTGACAAAACCTTTCAACTTAGAAGAGTTGATATTGAGAGTCAATAATCTGATTAAAAGAAGCATGAAAGGTGATGATTTGAAAGAAATCAATTCTTATAAAATTGGAGATAAAACCATTTACTTCAATTCCTTCGAGTTAAAGAATGACGATGGAAGCATTACTCCTTTAACAAAAAAAGAAACCATGCTTTTAAAGCTATTAATTGAGCGAAAGAACGAAGCAGTTTCTAGAGAGCAAATTTTGGAGACCGTTTGGAACTATGATGTTTATCCGTCAACCAGAACCATTGATAATTTTATTTTGACTTTTAGAAAGTATTTCGAACCTGACCAAAAGAATCCAATTTATTTTCATTCGATTCGAGGAGTTGGCTATAAATTTACGGACGGGCATTAATAATCAATGTTTACCAATCAGGCTCGGATTCTAGTTTGCGTTTTGTTGCTTTTGGTTTCGGCCCTAGCCGGATACTACGAAGTTTATGAAATCACAGCTTTAGGGATTATGCTTGCTGGCTCAGTAGTTTGGGGGTATTTTAAAGAAGGGCCGATAATCCTTGCAGCTAAGCAATATAAGTTGAAGAACTATCAGAAAGCAAAGGATTTACTTTTAACTATCAAAAAGCCTGAATATTTAAATAAAAGACGTAAGCCTTATTATGAGTTTCTGTTAGGTAATATATCCGTAAATCAAATGGATTATACCAATGCAGAATACCATTTAGGAAAAGCTGCAGTAATGGGATTAAGGGCCAATGATTTAGGAGTTGCACTCATGCATTTAGCTAATATCAGTTTAAGAAATAAAGACAAAGACAAAGGGATGGTTTGGATTATCCAAGCTGAAAAAATCCCTTTAACTGAAAAGTATAAGAGCATATTAAAAAACATAGAGAAAGAATTACGACAAATTAAATGAAAGATCACTTATTTATCAAAGCTGCATTTTCAGAAAAAACAGAACGTCCGCCAGTTTGGATGATGCGTCAAGCTGGTCGTTTTATGCCACAATATTGGGAGATCAAAAATAAATACTCCTTTTTAGAGATGTGTAAAACTCCTGAGATTGCCGCTGATGTAACCATGTTGCCTGTTGATTTATTGGGAATTGATGCTGCGATTCTTTTCTGCGATATTTTAGTCACTGGTGAAGCAATGGGCGGTGATTTAGATTTTATTCAAGGAGTAGGGCCGAAGTTCGCTAATCCAGTTAGAAACGAAAGAGACATCAATAATTTACGTGTTGATTGTATTGATAAACTACAATATGTTGCAGATGCGATAAAAGTTATTCAACAAAGACTAAACGGAATTATTCCTCTGATTGGTTTTGCTGGAGCTCCCTTTACAGTTATGAGTTATTTAATTGAAGGTGGTTCGTCAAAAGATTTTAAGAAAACAAAACTTTTCATCCATAATGAACCAAAATTAGCGCATCAATTATTGAGTAAAATAGCTTCTGTAACTGCTGATTATTTGAATTTGCAAATTGCAGCAGGCGTGAATGCAGTTCAGCTTTTCGATAGTTGGGCTTTAGCACTTTGTTGGGATGATTATAAAGAGTTTTCACACAATTACAATGTCGAAATCATCTCTAAACTAAATCGAAAAGACATTCCAGTTATTTCTTTTTGTAAAGGAAGTTCTGTTTTTGCACCATTAATGGCCGAGGCAAAGCCGGATGTGATTTCTGTAGATTGGAATGCAGATTTAAAAGATATCAAACATCGCTTACCTTCTGGAATTGCTGTTCAAGGAAATCTTGACCCACATATTTTATATGCTGAAAAGCATGTGATTAAGGATAGAATTCATCGTTTATTTGAACGAATGCGTGGTGAAGAAGGATTTATCTTTAATTTAGGTCATGGTATCATGCCTGATATTCCTTTTGATCATGTAAAATATGCCATTGAAGTGGTGAAGGAATTTAGATACTAAATAGATAGTTAGTTTTTAGATGGTTAGTTTGTTAGGAGTATTGAAATTTAAAACTTAACGAATTGGATTTTCTAACCAACTAAAGTCTAACTAACCAACAAACTAAAAAAATGTACCAATACATACTTGCCCTTCACATCATTTTTGTAGTCAGCTGGATGGCGGGTCTGTTTTATATTGTTCGGCTTTTTATTTACCATACTGAAGCTAATGAAAAACCTGAGCCCGACAGAACGATATTGCAAAAGCAATTCGTAGTGATGGAATCTAAGCTTTGGAATATCATTACTACTCCAGCCATGATATTGGCTGTTGCAGCAGGAATGAGAATGTTACAATTAAATCCTAGTCTGTTAGAAACAGATTGGATGTGGGTTAAACTAGCTTTTGTTGCTGGTTTATTAATTTATCATTTCATTTGTCAAAATATCATTTCTCAATTAAAGCGAGGAAGATTCTGGATGACGAGTACTCAACTTCGTTTTTGGAACGAGCTAGCGACTATTTTTTTGGTGGCAATAGTATTTACGGTTATTCTAAAATCAGCCATTGATTGGATTTATGGTTTATTGGGTTTAACAGCCTTTGCCATCATCATCATGATAGCTGTAAAAATTTATAAAAAAAGAAGAGAGAAAGCTTCAAATTAGATACCTATATCATTTTATTTTTTTTAAAATCGTCGCTATTTCATTTAATAATTTCAGTTAATTTCAATATGCTTAGATTTCGTATCATTTTTTTATGTATAATTTTTTTATGCAGTTGTAAATCTCAGGAAATAAAAGTTAACACACAGCATTCTGCCGTTTTTAAACACGGACTTCTAGCTGTTAAAAATGGAATTATAGTCGATAAAAATAATTTACCACCTGAGCTTCGTGGAATAAGCTTTTCTTGGAGCATCTGGGGCGGGCAAAAGTATTATAGTCCTGATGTGGTGGATTGGTTAGTGAAAGATTTCAAAATCAATATCTTGAGGGTTGCTATGGCTGTTCAGCCAGATGGAGGCTATCTTCAAAATCCAAAACTTCAGAAGGAGTTAATTTTTAAAGTCATTGATAGGGCTATAGCAGATGGTATTTACGTAATGATAGATTGGCATGACCATAATGGGAATTTACACATCAATCAATCCAAAGATTTTTTTGCCGAGATTTCAAAAAAATATGCAAATAGCCCAAATGTGATTTATGAAATTTGGAATGTACCAGAAAAACAAAGTTGGCAAGAAGTAAAAGATTATGCATTTCAAGTGATTCCTGAAATCAGAAAAAACACTTCAAATTTGGTTATTGTAGGTTCTCCACATTGGGATCAAGATGTGGATACAGTAGCGGACAATCCATTGAAAGGCTTTGAAAATATAGCCTTTTCATTTCATTTTTATGCTTCTGATCCAAATCATCAAGATTATTTGAGAAACAGAGCAGATAAAGCATTAGCTAAAGCCTTACCTCTTTTTGTAACCGAATGGGGGGTTGGTGAATCTAATGGCGATGGCGTTTTCGATTTAGGTAAAAATGTAGTTTGGATGAAATGGTTAAAAGACAATAAGTTGAGTTGGATAAACTGGAATATCACAGACAAAAAAGAGACTACAGCTATATTAAGTACAGGCGCACCAGTAACGGGAAGGTGGAAACAAGATAATTTAACACCTGCTGGGTCCTATATAAGAAACAAAATAAGAGAATTGAACAAATAAAAGGTTGTATCATATATTATATGATACAACCTTTTAAGCTACTTGTAATTTTTTGAGAATTTCAATACGTTTTCAATGACTTCTTTCGAAGGCACTTTAATCAGTGAATTCAACGGAGCTTTAATGCTCTCATAAAACTCATCCTCTGATTTTGAGAAATTCGAAATCATGGAGTCACCGTCTGTCTCATCGTTACAAACTGAATTTGAAGTAGGAGTAGAGATTTCTATCATAAGCTTTTAAAGTTTTTATGATAATGAAACGTTAATCCTAATTGAATATTTTAAATTTAAAACAAAAAAAGCGAATTAATTTTTTAGAGTTAATTCTTTAGCCGTCATCATCTTACGTAGATTGTTTAAGGCGTACCTCATTCGGCCCAGAGCAGTGTTTATGCTCACATCGGTTAGGTCTGCAATTTCTTTAAAAGACAACTCTCCATAATGACGCATAATCAATACCTCTTTTTGTTCTGAAGGTAAAAGATGAATTAATTTTTTTAAATCATCATAAGTTTGTTGTTTTACCATCTTTTCTTCAATGCTTTCATCGTAGATTCCTAAGACATCAAAGATATCAAAGCCATCACTATTGGTAATAGTTGGGTTTCTTTTCTCACGTCTAAAATGATCAATCACCAAATTATGACCAATTCTTAAAACCCAGGGCAAGAATTTTCCTTCCTCATTATATTTCCCAGCTTTTAAAGTCTTAATTACTTTGATAAAAGTATCTTGAAAAATATCTTCGGCTAGATATTCATCTTTCACTAAAAGATAAATAGAAGTATAAATTCTTGATTTGTGTCTGATAATGAGTTCAGAAAGGGCAAGTTCTTTTCCTTTAATATAAAGGTGCACTAACTCTTGGTCAGTTTTTACTTGATAGCTCATAATTACTCCTAATTAAATTCCTACTAATTCAGTTAATTGTGTGAGTAAAGTTTTTTCTATAAGCTTTGTTTATTTTGTTAAATCTAAATCTTAAAATCAAATAAACTCAATTTTTTGTAAAAACCAAAACAATAAAATGTCAAAGGTTTTTTTTGAGATATTTAATACTGTTTATAACATTCAAATGATAATTAATCAATTGTTTACTGAATGTTAATATTTACTAATTACGTGATTTGTTTCTAATGTGATACAATAAATTGAAAATAGTTTAATCACAAATTTAAGATACTCCTTAATTTACATCAAAGTGACATTGAAAATAATAGTCGATACGCTGTCAAATTACTACTTAATACTAAAAAGACAGAAAATAGCCTTATTTTTGCAAATCGTTATAAAAAAGCTCGCATTTTAATATTAAATACGAGAAATCAGGAAGATATTAGATGAAACTAGAAGATCAAGATCCACAAAAAAACATACTTATTAAAGGAGCCAGAGTTCATAATTTAAAGAATATTGACGTTGCAATTCCAAAAAATCAACTGGTAGTTATTACTGGTATGTCTGGCTCTGGAAAATCTTCTTTGGCATTCGATACGCTCTATGCCGAAGGACAAAGAAGATACGTGGAGAGTCTTTCTTCTTATGCTCGCCAGTTTATGGGCAGGATGAATAAGCCAGAAGTGGATTATATCAAAGGTATTGCTCCGGCTATAGCCATTGAACAAAGGGTGATTACTTCTAATCCACGCTCAACTGTAGGGACTTCTACAGAGATTTACGATTATTTAAAGCTGCTTTTTAGCAGGATTGGAAAAACTATTTCTCCAGTTTCTGGTGAAATGGTTAAAAAGGATTCAGTAACTGATGTGGTAAATTATTTATCGGCTTTGTCAGATGAAAGTATAGTGACCATTCTTTGTCCGCTATATCCTCACAATCAAAGAACTTTAAAGGAAGAGTTAGCTGTACTATTGCAGAAAGGTTTTTCTAGAGTGGTTATCCAAAACAAAATTAAAAAAGTCGAGGAAGTTTTAGAGGATGAATCGATAGAGAATAAAGAAATTATTGACGAGCATGAAATCTTGATTTTAATAGATAGGATTGTGACCAACCAAGAAGAAGAGACTATCAGTCGAATGGGAGATTCAGTTCAAACTGCTTTTTTTGAGGGTAAGGGAGATTGTTATTTAGACTTTAATGGAGAAAGAAGACTTTTCTCAGATAGATTTGAGTTAGACGGAATTAAGTTCGAAGAACCTACCCCTAATTTCTTCAGTTTTAATAACCCTTACGGAGCTTGCCCCAAATGCGAAGGCTTTGGAAAAGTAATTGGTATTGATGAGGATTTAGTAATTCCTGATAAATCAAAATCTATTTATGACGGAGCGATTGCACCGTGGCGAGGTGAGAAAATGAAAGAATGGCTAGATGTTTTAGTTAAAAACTCTTCAAAATTCGACTTTCCCATCCATCGTTCCTATAATCAACTCACTATAGCCGAGCAAAAACTCCTTTGGAAAGGAAATAAATATTTTAAAGGTTTAGATGATTTTTTTAAATATTTGGAAGAGCAAACCTATAAAATTCAGTATCGTGTGATGCTATCCCGATACCGCGGAAAAACTGCTTGTCCAGACTGTCAAGGTAGTCGTTTAAGACAGGATGCTACATATGTGAAAA
The DNA here is from genome assembly GCA_014378105.1 of Pseudopedobacter sp. GTDB lineage: Bacteria > Bacteroidota > Bacteroidia > Sphingobacteriales > Sphingobacteriaceae > Pseudopedobacter. The sequence continues at coordinate 13,385 of JACMOI010000153.1, forward strand.
TTGCTGGACATTCGATTACTGATATTGTATTAATGCCATTAAAAAAAGCTTTGATATTTTTCGGTAATTTAGATTTGAATGATCAGGATCAAAAAATATCAAAGCGATTGATTTTAGAGATCAGCAATAGAATTTTATTTTTGAACGAAGTAGGCTTGGGTTATTTGACTTTAAATCGATTATCTAATACTTTATCAGGAGGAGAATCGCAGCGTATCAATTTAGCAACGTCATTAGGAAGTTCACTCGTTGGCTCCATATATGTCTTAGATGAACCCAGTATTGGGCTCCATCCAAAAGACACCAACCGATTAATAGGCGTTTTAAAATCATTAAGAGATATTGGGAATACTGTTTTAGTGGTAGAGCATGAAGAAGAGATGATGCAAGCTGCTGATCATTTAATAGACATTGGTCCGGAAGCTGGGACCTTGGGAGGTGAATTAATTTTTGCCGGGAATTATCAAGAGATTTTAAAAGATGAGCATAGTTTAACGGGGAAATACCTAAGCGGTAGAGCGCAAATTGAAATCCCTAAAAGGAGAAGAACTGCAAATGAACACATTGAAATAAAAGGAGCAAGAGAAAATAACCTCCAAAATATTGATGTGAAATTCCCACTTCATGTTTTGACCGCTGTAACTGGAGTATCTGGCTCTGGAAAGACTTCCTTGGTGAAAAGAATTCTATATCCTGCTTTGCAAAAAGTAATTGGTAATTATTCTGGAGAACAAACTGGAGCTTATGATGACATCGAGGGGGCAACTGATCAAATCCAATCTGTTGAATTAGTAGATCAAAATCCAATCGGACGTTCTTCGAGATCAAACCCAGTGACTTATGTTAAAGCTTGGGACGAAATTAGAAGTTTGTTTGCTTCACAGGCATCGGCGAAAGCCAGTGGTTTAAAACCATCTGCCTTTTCTTTTAATGTGGAGGGTGGAAGATGTGATGTATGCCAGGGAGAGGGCGAAGTGAAAATTGAGATGCAATTTATGGCAGATATTTATTTGCCATGCGAATCTTGCGATGGGAAACGATTTAAACAGCATGTTTTAGATGTGACTTATCAGGATAAAAATGTTTCGGAAGTGCTGGGAATGACCATTGATGAGGCTTTAGAATTTTTTAGCAACGAGCATAAAATTGTTAATAAATTGCAACCTTTGGTTGATGTGGGTTTAGGATATGTTCATTTAGGGCAATCTTCCAATACATTATCAGGTGGAGAGGCGCAAAGGATAAAATTGGCTTCCTTCCTTATAAAAGGGAATAATAGTCACAAAACATTATTTATTTTTGATGAGCCGACTACAGGGTTGCATTTTCATGACATCAAAAAACTGATGAAATCTTTCGATGCTTTGATAGAGCAAGGAAACACCATCATTGTGATTGAACATAATATGGATGTAATTAAATGTGCAGACTGGGTGATTGATATAGGTCCAGAAGGTGGTGATGAGGGCGGAAAATTGATTTTTGAAGGAACACCAGAAGATTTGGTGAAAGATAAAAACTCTTTTACTGGTCATTATCTAAAAGAAAGATTTAAATAACAATTAAGTTGACCAGAAATCAATATTTTTTAATTCATTAAAAGTATCTGTTTTCTGACATCTGATTACTGACAAATAAAAAGAATGAAAGAAGAATCAAAATTAATAAGGACCCAAGCTAATCGTTCGCAAAATCGTGAACATTCTGTCCCATTATACTTGACTTCTAGCTTCATTTTTGAAGATGCCGAGCAAGGAAGAGCAATTTTTGCGGATGAGCAAGAAGGAAATATTTATTCCAGGTATTCTAACCCAAATACCACAGAATTTATTGATAAAGTTTGTGATTTAGAAGGTGCTGAAGCGGGTTTAGCATTTGCATCCGGAATGGCGGGAGTTTTCGCGTCTTTTGCCGGCTTGTTAAAATCCGGAGATCATATTGTAGCTTTCCGTTCCATTTTTGGTTCAACTCATCAGTTGTTAACTACTTTGTTTCCGCGTTGGGGAATTACTTCAACTTATGTCGACGCTGCAAATCCCGAAGCTTTGGAAGTTGCCATTCAGCCTAATACAAAAATGATTTTTTTAGAAACGCCTTCTAATCCTGGATTAGAATTGGTGGATTTAGAATGGCTATGTAAAATCAAAGAGAAATATCCAAATATCATTATTAACGTAGATAATTGTTTTGCGACTCCCTATCTGCAAAAACCGATTGCTTATGGTGTTGATATTGTAAGTCATTCGGCCACCAAATATATGGACGGACAAGGTCGTGTTTTAGGCGGAGTGGTTGTTGGTAGAGCTGATTTGATTAAAGAAATGATGTTTTTCATTCGTCATACTGGTCCGGCAATGTCAGCTTTTAATGCTTGGTTATTATCCAAGAGTTTAGAGACCTTGCCTTTGCGAATGGATAGACATTGTGCAAATGCTTTAGCTGTTGCCGAAGCTTTA
>JACMOI010000154.1 GCA_014378105.1 Pseudopedobacter sp.
ACTTTAAGTCCTGATTTTATCTTACAGCAAAACGGAGATGAAATTCCAAAAGAGAAGAATTTCGTCATTTTCAAAATGGATTATATTGAACTCAAAAAGTTTGATGTAGGCTCCAAATATTATGCTAAATTCCCTGATCAGAAAAAATTAAAAACTCATATACCGCTTTTGGTAGATTTAATTGATAGTGTTCAACATCAAATCAAGGTCAGAAATTTACCTCAAGTTTTTTACAACATCGAAACCAAAAGCAGCGAAAAAGGAAATGGAATTTTTCACCCCGACCCAGAGACTTTTATTCATCTATTGATGAAAGTGATTCTCGACAAAAAAATTGCTCCTTATGTGATCATCCAATCTTTTGATAAGCGGACGCTGCAAGTTTTGAATAAAAAATATCCCACCATCAGAACTGCTTATTTGATCAGTAACAAAAAAAGCTTCGAAGAAAATTTGATTAATTTAAGCTTTAAACCGTTCATTTACAGTCCTGATTATAAATTGATAACTCGAGAACTTGTCCAAAAATATCATGATCAACAAGTCAAAATTATTCCTTGGACAGTAAATACTTTAGAAGAAATAAAAAAGCTTAAAGATTTAGGTGTCGATGGGGTTATTACTGATTACCCAAATTTGCTAATGGAGTAATTTTTGAAAAATAATTTGGGTCTTTCATAGCTTCAGCAAGTCTTAATATAGGCACTCGCTTTTTTAATACCAAAATATCTCAAACAATTGCTTCCATCCGGTTTAGGTAATTCTGTATCTCATCTATTCAACGCTATTAATAATAGATATGCTTTTTTAATATTTTAAAACCTTACCTTTGCGGCATTATTTTGAAAAACGCTTAGAATAAACTTTGCCCTTCAACAATAAGAACAAAGAGTATGAAAAAAATTGTTGATTACAGAAAGCTATTAGAAGTAACAGAAGAAGCAACCCTTGCCGAATTAAAATCAGTTTACAGAGGCTTGATGAAAAATTGGCATCCAGATAAATTTCAGGATGCTATTGAAAAAGTAAATGCCGAAGAAACCAGTACTAAAATGATAGAAGCCTATCACTTTTTAGTAAGTATAGCGCCAGAAACCCGTGAACAAAATTTAACAGCATATTCTGAAACCATCACCAATTCAAATATTCAAGATTTTGAATTTAAATCTCAGGTTCTAACTGTTGATTTTTATGATGGCAATATCTACGAGTATTTCGATGTTCCTAAAGCCATCTATGTGAAATTAGTAAATGCTGATTCCCGTGGAAGATTTGCCAGAAGACATATTTTTAACGAATATGTTTATAGAAGCACCAGCAAATTAGTGGCTAATACTGCATAACCCAATAAAAAATCGCATCTTTAGGAATGGATATTCAAAAAAAGATCGTCGGTTTTTTAGTAATAGCTTTTATGATGATGGCAGGTATTTCTTACAGTCAAGATAAAACCAAAACCTCCAAGCAAGCCAGCACTAAAATTGATCAGGTTGTTGAAGTCGCATGTGGACAATGTCAGTTTGGTTTAAAAACCCAAAAAGGATGCGATTTAGCAGTAAGAATAAATGGTAAAGCTTATTTTGTTGATGGAACTGACATCGACGATCACGGCGATGCACATGCTGATGATGGTTTTTGTAACGCCATCAGTAAAGCTAAAGTGAAAGGCGAAATTGTAAAAGGGAGATTTAAAGCAACTGAATTTACACTGTTGAAAGATTAATTATCTTTTTTCAAACTAAATTAAAGCCTGAGCATTTCTATATTTGTATATGTCTCAAGCAAAACTTTCAGTCAATATCAATAAAATCGCCACCCTTCGCAACTCTCGCGGTGGCGATAATCCGAATTTAGTCAAAACAGCTTTAGATTGTGAACGTTTCGGGGCGCAAGGAATTACGGTGCATCCTCGTCCGGATGAACGTCATATCCGTTATCAGGATGTTTCTGATTTAAAAGCAAAAATCAAAACCGAATTCAACATAGAAGGTAATTGTCAAGAAGAAAAGTTTGTAAAACTAGTTTTAGACAATCGACCCGCTCAAGTGACTTTAGTTCCTGATGCTTTGGGGCAAATTACTTCTAACCATGGTTGGGATACCATCAAACATCAAAATTATCTTCAAGATATTATCGCGGTTTTCAAAGAGAAAGGAATTCGTGTTTCTATTTTTGTTGATCCTAATACAGATATGATCGAATCTGCAAAAACTACCGGGACAGATAGAATTGAACTCTATACCGAAGCTTATGCAAAGCAGTTTGAAAGCAACAGAGAAAAAGCAATTCTACCTTATATCAATGCGGCTCATAAAGCCAACGAATTAGGTCTTGGAATTAATGCTGGCCACGATTTGGATTTGCATAATCTCCAATATTTCGCACAACATATTCCCGGTTTGCTAGAAGTGAGTATTGGCCATGCTTTAATTTGTGATGCCTTATATTTAGGATTAGAGAATACCGTTCAGCGTTATTTGTATCAGTTGAAATAATGGTAAAACAATATTCCCTTCCTGATTTCTTAGGAAAATCCAAATCAACAATTGTGGTTGATGTGCGTACACCTTTAGAATTTGTGCAAGGGCATATTCCTAGAGCAGTCAATATTCCAATCTTCACGAACGAAGAACGAGTGCTTGTTGGAACAACCTACAAACAACAAGGCAGACAACCCGCTATTCTTTTAGGTTTCGAATTAACTGGTCCTAAATGGGCAGAGTTTATTCGAAAAGCGGAGGAAGTGGCTCCTGATAAAAAAATATTGGTCCATTGCTGGAGAGGTGGAATGAGAAGCGGAGCGATGGCATGGGCTTTTGATTTGTATGGTTTTGAAGTTGGTACATTAAAAGGTGGATATAAAGCTTTCAGAAGATCGGGAATCGATGCATTTTCAAAAACATATCCTTTTATGATTTTGAGCGGAAGTACAGGATCGGCAAAAACTAAGATTTTACAAGTGTTGAAATCATCAGGCGAACAAGTCATCGACTTGGAAGATTTAGCAAAACATCAAGGCTCATCTTTTGGGTCTATGGGTAAGTTGGAACAACCCTCTCAAGAGCAATTCGAAAATCTTTTTGGATCAGAACTCCAAGAAATGGATATTTCTAAAAGAATTTGGTTGGAAGATGAAAGTGTAACCATTGGTAAAAGAGTGATTCCGAAACCTATTTGGGATCAAATGCGGAAAGCCCGAGTGGTTAAAATTGATATTCCCAAAGCAGAAAGGATCGAATTTTTGAATGAAGATTACGGAAATTTGGATAAAGATTTTTTGAAAGCATCGGTTTTAAGGATTTCTAAACGTTTGGGTCCTTTAGAAACCAAACTTACTTTACAAGCGATAGATGAAGGCAGGATGAAAGATTTCATCAAACAGGTTTTGGTTTATTATGATAAAACCTATGCCAAGGGTATAAATTCTAGAAGTCAAGATTCGATTTACACGTTGCCGTTAAATCAAATCAATCCAATAGAAAATGCAAAAGCAATTTTAAATTTTGCAAATCAAATTAAACTTAAGGATGTTATAGAAACGTCAGAAAAAATATAAAATGGAAGACATTAAATTGACTCAATATTCTCACGGCGCTGGCTGTGGATGTAAAATTTCACCAGCTGTTTTAGATAAAATATTGCATAGCGGAATCAAATACGAAGCAGACAGAAACTTATTGGTAGGTAATGATAGCCGAGATGATGCAGCAGCATACGATTTAGGTAATGGAATGGCTTTAATTTCTACTACCGATTTTTTTATGCCCATTGTAGATGACGCTTTTGATTTTGGTAGAATTGCTTCTGCAAATGCCATTTCTGATGTGTACGCGATGGGAGGCAAACCCGTTTTAGCCATCGCAATTTTAGGTTGGCCGATAGATAAATTAGCGCCAGAAGTTGCGCAAAAAGTTTTGGAAGGCGCTCGTTCTATTTGTGCCGAAGCTGGAATAACGCTTGCAGGCGGACATAGCATTGATTGTCCCGAACCTGTTTTTGGTTTAGCTGTAAATGGGATAGTAGATATTAAAAACTTGAAACAAAATTCTACCGCTACGGCGGGATGCAAACTTTATTTAACCAAAGCTTTGGGCGTGGGTATATTAACCACTGCTCAAAAGAAAGGAATTTTAAAAGCTGAACATACTGATATAGCTCCAAAATCTATGTCGAAATTGAATAAGATTGGGGAAGTAATTGGCAAACTGGATTACGTAAAAGCCATGACTGATGTCACTGGATTTGGTTTGTTGGGTCATCTTTCAGAAATGTGTGAAGGCAGTAATTTACAAGCAGAAATTGATTTCGATAAAGTTCCAAAACTGATTGTGATTGATGAATATTTAGATCAAAAATCTATTCCTGGTGGAACCCATAGAAATTGGGATAGTTATGGACATAAAATTGGCGAGATTACTGAAAGGCAAAAACATATCCTTGCCGACCCACAAACTAGTGGAGGTTTATTGGTCGCTGTTGAACCTGAATTTGCAACAGCATTCGAAGTCCTTTTAAAAGAAAATGGAATTCTCCATGAGAATTGTATTTCATTTGGCACCTTATCTGAAAAAGGTGTGGGTAAATGGATTGAAGTAAAGTAAATTTGTTTTGTTACCAAATTGGTAATATATTTGTAGTGCAAAATGAGAATCATTGCAAAAAAGACATTAGTTAATTTTTATGAAAAGCATGCTTCTTCTAAAGAAAGCTTAGAAGCTTGGTTTTTAGAAGTTTCAAATTCGGTTTGGCAAAAGCCAGAAGATGTAATTATCGATTATCCTTCTGCAGATGTAATTACAGGTAAAAGGTTTGTTTTTAATATTAAAGGAAACCATTTTAGACTAATTGCTGATATAGAATTTAAACTTAAAATAGTCTTTATAGTTTGGATTGGCACCCATGCAGCGTATGATAAAATTAATGTTAAGGAGGTGAAGTATGTTAAAAGTAATTAAGAATGATAGTGAATACGAAGATGCTCTAGCAAGAGCATACGAATTGATTCAAGGAGATTTTAAAGAAGGAAGTATGGAAGCAGATGAGTTAGAAATACTCACTTTATTGATAGGACATTATGAGAAGCAACACTATCCCATTTCTCCACCATCGCCAATAGCTGCTATCAAATTTAGACTAGAACAATTAGGAAAACCTATATCAGAACTTTCTGAAATATTAGGAGCAAGAAGTAGACAATCAGAAATATTAAGTGGGAGAAGAAAACTAAGCTTGAGTATGATTAGGAAGCTGCATCAAATTTTAGGAATTCCTGCCGAAAGTTTGATTGGTGAATATTGAAAATTCTAAAATTAGACTAGTTTTTATGCGTGAGGGATTGAAGTGAAAATCCTTTATCCCCTTTTCAAGGATAAAGATTGCAACAAAAAGCCCGACCCTGATGAATCGCGGACACGCCCAAAATAAACAGATGATAAGATAAATATTTGCCATCAAAACTTTACAATTATCCTATTGTTTAGCTCTTAACAAAAGCATAATATTTCTTACTTTTGCCCTTTCATTAAATTCTTATTTAATGAGACTTAAAAGCAGCTTAAAACGTTATAATTTTCCCTCTTTATGAAGTTGAATGTAGAGTACAAAGAGCAGTTCGAGCATAGACACATCGCTCCAAACGAAAAGGACACTCAAGCCATGTTAAAAACGGTTGGTGTGGAGTCGATTGATGAACTGATTGAACAAACTGTCCCAGCGAATATCAGGCTTAAAAAAGCAATGGATTTACCTGCTGCTAAAAGTGAATATGAGTATTTGAAAGATTTAAGACAAACGGCTTCAAAAAATAAAGTTTTTAAGTCTTATATCGGTCAAGGGTATCATGATGTGATTGTACCTGGTGTAATTCAACGTAATGTACTAGAAAATCCAGGATGGTACACCCAATACACGCCTTATCAGGCGGAGATTGCACAAGGTCGTTTACAGGCTTTGTTAAACTTCCAAACGATGGTGTTAGATTTAACAGGGATGCAAATCGCCAATGCATCTTTATTAGATGAAGGAACTGCTGCTGCCGAAGCCATGTTTATGCAATATAGTTTGCGTAAAAAAAGCGAGGCTAAATCTTATTTTATTTCTGAA
>JACMOI010000155.1 GCA_014378105.1 Pseudopedobacter sp.
ATTAAACGTTCAAAATTTTATCTTTGGCTAATCATTAATCGGAAATTAATTGAAAAAACGAATAGCCATTTTCGCATCAGGTTCGGGTTCCAATGCTCAAAAGATCATGGAACACTTTAAACGTAGTAACGATGCGGAAGTCGCCTTAATTTTAACAAACAATTCGGATGCTTATGTGCTACAAAGGGCAGATAACTTTGAAGTCCCTTCTCATATTTTCGACAAAAAGGAATTTTATCAAACCGATAGAGTAATTCAGCTTCTAAAAAACTTAAATATCAATTTGATAGTGCTTGCTGGCTTTCTTTGGTTAGTGCCAGAAAATCTATTGAAAGCCTATCCTAATAAGATTATTAACATTCACCCTTCCCTATTACCGAAATTTGGCGGAAAAGGAATGTATGGCGATAAAATTCACGCTGCGGTTTTAGAAGAAAAAGAAGCAGAGTCGGGTATCACCGTACATTTTGTAAACGAAGCATTTGACGAAGGAGAAATTATCCACCAATCTAAATTTAAAATAGAAAAAGGTGACGATTTAAAAATGATGAAGTTTAAAGTGCAACAACTAGAACATCAACACTTTCCAAAAGTAATCGAAAGTTTGTTAAAGAAGATGAAGAGTCTATAAATTTAATGCTTTTAATCTTTTAACGCTTCTTCAAAAAAACTATCTTTGCGGCTCAGACAAAAAAATCTTCATGAGCCACCCCGTAAAAATCAAGAATGCCTTAATATCTGTATTTTATAAAGACAATTTAGAACCTGTAATCCATCAATTGAACAAATTGGGTGTGTCTATTTACTCTACAGGCGGAACTGAAAAGTTTATCAAGGACTTAGGCGTAGCTGTAATTCCGGTAGAAGATTTAACTTCATATCCTTCTATTTTAGGTGGACGAGTAAAAACGCTTCATCCAAAAGTTTTTGGTGGTATTTTAACGCGTAGAAATCATGCTGGCGACCAAGAGCAAATCGCAGAATATGAAATTCCTGAAATTGATTTAGTGATTGTAGATTTATATCCTTTCGAAGAAACCGTAAAATCTGGCGCTGCAGAGCAAGATATCATCGAGAAAATAGATATTGGTGGTATTTCTTTGATTAGAGCTGCAGCAAAAAACCATCAAGATGTGGTCATCATCGCATCAAAAGATGATTACAGCCCATTAAATGAAATTTTAGAAGCGCAAAACGGAGAAACTTCTTTAGCACAACGTAAAGCTTTCGCCAGAAATGCGTTCAATGTTTCTTCTCATTACGATACTGCCATCTTCAACTGGTTTAATCAAGGAGATGATGCGCTTACCGTTTTCAAACAAAGTGAGCAAAAAGCATCAGTTTTACGTTACGGAGAAAATCCTCATCAAAAAGGGTATTTCTATGGCGATTTAGAAGCCATGTTCGAGAAATTGAATGGAAAAGAACTATCCTACAACAACTTGGTAGATGTGGATGCTGCAGTTGCATTAATTGATGAGTTTACAGAACCTACATTCGCTATTTTAAAACATACCAACGCTTGTGGTGTAGCTAGTCGTCCAAAAATATTAGATGCTTGGAAAGATGCCTTGGCTTGTGACCCGGTTTCTGCTTTTGGAGGAGTTTTAATTTGTAACGGAGAAGTGGATGAAGCTACAGCAACAGAAATCAACAAATTATTTTTCGAAGTATTAATTGCTCCTTCTTATTCTTCCGATGCGGAGAAAGTAATCACTTCTAAAAAGAACAGAATCATCCTGAAAAGAAAAGAAGTGGTACTTCCCGGAAAATTATTCAAAACTTTATTAAATGGTGTAATTGAGCAGGAGAAAGACAAAACTGTAGAAAATCCGGAACAAATGACGACCGTTACCGTAAAAGCTCCGACAGCACAAGAATTAAAGGACCTCTATTTTGCCAACAAAGTAGTAAAGCACACCAAATCAAACACCATTGTTTTTGCGAAAGACAATACTTTAATTGCTAGCGGAGTAGGACAGACTTCTAGAGTGGACTCTTTAAGACAAGCTATTATTAAGGCAGAAAACTTTGGCTTCTCGCTTAACGGAGCAGCTATGGCATCTGACGCTTTCTTCCCTTTCCCAGATTGTGTGGAATTAGCGGCAGCAGCAGGAATTACATCGGTATTACAACCTGGCGGTTCCATCAAAGATCAGGATTCTATAAACATGGCTAACGAAAAGGGCATTGCGATGGTGACTACGGGTGTTCGTCATTTTAAACATTAAAATTTTCTATCTTACACAATAAAATAGATTCATCATAAGTCATATAAAGAACTTATTTTTACAAAATTCAAAACCTCAACAAAAATCATCAATGGGTTTATTCAACTGGTTTACACAGGAAATAGCAATAGATTTAGGTACTGCGAATACCTTAATTATACATAATGACAAAGTAGTAGTAGATGAACCTTCTATAGTTGCTTTTGACAGAACAACAAATAAAGTGATCGCCATTGGTCGTCAAGCCATGCAGATGGAAGGAAAGACCCACGAAAACATTAAAACTGTTCGTCCACTAAAGGATGGTGTAATTGCTGATTTTAATGCCGCCGAACACATGATCCGTGGGATGATCAAAATGATCAACGGTGGTAAAGGCTGGTTTTTCCCTTCTTTACGTATGGTGATTTGTATTCCTTCTGGAATTACTGAAGTAGAAAAAAGAGCCGTACGCGACTCTGCAGAGATTGCCGGAGCAAAAGAAGTTTACTTAATTCACGAGCCAATGGCAGCTGCTGTAGGTATCGGGATTGACGTAGAAGAACCGATGGGAAACATGATCATCGATATCGGTGGTGGAACAACCGAGATTGCCGTAATTGCATTATCAGGTATCGTTTGCGACCAGTCTATTCGCGTTGCTGGAGATAATTTTGACTCTGATATCGTCAACTACATCCGTCGCCAACACAACATCATGATTGGGGAACGTACTGCCGAAAGAATCAAAATCGAAGTAGGTTCTGCCCTACCCGAGTTGGCCGATGCGCCAGCAGATTTCGCTGTTCAAGGTCGTGATTTAATGACCGGTGTGCCTAAGCAAATCACCGTTTCTTATACCGAGATTGCACATTGTCTAGACAAATCCATCTCTAAAATTGAAGAAGCCATACTAAAAGCTTTAGAAATTACTCCGCCCGAGCTTTCTGCCGATATTTACCAAACCGGTATTTATTTAACCGGTGGTGGCGCTCTTTTACGCGGTTTAGATAAGCGTATCAGTTCTAAAACCAAATTGCCCGTTCACGTTGCCGACGATCCTTTGAGAGCCGTAGTACGTGGTACAGGTATCTCGTTAAAGAATATCCAGAATTTCAAGTTCTTGATGCAGTAAGTTAAGACGCAAGTCCCGATAGCTATCGGGATAAGTAGTAAGATACAATACTAAAAATATCCCGATAGCAATCGGGAGAAGCAAGATTGGAAACGGTCTTGCTTTTTTGGTTTCAAGGTATTTTTTTTTAAAGCAAGGTTCAGTATTTCATCGCTTAGGATAGTCCTGCTGTTTGCTAAATCTTTTTTTGTCAGCCTGAGCGGAGTCGAAGGCTCCAATAAAAGGATACCGCTGCCATCAGGTTTATTTAATGAAGTGATGTGCAACTATTTTCTGTTTAAAATTTATATATTTAAGTTAAGTCCATTGACTGAAAAATACTCTGTTCTGAAAAGAAACAGTGCGTATCTTTAAACTGAAAGAATTAAAATTTGAAATCTGATCTCAAAATAATAACATGGAATTGCAATGGAGCTTTCAGAAAAAAATTTGAATTCCTTGATTTTTTTGACTCTGATATTTTAATTATTCAAGAGTGTGAAGATCCTGAAAAGTCTACTGACTTAGAATATAAAAAGTGGGCGATAAATTATTTATGGATTGGAGATAGCAAAAATAAGGGACTTGGAGTTTTTGCTAAACCGAGTGTTAAAATTGAAAAGCTCAACTGGGAAAATAAGGGAGAAAAACATTTTATTCCTTGTCGAATAAATAATAATTTCAATCTGTTAGCAGCATGGTGTCATGGAGCAAATTCTCCTACATTTGGATATATTGGACAACTTTGGAAATATTTACAAATGAATAAATCCAAATTAAATAAATCAATAATAGCTGGTGACTTTAATAGTAATGTAATTTGGGATAGATGGGACAGATGGTGGAATCATAGTGACTGTGTTAGGGAATTAAAAGAACTTAATATTGAAAGCGTTTACCATAATTATTTCCAAGAAATTGAAGGAGAAGAATCTCGACCGACTTTTTATCTTCAGCGCAATCTTTTAAAATCATATCATATAGACTATATCTTTGCTAGCAATGATTTCCATTCAAAAATAAAGAATTTAGAAATTGGAACTTTTGAAAATTGGCTTAAAATTAGCGACCACATGCCTATAGTTTTAACACTTGAAAATTAGATTAATTCTAACTGTCCGAAGTCTTAAAGAGTTCTCTACCCCTACTGATTTAAGTCTTAGCTGGCTGGGCAAAAGAAATGGATTGGCTTAAACTTCTTCTTTCCATGTGAGAAGTATCTTCGATGAACTTCATTTCTCCTAATGTCCACATGAAGTAAAAAACCCAACTGTCCGTAGTCTTAAGCGAAGCGTGACTTCGGATTAAGGAATAGAAAAGAGTTTTCAAACTCGTTAACCTTTCATGTGAGCTATATCTTCGATGTACTTCGTTTCTCCTACCGTCGATATGAGGTAAAATAGAAACGTCACCTTGAGTGATAAATAGAGGTCTAATTTGTAAATCAACTAATTGAAAAGTTTCAAAAAAGTTTTTTGTAAATTTGATAAACAGACAAACTGAAATGGATATTCAAACAAGGAAAATAGAGTTTGTACAAGAGTTATTAAAGCTTGAAAACGAGGAACTTCTTACTCGTTTAGAAAACCTATTACATTCTGATCATTCCACAAAAGATAAAGAATTCAAACCAATGTCAGTTACAGAATTAAATGAAAGAATTGACAAATCTATGGATGACTCCAAAAATAATAGACTTACCAATCTAACCGACTTAATTGCTGAAATTGATAAATGGGATTAATCGTACACTGGACAAATTCCGCGAAAAGCGAACTGAAAAGTATTTTTGATTACCACCATAAAAATGTCAGTTTAAAAATAGCTAAGCAGATTACTCAAAAAATCGCTAAAAGTACCATAGAGCTCAGGATTTTCCTGAGATGGGACTAACTGAAGAATTCTTGAACGATAGACCTCAGAACTTTAGATATCTCATCAGTACGAACTACAAAATCATTTACTGGATTAATAAAGATAAAATCGAAATTATTGACGTTTTTGACACTCGACAAAATCCAGTAAAAATAAACAGAGGAAAGTAACCCTTAACTAGTCTAAGTCTTAGCGGGCTGGGCAAAAGAAATGGGTTGACTTAAATTTCTTCTTTGCAGGTGAGATGTCTCCTACCGTCGACATGACGTAAATAAGAACTTCAGTCCTTTAACTACCGCCTTCCTCCCTCCCCCCCCTTGCACATTCCATAAAAAACACCTAAATTTATCAATACTTCACAACTCCATCCCTCTTTACCTCAAATCCAAAAAAACAAAGGATCAAGCTTACATAAACGAAGGATGAAGCTTCTTTAAAGCTAGGATAATGCTTCCTTAATGCCTGAATAAGATATAGATAAGCACTTGTAAATTAGATGCAAAAGATTTAAATTAGCTTAAAAAAACTAACCTATGGCAACATCTAATAACCCACTATTAAAAGGCTTTCGAGGGCACATCAACAAGACTATTGTGGTGAAGCAATATCCCGGAGACCGTACCATCATCACTGCATACCCTGATATGAGTCGGGTAAAACCAAGTACATCACAAAAAGTTCAACGTTCATTATTTAAAGAAGCGGTCGCTTATGCCAAAAGCATCTTGGCAGATGATAGCGAAAAGCAAAAAGCAGGCCTTCGCCTATCGGCTCGTACAGGCAGTTTATACCATGCCCTTTTAAAAGAATACATCCAGAAGGTCGCTAAAAAACACTAAGATCGCTTCGAGACTGGTTATGGTCCGCTTCGGGTTCTCTTCGAACATCCTTCGTTAAATAACGAAGGATGTTCGAACAAGGTAATAACGAGGTATCTTTCTGTCTCCCAACTGTCCGTAGTCTTAAGCGAAGCGTGACTCAGGATTAAGGAATAAAAAAGAGTTTTCAAACTCTCTAATCTTCAGGCTTCTTCTTACAGTATTCAAATAATAAAACACATTAGTAAACCCTACAATTTTCTTAGTCGGCACCTTTAACGTGACTAAACTTAAGTAGAGCTACAAAAATTCCGCCGCCTAAAATATTACCTAAAGTTGCCCATAAAACAGGTATTAAATAAGCAGAAAAACTAATTTTATTAGAACTTAAATAACCTGCAAAAATTTCGATATTACCTACAATAGAATGGTGTAAGCCAAGAAAACCAATAGCAGTAGTAACCATAATAATCATAAAAATTCGACTAATCGTTTCGCTAACACTTGCCAATAACCAAGCTAGCAAACCCATTAACCAACCTGCAAAAATCCCACTAATCAAAATAACATATCCGCTATGGTCTATTAATTTATGAGCCAATTCGTAAAACGCCTCGGGTTTAATCATGTCCATCTCGCTACCAAGAAAAACAGACAAGAAAGCAAATATACATCCACCAACAATGTTTCCTAAGTACACAATTCCCCATAAAATGAAGAGGTTTTTAATAGATTCGTTCTTATTCAACACCGGAAAAATGGCTAATGTAGTATGCTCTGTAAAAAGTTCAGACCGTCCTATAATGACCAAGATAAATCCGAAAGAATAGCTAATAGAAAGAATGATATGCAAAAATTGTGGCGAGCTATGATCACCAAACATGGTATAAACAGTAGCCATAATGAGCAAGCTAAAGCCGATTTCTAGGCCAGCTGCAAATGAGGAGAGTAGCAAACTAAATCGCGATCTCCTATGTTCATGTAAACTTGCATTAATTTGTTCGCTTAAAATTTGAGTAATTCCTTTAGGCGTGGTTGTATTTTCTTTTTCTTTCATAAATGACCGCTAAAAACTGGAAAATAAATATCTAAATACCAATTTACAATTATCTAGCCATTAAAAAATTGAAATAGTTTGTTTTGATGGATTCGATTCCTCTAGAAATCATCTCGTAACTTCAACAAAAGATCATGGTTTTAATTGATCTTACCACTATTTCGTTAGAGAGAATTTAGGTTTTAAATGAACAACCCCGAAGCAGAGCTATCGGGGTATCGCTAACCGAAGACTAAACTTAGTTGATTTTTATGCTTTGCTTATATTCACTCTTTTGCTCACCTTGATTTTGAATGTATTTTAAAATTACATCTTCATTCGCATATTCACCAACTGTGTTAACATAATAACCTGAAGTCCAAAAATTTCCGCCCCACAACTTTTGCTTCACTTCTGG
>JACMOI010000029.1 GCA_014378105.1 Pseudopedobacter sp.
ATTTTTTTGTTTGGTATTTTCAGTTCTTTAAACAATACATCACCTGGTGGCAAATTGTAGGGATGGCCATTATTTATAATATTTTAAAAATTTGGATTATAGAACAAAACTTATTGATGTTTTGGGTTGTTCCATCGCTGATAAGCTCCATGCAACTTTTCTATTTTGGCACTTACTTACCACATAGAGGCGAACATGAAAATAAGCATCAATCAAAAACACAGTCTAAAAATCATATTTGGGCATTTTTTAGCTGTTATTTTTTTGGATATCATTACGAACATCATGATTCACCAGCAACACCTTGGTGGAGATTATGGAAAGAAAAAGAGAAGAATTTAAAAATCAACGATGGGTAAAAAAGGTATTTTATTAGTGAACTTGGGCACACCTGATAGTCCATCAACTGCTGATGTTAGAAAGTATTTAGACGAATTTTTGATGGATGGCAGGGTGCTAGATGTAAATCCCATTTTAAGAACCATTTTAGTGAAAGGAATAATTGTTCCTTTTCGCGGACCTAAATCAGCAAAAATCTATAAAAAACTATGGACAGATGAAGGCTCACCTCTTTTAATTTACGGCAAAAGAGTTCATCAAGAAATACAAAAAGAATTAGGAGATGATTACATGGTAGAATTAGCCATGCGATATCAGTCACCATCTATTCCTGATGCCTTAGAAAGATTAAAACAAGCAAAAGTAGATAGTATTAAAGTAGTTCCATTATTCCCTCATTACGCGTCAGCTTCTACAGGGTCAGTACATGATAAGGTGATGGAAATTGTGAAGGAATGGCAAGCCATCCCTGATATGAGTTTTATCAATAGCTTTTATGATCACCCTGGGATGATTGATGTTTTCGCTGCGCATGGTAAAAAATACTTAAGCGAGGGCTGGGATCATATTTTATTTAGTTTCCATGGTTTACCTCAAAGACACATGAAAAAAGTGGATGTCTCTGGAGTGCACTGTTTAAAAGTGAAAGATTGCTGTAAAACACTTACAGAAAATAATAAGTTCTGTTACACCGCTCAATGCAATAGAACCGCTCAATTAATAGCCGAAAAACTAAATATACCTGAAGATAAATATACCATTTGTTACCAATCACGATTAGGACGAGACCCTTGGGTACAGCCTTACACCAGTGAAATTTTAAAAGTTTTGGCTGAAAAAGGGGCCAAAAAATTACTAGTTTTTTGCCCAGCCTTCGTTGCCGATTGTTTAGAAACTACGATAGAGGTTTCTGATGAGTACTTCGAAGAGTTTGAAAAAATGGGTGGAGAAAAAGTACAATTAGTAGAAAGTTTGAATGACGACCCAGCCTGGATTGATGCTTTAGAGGATATTATTTTGAATACGTAATTCCTTTTCTTAAAAAATAGCATTCATAATGATTTCGGTTGCTCCAGTATTGTTTTTTACATATGATGCAGCGTTTTTTCCTGAGTTTAGTCTAATGTCTTCATGATGAATTAATTTATCCAATATGGCATTAAGTTCAGGTTGATGTTGAAAGGAATATCCACCCTTCAACTCAATCAAATCTTTGGCTTCTTGGAATTTATGATAGTTTGGTCCAAAAATCACAGGTAATCCCCAAGCGGCAGCTTCTAGTGTATTGTGTATTCCAGCTCCAAAACCTCCACCAATATATGCGATTTCCCCATAATTATACAAAGAAGAAAGCATCCCAATGTTATCAATTATGATGATTTTAATGTTTGATTTAAATTCAAAACCGTTATCCAGCTTAGAATATCTTAAACTTTTATTTTCAAATAGCCTTTCTAGATCAAGAATTTTAGATTCAGAAATTTCATGCGGAGCAATGATTAATTTCCAATCATCATTAAAATGATAATTAGCCAAAAGCTTTTCATCTTCTGGCCAAGTACTACCAGCAATAATTAGTTTTTTAGCACCTTTAAATTTTTGGATAATTGGAAACTCTTTTTTGTTTTTCGCTAAATCCAAAACACTATCAAAGCGGGTATCTCCACTCAAAGTGAAATTCTTCAACCCTATGCTTTCTAATAACTCTCCTGACTTTTTATTTTGAACAAAAAAGTGAGTAACATAGCTTAATATCTTTCGGTTAAAGCTTCCATACCATTTAAAAAACACCTGATTTTCCCTAAAAATTGAAGAGGTGATGTAGATTGGGATCTCATGTTGATTTAAACTTTTGTAGAAAAAGTACCAATATTCGTATTTATTAAAAATAGCAAGTTCAGGATTGAAAATCCGGATAAAATCTTCAGCATTTTTGTGTGTATCAACAGGTAAATACAAGATATAATCTCCTAAAGGTGAGTTTTTTCTAATTACATAACCTGATGGTGAGAAGAAAGTAATTACAATCTTTTTTTTAGGATATTTTTTTCTGATAGCTTGTAAAAGTGGTTTCCCTTGTTCAAATTCCCCTAAAGAAGCAAAATGAAACCATATTTTAGGATTATCGCTGATTTCAGGAAACATATCTCTCCAATCACGTCTTCCTTTTATCCAGTGTTTTGCTTTTGTATTAAATAAAGAGATAACAAGTATGAAGAAATAGTAAATTTTAATTCCAATATGATATATTACAGGCATTTAAAAATTTGAATGATTATCTTCGTCAAGTTTAAATAATTTAGATTAAAACAGCGAATTAAAATATGAAGATTGCAGTAATTGGAACAGGTTATGTGGGCTTGGTAACAGGTACATGTTTAGCAGAAACAGGTAACTATGTTACTTGTGTTGATATTGTTGAAGAGAAAGTAAATAAAATGAAAAATGGGGAATTGCCTATTTATGAACCGGGTTTAGATATACTTTTCCACAGAAATATTGAACAAGGGCGATTAACATTTACAACAGAATTGGCTTCTGCAATAAAAGATGCAGTCATCATATTTTTAGCTTTACCAACGCCTCCGGGCGGAGATGGGAAAGCGGATTTAAGCTATGTTTTAGGTGCTGCTGCTGATATCGCAAAGTTGATTACTGAATATAAAGTGATAGTGACAAAATCTACAGTTCCGGTGGGTACTGCAGATAAAGTTAAAGCAGCTTTTACTGCTAATACCTCTATAGAAGTAGATGTGGTTTCAAACCCTGAATTTTTACGCGAAGGTGTTGCGGTCGAAGATTTCATGAAACCAGATAGAGTGGTAGTAGGTACAAGCAGCGACAGAGCTAGAAAATTGATGGATGAATTATATATGCCTTACGTTCGTTCTGGAAATCCAATTATTTTTATGGATGAGCGTTCATCTGAACTAACAAAATATGCAGCAAACTCATTCTTAGCAACAAAAATCACTTTCATGAACGAAGTGGCTAATCTTTGCGAGTTGGTAGGTGCGGATGTGGATATGGTTCGTAGAGGTATTGGTGCAGATGGGCGTATCGGAAAAAGATTTCTTTTCCCAGGTATTGGATATGGTGGAAGCTGTTTCCCAAAAGATGTTCAGGCTTTAGCTTTATCATCAAAGGAATATGATTATAACTTCAAAATTTTAGATTCTGTAATGGAGGTCAACGAAACTCAAAAATTGAAAATCGTTGAAAAAATGATGAAATATTACAAAAATGATGTAAAAGGTAAAAAATTCGCTCTTTGGGGCCTAGCCTTCAAACCAGAAACTGACGATATCCGTGAAGCGCCAGCATTATATATTATTGATGCTTTAACGAAAGCAGGAGCTCAAGTTGTGGCTTACGATCCTGAAGCAATGGAAAATGTAAAGAAAATGAAAGGTAATGTTTTAGCTTTCGCCGATAATGCCTACGAAGCTTTAGAAGGTGCTGATGCATTGATTATCGCAACAGAATGGCAAGCCTTCAGAAATCCTGATTTTGATAGAATGGAGAAAATCATGAAATCAAAAGTAATTTTTGATGGAAGAAACTTATATGATCTTCATAAAATGATTGAGTTAGGATATTATTATAACAGTATTGGTAGAGCAGTTGTAAATTCATAAAAATGAAAAGAGTTTTAATTACCGGAGCGGCAGGATTTTTAGGTTCACACCTTTGTGATCGTTTTATTAAAGAAGGTTATTATGTGATTGGAATGGATAACTTGATTACTGGAGATTTAGCCAATATCGAGCATCTTTTCCCAAATTCAAATTTCGAATTTTCACATCACGATGTTTCCAAATTTGTCTATGTTCCTGGTGAATTGGATTATATATTGCATTTTGCATCTCCAGCAAGTCCGATTGATTATTTGAAAATTCCAATCCAAACCTTAAAAGTAGGTTCTTTGGGAATACACAATTTACTAGGTTTAGCGAGAGCGAAAAGTGCTAGAATTATTATTGCTTCCACTTCTGAAGTTTATGGTGATCCAGCAGTAAACCCGCAGCCTGAAGAATATTGGGGGAATGTAAATCCAGTTGGTCCACGTGGAGTTTATGATGAGGCCAAACGTTTTCAAGAAGCCATGACAATGGCTTACCATACTTTCCATGGATTAGAAACCCGTATTGTAAGAATTTTTAATACTTACGGTCCTAGAATGCGTTTAAATGACGGTAGAGTTTTACCAGCTTTCGTTGGACAAGCTTTAAGAGGAGAAGATTTAACCGTTTTTGGTGATGGAACCCAAACGCGTTCTTTCTGTTACGTCGATGATTTAGTAGAAGGAATTTATAGATTGTTACTATCTGATTATTCCTCTCCAGTAAATATTGGAAATCCAGACGAAATCACAATCGGTCAGTTTGCCGAAGAAATTATTAAGTTAACAGGTACCAATCAGAAAGTGATTTACAAGCCACTTCCTCAGGATGACCCAAGACAACGTCGTCCAGATATTACAAAAGCAAGAGAGATTTTAAAATGGGAGCCGAAAGTAAATAGGGCCGAAGGTTTAAAAATTACTTACGAGTATTTCAAAACACTTTCTAAAGAGCAACTAGAGAAAATTGATCATAAAGATTTTACCAATTACAATAGAACATAATGTCTACTAAAATTTTAGTGACTGGTGGTACTGGTTTTATAGGTTCGCACACTGTTGTCGAACTTTATAATGCTGGTTATACTCCGGTTATCATAGATGATTTGTCGAATTCTTCTGTAAAAATCATTGATCAGATAGAAAAAATCATTAATTACCGACCAGAGTTTCATGAGTTTGATTTATGTGATCAAAACAAAGTGAACGATTTTGTAGCAGCTCATTCAGATATCAAAGGAATCATCCATTTTGCGGCTTTTAAAGCAGTGGGCGAATCAGTTCAAAAGCCTTTGGCGTATTATAAGAACAACTTTTTTTCTTTAATTAACTTGCTAACAGCATATAAAGACAAACCTATTAATTTTGTATTTTCCTCTAGTTGTACCGTTTACGGACAGCCAGATGTTTTACCAGTGACTGAGGAAGCTCCAATTAAAAAAGCTGAATCACCTTATGGTAATACCAAACAAATTGCAGAAGAGATTTTATTGGAAACAGCTAATGCTAATGATAATTATAAAATCACAGCTTTGCGTTATTTTAATCCTGTTGGGGCACATTCATCAGCTTTAATTGGCGAATTACCAATTGGTATTCCTCAAAATCTGATTCCCTTTATCACACAAACTGCTATTGGTAAAAGAGAAAAAATCACTGTTTTTGGTGATGATTATGATACTGCAGATGGTAGCTGTGTAAGAGATTATATTCATGTTGTTGATTTAGCGAAAGCGCATGTAGCCGCTATTAAAAGGATGGAGAATAGTAAATCCAAAGATAAATATGAAGTATTTAATATCGGTACTGGGAAAGGAACGACAGTGTTAGAAGTTATTCATGCTTTTGAAAAATCTACTGGAGAGAAATTAAATTATGTGATTGGTCCTCGTAGAATCGGAGACGTAGAAAAAGTGTTCGGTGATGCCACAAAATCTACCCAAGAACTGGGCTGGACAGCAGAACTGAATATCGAAGATATGATGAAATCTGCCTGGGAATGGGAAAAATATATTAACAATAATCCTTTTTAATTAGTTTGTTGGTATTTAGTTAGCCAGTTTGTTAGGCCTAAAAAAACTATATACTAACCATCTAACCAACTAAAAAATGAAAATACTCATTACCGGTGGTGCCGGATTTATAGGATCGCATGTAGTTCGAAGGTTTGTAACTACTTATCCAAACTATCAAATAGTAAATTTGGATAAATTAACTTATGCTGGAAATTTAGAGAATTTGCTCGATATTGAAAATAAGGCAAATTATAAATTCGTTAAAGGAGATATAGTTGATGCTGATTTTATCCAAAATCTTTTTGATACCGAACATTTCGATGCTGTAATTCATTTAGCTGCAGAATCTCATGTAGATCGTTCTATTTCAAACCCAATTGAGTTTGTAATGACCAATGTAGTTGGAACTGTAAATTTATTAAATGCAGCTAAAACTACTTGGAAAGGTGATTACGATAATAAAAGATTTTATCATGTTTCTACCGATGAAGTTTATGGAACTTTAGGTGAAGGGACAGAAATGTTTACCGAAGAAACTTCGTACGATCCTCATTCACCATATTCGGCCTCAAAAGCAAGTTCAGATCATTTTGTTAGGGCATATCATGATACTTACGGAATGGATTGTGTGATTTCTAATTGCTCAAATAATTATGGTTCATTTCATTTCCCTGAGAAATTGATTCCGCTTTCCATCCATAACATCAAACAAAACAAAGCTATTCCCATCTATGGAAAAGGGGAAAACATTAGAGATTGGCTTTGGGTGGTAGATCACGCCAGAGCAATTGATGTGATTTTCCATAAAGCAAAAACAGGGTCTACTTATAATATTGGTGGGCATAACGAATGGACAAATATTGACCTCATTCGTACACTTTGTAAAGTGATGGACAGAAAATTAGGCAGACCAAAAGGAGAATCAGAAAAACTGATTACTTACGTTACTGATAGAGCCGGTCATGATTTAAGATATGCCATTGATGCCACTAAACTAAAAGAAGATTTGGGTTGGGAGCCAAGCCTACAATTTGAAGAAGGGTTAGAAAAAACGGTTGACTGGTATTTAAAGAATGAAGAATGGCTTAATAACGTAACATCTGGGAATTATCAGCATTATTACAAGGAGCAATACCAAAACAGATAAATGTTAGGTCTTTTCAAAAAAAAAAATACAATACCAGAATTTAATTTTGAAAAAATTGGGATTGATATGCATTCGCATATCCTTCCTGGAATTGACGATGGAGCTCCAACAGTCAGAGAATCCATCATGATGATCAATCGATTCAAGGATTTAGGATTCAAAAAACTGATTGCTACTCCTCACATCATGTCCGATTATTATCGGAATACGCCCGACACCATTAATAAAGCATTAGATCAGGTACGGGAGGAACTTCAAAAACAAAACATTAGCATTCCTATTGAAGCTGCTGCCGAATATTATTTAGACGAAACTTTCGAATCTAAAATTGATAAAGGGAACTTAATGACTATGGGTAATGGTTATTTATTATTCGAGCTTTCCTATATTAATTATCCAAATAATTTAAAAGAAATCATTCAAAAAATCAATGATAAAGGCTATAAACCTATATTAGCTCATCCCGAGAGATATCCTTATTTATATGGCTCAATTGAGAATTTCTATAAAATAAGAGAGTTTGGATGCTACTTTCAGATGAATACCATTTCTTTGACAGGATATTATGGTAAGCCTGCCCAAAAAGCTGCACAAGATCTGGTTGATCACATGATGGTTGATTTTATTGGTTCAGATATGCACCACCTCAAACACGCCGATGCTTTACACCAAGCCTTATCTACTGAAAAATTGAAATTTTTATTCGAAGAAGGCTGTTTACAAAACGAAATGCTGAAATAATTAGTTGAATTCTCACTACTCACTACCACTACTCATATCTCAAAGCCTCAACAGGATCTAATTTCGAAGCTTTAGAAGCTGGGATAATTCCCGATGCCAAACCAGTGCCAACACAAGCAATTAAACCTATGAAAATCCACAGCCATGGAATAATAAAAGAGGCTCCCATCGCTAATGCCAATAAATTACCCATCACAATTCCAAGGAAAATACCAACGCTACCGCCCAGCAAACAAATCACAATGGCTTCATACAAGAATTGTTTTCTGATAAGCGATGGATTGGCACCAATTGCTTTTCTAATTCCAATTTCTCGAGTTCTTTCTGTCACCGAAACCATCATAATATTCATTAACGCAATTGCAGCACCTAACAATGTAATTATGCCAATTACCATACCTGCAATCTGAACATATTTTAAATTTTCGATGAGCGTTTCTGCAATAGCATCACTTTTCGTGGTTTCAAAATTATTATCTTGCTGAGCACTTAAATTTCTGATTTTTCGCATTAAAGCCGTCGCTTCGCCAACGGCATAATCCATTTTTGTTGGATCATCTACCATGACAGATATAGTATAAGTAGGATTTGAGTTAGTCATAATCTGACGACCTTTAAATACCGGAATCACACAAACTTTATCTCCACCAAAACCCATGCTGCTTCCTTTTGGTGCAAAAACGCCAATTACTCTAAATTTATCGCTTCCGAGCGTAATGATTTTATCTAAAGGACTTTCGTTTTTAAAAAACTTTTGTTTAATCTCATCGCCAATAATTACCACACTAGCTCCAAACTCCATTTCACTATTAGAGAAATTTCTTCCTTCGGCTATTTTATAGCCACCAGTTGAAACATAAGCATCATCAGCTCCCAAAACAGAAATATTAGGATTTGTCTTTTCGTTTTTATATTTCACAGTTGCTGCAAAGGAAGCAAAAGTATTTACCGAAACGGTTGCTGGAACGCTGAAACGTTCTTTAAAATCCATTGCCTCGCGGTATTTTATTACTGGAAAATTTTTTGGTCTGTTCCCATTTCCTCCAATTCTAATACCAGTTCCACGGTTTCTTATGGTAAAGGAATTAGCACCCATACTCGCAAAAGTATTATTCAAAGAACCTTTGATGGCATCAATAGAAGTTAAAATGCCCACCAAAGCCATCAAACCAATAGCAATAATTAATGCGGTTAAAAAAGTTCTTAACTTATTACTGGCGATAGATTGCAGCGCAACTTTTACGTTTTCTATGTTATCCATTCAATTTGGCTATAGCTAAAAATACAAATTCTTAGATTCTTAGACCATATTACTCAACACATTGTTACAGTTTAATTTTAGAAAGGCAATTTCATTAGCTATAGGTTCAGATAGTCCCACTTTTCGCTGTTGCCCCCAGCTCCCTTAATTAAGGAGTCGGGGCGCCGCCACTGCAATTGGGTTTATTTCACTTCAGTCATTGCAATAGAATTTTCATTCTTATATTTAAACTATGATTAGAAAAATCTTTTTATTATTCTTCATCAGCTGTAGCGGTATATTCTGCTATGCACAAACTCAATTCATTTCCTTTAAGAATAACAAACTACAATATCAAGGTAGAATACTTTTTGCTAGTGATGCTGCCGAATTAACTTGGCCAGGAACATCGGTAACCATCAGCTTTAAAGGAACTTCACTAGCTGGTGAATTCAAGGATGCTGATACTTCTAATTATTATAACATCATCATCGATCAAAAATTGAAATCTCGAATTCACTTCGATACGATTAAGAAAAAGTATCAACTTACCGAAAATTTACCATTTGGAAAACATACAGTAGAATTGTTTAAGATGACCGAATGGGATAAAGGAAAAACAAGTTTTTTTGGATTTGAATTAGACAAAAAATCAGAACTTTTAAATCCGCCTGCATTACCTAAAAGAAAAATAGAGTTCTACGGCAACTCCATTACTTGCGGATATGCGGTTGAGGATAAATTTGGAGATAATCCGATAGGATATTTTGAAAATAATTATGCAGCTTATGCTGCAATTACTGCTAGGCATTTTAACGCACAATATCAATGCATCGCAAAAAGCGGAATTGGGATTATGGTAAGTTGGTTTCCTTTGATCATGCCAGAAATGTACGATCGACTGGATCCGTTGGATGCCAAAAGTAAATGGGATTTCTCTAAATATACGCCAGATGTAGTGGTCATTAATTTATTACAAAATGATTCATGGTTGATCAATAATCCTAAGTATCCCGAGTTTAAGCATCGTTTTGGAGAAACTAAACCTAGTAAAGATTTTATCATACAATCCTATCAAAACTTTGTAAAAACCATTAGAGGTAAACATCCAAAAGCACACATTATTTGCATGTTGGGGAATATGGATATTACCAGAAAAGATTCGCCATGGCCACTCTATGTTCAAAAAGCAATTTCTGGTTTAAAGGATGCTAAAATCTACAGTTTAATTGTTCCATTTAAGGAATCACCCGGACATCCAAAACTAAAAGAGCAGCAAGATTTAGCAAACAGTTTGATAGATTTTATAGACAAGAATATAAAATGGTAGCAAAAAAACGCCAGCTCTTTTAAAAGCTGGCGTTTCCATTATAATCAAAAACTAAAAATTATACAGAAAAACTGGTTCCACATCCGCAAGTATTGCTTGCATTAGGATTATTAAACACAAAACCACGAGCGTTTAAACCTTGCTGAAAATCAACTTCCATCCCTACCAAATAAAGACCATGCGCCTTATGCATAAACACTCTGATGCCATCAATCTCATATTCGTTGTCACCTTCTTTTTGTTGATCAAAACCTAAAATATAATTCATTCCTGCACATCCACCACCTTCAACGCCTAAGCGCAAACCAAACTCGGCACCTAACTCTTGCTGAGATATTAATTTTTTTACTTCTTTTTTTGCACCTTCGGTTAAAGTTACGGGTGCTACTGTTTCAACTGCTGTGCTCATAAATCAAATATTTATTATACAAATATAAGGCAAATTGTAGATTTTTGTTTTTTAATCACCTTTTTGACGATCAACTTACAAACGAATATGGATTTAGGAATTTTCGCATTAGATATTTTAAAATACACACTTTCAGGCCTATTGGTTGTTTTTGGGGCATACTTCCTGTTAAAAGGTCAGTTAGATTCTTATTATAATTTTAAAGCTCTTGAGTATAAGAAATTGGTGGTTAAAGATGTTTTACCCTTAAAGTTGCAAGCTTACGAACGCTTAACGCTTTTTATTGAAAGGATAAATCCTGCTAATTTATTAGTGCGTCTTCACATCTCAGGAATGAGTGCAAAAGAAATGCAAAATCTCATTTTAACAGAAGTTCGGGCAGAATATCAACACAACATTTCTCAGCAGTTATACATTACAAATGATTCTTGGGCAATTATTAAAAGAGTAAAAGATGATACCGTTAATTTAGTCAACCAATCCATGGCAAATTTACATCCGGATGCAACAGCAGTTGAATTAAGCAAAGTGATATTTGCAAGATTTGCTGAGGTGGAGGAAAACCCATACGACTTAGCATTGTTGGTCATGAAAGACGATATTCAATTTTTATAAATCAAAGCATGAGCGATAAAAAATTTAAAACTACATCAAACATAGAAATAAAAGAAGTTTATACTGCCTGTAATCCTATGCAAGAGCTTCCGGCTGAGTTTCCTTTTACTCGTGGAATACAAAAAGATATGTACCGTGGTCGTTTATGGACCATGCGCCAGTATGCTGGTTTTTCGACGGCCAAGGAATCCAATAAGCGGTATCATTATTTACTGAAGCAAGGTACCATGGGACTTTCGGTCGCCTTTGATTTACCTACACAAATAGGTTACGATAGCGATCACGATTTGTCTGATGGTGAGGTTGGAAAAGTAGGCGTTGCCATAGATTCTTTAAAAGATATAGAGGTATTGTTTGATGGAATTGAGTTAGAGAAAATCACCACCTCTATGACCATCAACGCAACGGCATCGACGCTTTTAGCGATGTATATTGCTTTGGCAAAAAAGCAGGGAGCAGATTTAAAAAAAATATCGGGAACTATACAGAATGATATATTAAAGGAATATTCAGCCAGAGGGACTTATATCTATCCTCCAAAAGCTTCCATGCGTTTAATCACCGATGTTTTTGAATACTGTAGCAAGGAAGTTCCTAAATGGAATACCATTTCTATATCTGGCTATCATATTCGCGAGGCCGGATCAACCGCTGTTCAAGAATTGGCTTTTACTTTAGCCAACGGAAAAACTTATCTAAAAGCAGCAATTGAAAAAGGTTTAGATATCAATGTTTTCGCAAAGCGATTATCTTTCTTTTTCAACTGTCACAACAATTTCTTTGAAGAGATTTCCAAATTTAGGGCAGCCCGAAGAATGTGGGCTAAAATCACCAAAGATTTAGGTGCAACTGATGAAAGAGCACAACAACTTCGTTTCCATACGCAAACAGGTGGGTCAACGCTTACAGCTCAACAGCCTATCAATAATATTGTACGCGTCACCAATCAGGCAATGGCAGCCGTTTTAGGAGGAACGCAATCTCTACATACTAATGGTTATGATGAAGCACTCTCTCTTCCAACAGAGGAAGCAGCTTCTATTGCTTTACGTACGCAACAACTCATTGCTTTCGAAAGTGGCATTACCGAAACGGTAGATCCTTTAGCGGGCTCTTATTTTGTAGAAACTTTAACAGATGAAATAGAGGCTGCTGCCTGGAAATATATCGACAAGATTGATGACATGGGAGGCTCGGTAAATGCAATTGAACAAGGATACATCCAAAATGAAATTGCCGATGCTGCATATCAATATCAAAAAGCAATTGAATCTGGCGAGCAAGTGATTGTGGGTGTGAATAAATTTACGGCTAATGAAAAGGTAAATCCTGAAGTTTTTAGAGTGGATGACAGCATTAGAGTTGAGCAAACTGATAAAATCAATCAGCTAAAAAGCGAGCGAGATAATCAGCAGGTTGAAATCAAGCTAAACAAGCTAAAAGCAGCTGCAAAAGGGGACGATAATTTGATGCCTTTTATACTAGATGCCGTCGAAGAATACGCTACTTTAGGTGAAATTGCTGATGTTTTGCGAGAAGTTTTTGGAGAGCATTAAACAGTATGTAAATTACGAAAATATCTTTTCAATAAAATAGAATTAAGACATAAGATAATTTATTGAGTAAATAGTGTTATTTTGCTTAAACGGGACTTTTTATAGCTGCTCAATTTTTTTTACTAGCTATCAGACAGTATTTTAAGAATAATTTCAAATTTTAGTTTTATAAACCGATTTTTTTTTGAATCTTCGGTACTCGGTAAACGGCAGTCCTTGCCTCTTCCGATCGCATTAGAAATCAGATAATTAGAAAAATAATATGGAAAAAACTTGTACAAGTGTATGGGCAAACTGTCTCCAAATCATAAAGGATAATATCCCGACTCAGAGTTTTAAAACCTGGTTCGAACCCATCATTCCTTTAAGGTTAGAGGAAAGTGTTTTAACCATTCAAGTACCAAGTTTATTCTTTTATGAATGGCTGGAAGAGCATTACGTGGGTTTATTAAGAAAAACCATTAAAAAACAACTAGGAGATACGGGCAGATTAGAATACAACATCGTTGTCGAAAAATCATCTTCCAAAATGCCCTACACTACCAACCTTCCATCAAGCGGTAACGGAGCCGAAGGAAAAAGTCAATCTATTCCAATGCCTATGGCCCTGAATAAAGACATTAAAAATCCTTTCGTAATTCCAGGTTTAAAAAAATTACAGGTAGATCCACAATTGAATCCAAACTATACTTTTGAGAATTTTATTGAAGGAGATTGTAACCGTTTAGCCCGCTCTGCAGGTTATGCCGTGGGTGCAAAACCAGGCGGTACTTCTTTTAATCCTTTGATGATTTATGGTGGCGTTGGTTTAGGGAAAACGCATTTGGCACAAGCCATCGGAAACGAGGTGAAGAAAACCATGCCTGATAAGTTGGTGATTTATGTTTCTTGCGAAAAATTTTGCCAGCAGTTTGTAGATTCATTAAAGAACAATACCATCAACGATTTTGTGAACTTTTATCAAGCCATGGATATCATTATCATGGATGATGTTCACAACTTCGCCGGTAAAGACAAGACACAAGATATCTTCTTCCATATTTTCAATCATTTACACCAATCAGGTAAGCAGTTGATTTTAACTTCTGATAAACCACCTAAAGATTTAGCTGGTTTAGAAGAACGTTTGCTTTCAAGATTTAAATGGGGATTATCAGCAGATTTATCTGTTCCTGATATGGAAACCCGTATGGCAATCCTGAAAAAGAAAATGTATCAGGATGGTATTGAATTACCGAATGATGTCATTGAATACGTAGCAAACAATATTGATAACAACGTTAGAGAGCTGGAAGGAGCCATGGTTTCTTTGTTGGCACAATCTACTTTAAACAAGAAAGAGATTGATTTAGCGTTAGCTAAGCAGATGTTGAAGAATTTCATCAAAAATACCAGCAAAGAAATTTCTATGGAATACATCCAGAAATTGGTTTGCGAGTACTTTGAAGTACCGGTAGAAATGGTAAAATCTAAAACTCGTAAACGCGAAATTGTACAGGCTCGTCAAATCTCTATGTATTTAGCAAAAAGCCATACCAAAACATCTTTGAAATCTATCGGAGCTTTCTTTGGTGGCCGTGACCACTCCACCGTGATTTATGCTTGCCAAACGGTAGAAGATTTAATTGATACCGATAAGAAATTTAAAGCCTACGTATACGATATTCAGAAAAAGCTTAAAATGAGCTAAACACCAATTTTCTGAAATAGAAAATCCCGTTAAGTCATTCTTAACGGGATTTTTGTTTTTATAAGGTTTTGAAAATGTACTTCACCAATTTTCCGTAAAGGCAGCCGGGCTGTACGCACTACTCAGCTGCGCTCCGGTATTTGCTTCCATCCTGTTTAGATAACTTGGGGTTTTGCAAGAAACATAGGTTGGTTTTTAATTTTAATTTTTAAATGGTATTAGTTATAACTTTTTGACTCCGTATTTTAAAATCTTTTTCATCAAAATTTTTCGCTTCGATTACTGCCTTTTCTAATGTTTGTTCTGACCCTAAAATAAATTTTTCGCACTGCTCAATCTGAACTGAATTAATAAATAAAGTTTGTAAGTAGGATATTTCATCGTTCATTTCTGTTCTAAAAATTGATTTTATATCAGCACTCATTTCTTCGGTTTGAGGATATAAACTAATTGAGTGATTATGATTTATGGGTATATGAATACTTATGTTTGGGTTATAAACCATACTTCCAATAATAACAGGATTGTCGCTTGTTATAAATTTATAGGGACTAGATGACTTATTAACAATTATTATATCGTTTAATCTTCTGATTGTTAAATCACGAAATCTATAATAATTTTGAATATTAATAAATTCTCTATTTTGATTATTGGATTCAATTTTTACTTCATCTAAGTTTTTTTCTTTAAAATCTAAGAAACTACCATCTTCGAAATGTAGTTTTCTTTCTTTTGATTCTGGATTTATAAAATTATAACCATGTTCAATTGCGCGGTTCCAAATTTTGCTGAATGCGTTTGTAATCTTTGCAGTTCTAAAGTGTTGTGAGATAATAAAGGAAATAATTTTAAATCGCTGATTTGAACTTATTTGAATTTTATTTGGATTAGTTAAGATGTCGTAAACCTCCGAATAATCATTCTCGATATTATTACTATAAAATCGTTCTAAGAATCTTTTATCTTTCTCAGGTAATTTATGAAATGTGTAAAATTCTGTTTCTACACAAATGTTATTTATGCTTGTATTAAATGGTTTTTGGTCTTTCAATTTTACATTGCAAGCGTCTAAATACCATTCTTTCTTTCGGTTTAATGCGAAATTTTTAAGGTAACATTTCGGAACTAAGTGTTGTCTTTTCGGCTCACTCATACTTCGATGAATTAATTTTTTTTTAAATTGGATGAAAGACATAGTCTGATTTATTTCTCAAAACAATTTACAAATAAAAAAGAGTCTGCTGACTCAATATATTGCAAAGACTTAAGTTAAATAAACTGGATTGGCAGCGGTATGTTTTTGTCAGTCTGAGCGGAGTCGAAGACCAAAAACATTTAGCAGAAAGCCAGACTATCGCAACCGATAAAAACAGAACCCTGCTTTTCTAAACATTAAACTTTTTACTTTACACTTTCAACTATCAAGTTAAATTTCGGTCTTCCGTCTCCTGACCTCGGTCTCCCAACTCCCGACTTCTAACTCAAAACCCCCATTTTCAAAAAGGCATAAAGCAAACCCGTAACATGCAATGCTTGAGGAATTTCGTTTTTCAATAACATTTGTTTGATTTCATCAATAGAATAAAACTCAATGTCGATGACTTCATGCTCATCTAAATCCTGCTCCTGCACTTTAACGCCGCCTTTGGCGAGGTAACAATAAGTGACATTGTTGGAGGTGGCGGGATTGGGATAAATGGTAGAAACCAATTCAAAATCCTCGAACAAGTAACCAGTTTCTTCCAGCAGTTCTCTTTTAGCAGCATCTTGTGGATTTTCGTCACCATCAATTACGCCGCCTGGTATTTCTAAAGAAATGAGATCTCCGCTATGCCGATACTGACGTACCATAATCACTTTTTCGTCCTCGGTAATAGCAACCACATTCACCCAATTGGGATATTGCAAAACATAATATTCGCTGGCAATGCGGCCATCAGGTAATTCGCATTCGTCAACACGTAAAGTCGCCCAAGGTTTTTGAACCAGATACTTAGAAGAAAGGGTTTTCCATTTAGATACACTCATGGTCTAAAAATAGAAAATCCCACTTCAATAAGAAGCAGGATTAATAATTTAATTTTTTTAATCAACTAACAAACTAATGACTAGCAACTAAAGGCTACCAACTTCCGCTAGAACCGCCGCCACCGAAACTTCCGCCGCCAAAACCGCCAAAGCCTCCTCCTCCAGAGTCACCACCGAAACCTCCTCCTCCGCCAAAGCCACCTCCACCACGATTACCTAAGCTTCCTGCTAACATAGACCACCAAAAAATATTTGCTGCACCACGGCCACCAATCACGTTTCTGCCTCCTCCGCCTTTTCCACCACGACTAATCATAAAGATGATCCCTATAACAATTAAGACAATCAATCCAGCAGGAAAGCCTTTTTTACCAGTCTTACTTTTTGGGTTATCGTTTTTGTATTCGCCTTTGGTATAGCTAATGATAGCATTGGTACCAGCTTCGAATCCGCCATAATAATCGCCTTGCTTAAAAGAAGGCTTAATTTCATTTTCGATGATTCGTTTGGTAATCGCATCAGGCAATGCTCCTTCCATGCCGTATCCAGTTTGGATGCTCATTTTTCGATCACCTAAAGAAGCTAAAACCAGAATTCCAGTATTTTTTTTGCTTCCACCAATTCCCCAAGCTCTTCCTAATTGATAGCCATAATCATTAATGTCATAACCATCTAAAGTTTGAATCATCACGACCGAAATCTGAATAGAAGTAGAATCATCAAAGGCAACTAGCTTTTGTTCTAATGCAGCAACTTGAGTAGGACTCATGCTGTTGGTGTAGTCGTTAACTAATTTATTGGGTTTAGGTGGGAAGTTTTGCGAATAGCCAAATAAAACAAAAAGGCTTAAGTATGTAATTAAAATGAATTTTTTCATCTATGTTTTGGCTAATCTTTTAAGAAAACAATGTCATCAGGCAATTCGTTAATATCGTCACTTTGGTAAGGGAAATATTTTTTAAGCTGTTTACCGGCCTCAATAATTCCAATACTAATACCTTCAGCGATTTCATTGCTTTTAAATTTGTGTAGCATCAGCTCTTTAGTGCTTTCCCAAAAATCATCAGGAACAGCTTTGTGAATACCATCGTCTCCGATGATCGCGAATTTCTTATCCACTAAAGCCACATAAATTAAAACACCATTTCTCAAAGCAGTGGCTTCCATTTTCAAATCATAGAAACATTTAATGGCTCTTTCATAAGCATCTTTTTCGCACTTTTTCTCTACACAAACTCTAATTTCTCCCGAGGTTGCTTTCTCCGCCCATTCAATCGAATGCTTAATCTTTTCCTGTTCTTGATCTGTTAATGAAGCCATTGTTATTTTATTGGATATTGAAAAATTTGTTAATTTGGATTAGTTTTTTACTAGAAGGCAACCTTTGGAGCTTTGTCAGCGCCAGCTTCTGCAGCAAAACTTCCTTTCTGTTGGAAACCAAACATACCCGCAAACAAATTATTAGGGAAAGTCCTAATGTTAGTGTTATAATCCTGCACAGATAGGTTAAAATCTCTTCTGGCAACAGTAATTCTATTTTCTGTTCCTTCTAACTGCGCTTGTAATTCTTGGAAATTAGCGTTAGCCTTTAGTTCAGGATAACGTTCTGAAACCACCATTAATCTACCTAAAGCCTGTGATAAGCCCCCCTGCGCACTTTGGAATTTTTGAATCGTTTCAGGAGTAAGTTTTGTTGGATCAACTTGTATTGAAGTTGCCTTCGCTCTAGCCTCAATGACTTGTGTTAAAGTTTCTTTTTCAAAATTTGCAGCTCCTTTAACGGTATTTACCAGGTTGGGGATTAAATCAGATCTTCTTTGATATTGGTTTTCCACTTCACCCCAAGATGCTTTTACTTTTTCATCCAGCTTTACTGAACTATTGTAACCGCAAGAACTTAAAGAAGCTACTGCGAAAAGGGCTATTAAGCCAAATAATAATTTTCTCATATCAATTTTAGTTTTTTTTTGAATATAATACTTAGAGTTCAATTTTCATACCTTTGTTACAATTCGGGATAAAAACCCGACAAATTAACATGATAAAAGAAATAGATCTCATTATCTCTCCTGATGATATTTTTGATAACGAAAAAATCAAAAATCAAATCCTTCAGCAAGAAAAACTCCAACCTCAAAATCTAAAGGAGTTTAAGATTCGCAAAAGATCAATCGATGCCCGTGGTCGAAATGTGATCTACCGTTTAAAGGTACTCCTATATATTGAGGAAAATCGAATACCAACGATTTTAAAAATCGATTATCCTTCTGTCCAAAATGCAAAACCGATTATTATTGTTGGTGCTGGACCTGCAGGTCTATTTGCGGCA
The DNA here is from genome assembly GCA_014378105.1 of Pseudopedobacter sp. GTDB lineage: Bacteria > Bacteroidota > Bacteroidia > Sphingobacteriales > Sphingobacteriaceae > Pseudopedobacter. The sequence continues at coordinate 19,065 of JACMOI010000029.1, forward strand.
TTACGTTTAATAGAATTAGGTTTAAAGCCGATTATTATTGAAAGAGGAAAAGATGTAAAACAACGTCGAAGAGATTTAGCAATAATTAATAAGGAAGGAATCATCAATTCCGAATCAAACTATTGCTTTGGCGAAGGCGGAGCAGGAACCTATTCCGATGGAAAGCTATATACAAGATCGGATAAACGTGGAGACGTAACCAAGATGCTACAAATTTTAGCAGCTCATGGTGCTACAGAAGATATTCTGGTAGATGCCCGGCCACATATCGGAACAAACAAACTTCCGCAAATCATCACTGCCATTCGAGAGACCATAATTAATGCTGGTGGAGAAGTACATTTTAATACTAAACTTACTGACATTAAAATAATAGATCAGCAGGTCAAAGCGGCAGTTACCAATCAAGGTGTTTTTGAAACTTCTTCAATAATTTTAGCAACAGGTCATTCAGCCCGAGATATCTACGAGCTCTTAAAAGAGAAAGGAATTCTACTCGAAGCAAAACCCTTTGCTTTGGGCGTAAGAATTGAACATCCTCAATCAATTATAGATCAATCTCAATACAGCTGCGAAGTCCGACATGATAACTTGCCACCAGCTTATTATAGTTTGGTAACTCAGGTTCAGGATAGGGGAGTTTTTTCCTTTTGTATGTGTCCGGGTGGAATTATTGCGCCTTGCGCCACCAACGAAAAGGAGATTATAGTAAACGGTTGGAGTCCTTCTAAAAGAAATAATCCTTATGCCAATTCAGGAACAGTAGTTCAGGTAACTATAGATGATGTTGCCAAAAATTTAAATAATGCTTTTTCTTTATTAGACTTTCAGTCTGAAATTGAAAGAAAAGCTTATGAAGCTGGTGGAGGATTTTTAAAGGCTCCTGCACAACGGATGTTAGATTTTGTACAAAACAAAGTTTCAAACGATTTACCTGCAAACTCTTATCTCCCTGGCTTAACATCAGCAAACCTTCATGAAGTTTTACCGCCTTTTATTGCAAAACGCTTACAACAAGCGCTCCCGCAATTCGGTAATAAAATGCCAAACAGAGGCAAGAACCCCGGTTATTACACCAATGAAGCTGTTCTGGTAGGGGTCGAGTCACGTACATCTTCACCAATTAGAATTCCTCGGGGTAAAGAAACATTACAACATCCACAAATAAAAGGCTTATTTCCATGTGCAGAGGGAGCAGGATATGCAGGTGGCATTATTTCTGCAGCAATAGATGGGCAAGCTTGCGCTGATGCCGTTTTTAAATCGTAATTAGTAACATCCCATTAACTATCAGAACTCAAATCACTAATCAAATCTTAAAAAGATGAAAAAGACATTGATACTAGGAGCAACCACAAATACATCACGGTATGCTTATTTGGCAGCTCAGCGTTTAACTGCTCATGGCCACCCAATAATTAACGCAGGTATCAAAGTTGGAGAAGTTGCTGGTCAGCCTATCGAAAAACCAGAAATTATTCATTCAGATATTGATACCATCACACTTTACTTGGGAGCTAACAACCAAAAAGGTTATTACGATTATATATTAAATACAAAGCCAAAACGAATAATCTTCAATCCCGGAGCGGAAAACCCAGAATTAGAAGAATTAGCTAAAGAGCAAGAAATAGAAACGCTGGAAGCTTGTACACTAGTTCTACTATCAACCAATCAATATTAGTAAGAAATAGAAAAGCAGGGTTTACCATTTATTTTTGAGACAGACTGTTTTTCCGCTCTATTTTTTTTTGAGTCCGTGGCATAGGCTATGGTAAAAAAGGATGCGGCTGCATCTCATTTTATATAAGGAGACCTATTTCATAAACCATCATCGATAGCCACCTAGTCTATTTATTTTTCCATTAGGATAGTAAAAGGATAGTAAAAGGATAAGGATTACAAACCAAACATTTATGGAGGTGCCAAAGACAGAGACAGGATGTAGGTCAAGATTGTTTGAGTGGAGGAGGATTCAGGGTTTATTATCATTTTTTATGTCATCAGATGAGGCAGTTAGGTAAGAAGTTAAAAATAGTTTAGCAGAGTACTTGTGAGGGAGGAAAAAAGTTAGCACCTTTGCACTCCGCAATCGCAAGGAATGCGGGATATTTTGAAGGAATAGAAGAAGGTTTTTAAGATAGGGAAGAACAATACGACTTTCTAAAA
>JACMOI010000030.1 GCA_014378105.1 Pseudopedobacter sp.
TCCGCCATAACCTAAAGTAGCGTCCATTCCAATTTGCCCGGGTTGTATGTTTAGGAATTCCAAAATCTCGTTCACACAAATAGAACGATGCATACCAGCTGGCGTACGTCCTTGTTGCATCACCTTCTCCACATCCGCCGAAAAATTTTCAGGATTCAATTCCTTATATTTTTCTTTGAAAGTTTTAGGATGTGTGCCTTTATAGCGAACACGACGAGAACTTTTTGGTGTTGGATCTTCCATTCGGTAAAAATAGGAAATGGTTATGCCTTAAAGCGGTAAAACATTTTTTGATAGGAGATTTTCTTCAATAAAATTTCCATATCTAAAAGACTAGAATTAGGTAATGTTATTCATATATGGGATTTCAGTACAATTAGTATTGAATTTGAATATGGAAATTTTAGTTATTCATACCGAAAATAAAAAACAGTTAGAAGCACTAAAAGCTTTGGTTAAATCATGGGGTATTGGATTTGAAAAATATCCTTACGATTTGAAATTTGTAGAAGAACTGAAATTAAGAGAAAAAAACGTAAAAAAGGTGATACAGTTACAATTAAAGACCCTGAAAATCTCTGGGAAAGTATAAGTAATCATTGAAAAATCTGTACAAAAAGAACTAAAAGTTCATTATCAGTCAGGTAATAAGTCCACCATCAAAAGAATAGAACAAATTATCTTAGAATTAGCTAATCATCCTGAAACTGGCATTGGTCAGCCTGAAAAATTAAAATTTGATTTATCTGGCTATTGTTATAGAAGAATTAATCAAAAAGAAAGGTTGATTTATAGAATTGAACAGCTCACAATTGTTGTAACTATTATATCAACGATGGGGCATTATAATAATAGATAATCTTTCTTAAATTTAAGTCAGGTTATCTCGCTTTGCCTATGCCCGCTAAGACTTAAACCAGTTTGGGGGTAAAAAAACTGTTGCACAGGCAAGAATTTTTTATGTTAACGCTATAAAAGAGTTTGCATTGCAAAATAAAATGTCGCCATACATGAAGTCTTTACAGTTCAGCATTAGCAAAAATGCCACCAATGAAACAGACAAACGTGGGTTTCAGAAGATCTAAATAAAAAGATAACATCTGCAATGATGAAGATGGCAGAAATGAAAAATTAATAAACATGATCGTAATTCATTGATTCAACACCAAAGCGTTTCATCAAAACGAAACGCTTTTTCGTCTGTATTATTTTAAATGATAATTTATGAAACCAAATGATGAAAATGCAAAGTTGCCACCAGAGCAAAGACCTTTTCGAATACTGATTATTTCCGGTTCTGACAGAAGACAATATAATTGTCCCGGCGTAGATAGTAAATCCAGAACACTTATGTTGAAGATGGCAGAAATGCTTCCGCAGGATTGGGAAATTGATTATGAAGATTTAGGCAATGTATATGCAAGAGCAAGAATACAAAGTTGCAATGCCTGTGTTTCTTCATCTATGGCATTGTGCGTTTATCCCTGCAACTGTTACGAAAAAGACAGTAGCAAAGAGCCTGACCTGATGTGGGATTTAGATATGTATGCCCGGTTTGATATGTCGGATGCCTGGGCAATCATCGGTCCTGTAAATTGGTATAGTTGCAGCAGCAATTTAAAATTAATGTTTGATAGAATGGTTTGTATGAATGGCGGTAACCCTGATGAAAATACAATAGACCATAAAGACCCTGAAAAGGCAATGGCATTAGAGCATACCCACCAATGGAAAGAAATGAGCCTAAATCATTTGGAAGGCAGAACAGCAGCATTTTTTTGTTATGGCGATGAAGGTGGTGATGAAATGGATGAAAATAATGTTCCGAAAATATTGCAGCACAAAAATTATTTTGATGGCAATGCGGAACCTTTCAAAGATATGCGTGATGCTTATGCACCCTTGGTTTGGCAATGCAGATATGGTGGTGTGGAAGTGCCCGATGATTTATGGAAATATTGCACCAGCGGCAAAGGAAAAAAGTACAGTGATAACCAGGCGGAAGATGTAATAAAAGAAGATGAGTTTATGAATACGTTTGCAACTTGGGTAAATAACTTTGAAAATCTCGTAAGAGAAAAAGGAAAAATACCATCAAACAAATATAGGGCTTATGGTTATAAACCACCCACCAATCTTTGGCAGGAAGCCAAGACAGGTATACGTTCGTGGATGCTTCGGTTTGGTATAAACCCAGATAACTCTTCTCCAGAAAAACAAAAAGAATTGGGATTGAATAAGGACACTCGTTTATTTCCTAAAAAAAGCGAAGGAGAAAAACTAAGAGAATAAACTATCGATTATTGATGTATTTTTTTTAATTTTAGGTAAGAAAAATGACAGGATGCCAGCATAGTAAAAGCAAGAATTGAATAAATGTACTACGGAATATTTTTTCCAAAGATGACCAAGTAAATGTTAGCTGCATTAAAAATAAATACAGTAACAATAGCCGGAAAAAAGATGTCTTTCTTTTGTGATATCTGGAAATCAAATTTGCAATTCGACATGCACTAGACTAACATATCGAACAGTTTTGGAGCACTAAAATTTACAATTTGATTCACCTATTACAGTATCAATTTCTGGATTAACCTTTCTAGATTTATATTTAACAATATAAACGCCATTAACATTAACATCATAATCTTTGCATGGCTGACAAAAATATTCAGCTAATCCTGTTCTATTAGTTTCATCATCATAAGTAGCTATATATAAGATATTTTTATCTTCATCAGAAAAGACACTTTTAGCAGACTGCTCGTTAGTTATTATTTCATTTAGTAATTTACTTCGTCCTTCTTTTGTATAGGGAATAATTTCTAATTCATTATTGGAATTATTTTCAGTATTATCTAAAGAGTCATTATTGCTGATATTTGAACTTTTAGAGTTTGAATTGCATGAGGTAAAAATAATAATTAATAATGTTAGGCTAATAATACTTTTCATGGATGTTAGGATTTAAAATTCTAAATAAAAATATTCAAGTTTCTTTTAGAGTAAAAAAGAATCTTATTTCAAATAAATAGCAAAAGCCCAAGTTCCGTAAACTGGATTGCAATGAAAAGCCCTTAGGATAGGAGCGAGCGAATCCCGATAGTTAACGGGACCAGACTGTCGAGTGTTAAATGTGTTGCGTTATCTTTTCAAAGAGCCACATCATATTATTTAATAATTAAAAACAAATTATTTAACCTCAATAACTTTTATTTAACTTCAATTTAAAATAGAACTCATAATACCTTCAAATCAATCATATTGGGCAATGATAGGATGGTGATAGGATAGTGATAGGATAGTAATACAATAGTAATAGGATAAATAGATCTCGCTACTTTTAAATAAATAACAAATATTAATTTAAATGATATTCGACAAATTAGTGTTTTTGTAAATAGGGAGTTAGAGATTTAGCTAAAGCTTGCAATGGATTAGTGGAAAGCCAAGCTAGTCGGAGTGATGTGAGATGCCTTTTAATTCTTCGTCCAATAGCTATTGGATTCCGCTCAGTCTGACCATTAGGGATGTTTTAGAACAAACAGATTGCCACGCTATCGTTCACGATGACGATTTTAACAAACAAATCCCCCTATTGGAATAAACAGATTTAAAACCGTATTTTTGCACTTCATAAAAAATAATATATGAGTTTAAATGTGTTTAAACAGTCGATTGATTTAGGCGATGGCCGTATCATTGAGATCGAAACAGGGAAATTAGCTAAACAAGCTGATGGATCTGTAGTCGTGAAAATGGGAAATACGATGCTATTAGCCACTGTTGTGAGTAACAAAGATGCAAAAGAGGGTGTCGACTTCCTTCCATTATCCGTTGATTACCAGGAGAAATATGCGGCAGCTGGTCGTATCCCTGGAGGTTTCTTAAGAAGAGAAGCTAGATTGTCCGATTACGAAGTTTTAATTTCGAGAATCGTTGACAGGGCTTTACGTCCATTATTCCCAGAAGATTATCACGCGGATACGCAGGTGATGATTTCCTTAATTTCATCAGACAAAGACATTATGCCTGATGCATTGGCAGGTTTAGCCGCTTCGGCTGCTATTGCTGTTTCAGACATTCCTTTTAACGGACCAATTTCTGAAGTTCGTGTGGCAAAAGTGGATGGCAAATTAGTGATCAACCCAACTCGTACCGAATTAGAAAGAGCTACTTTAGAATTTATTGTTGCTGGTTCTTCTAAGGACATCAACATGGTAGAAGGTGAAGCTGATGAAATTGCCGAAGCTGATTTAGTAGAAGCGATTCAGTTTGCTCATGTAGCGATTAAAAAGCAATGTGCAGCACAGGAAGAGTTAACCAGATTAGTTGGTAAAACTGAAAAGCGTACTTACAAGCATGAAGACAGCGATTTAGAAATGAAAGCTAAAATCTCTGCAGATACTTATGACAAGGTTTATGCAATTGCTAAATCTAACTCAGGTAAAGATGATCGTTCTGCTGGTTTTAAAGCTATCCAAAAAGAAGTTTTAGAAGCTTTAGGTGAAGATGCTACTGATAGTCAGAAATTTTTAGCTAAAAAATATTTCCACGATGTACAATATGATGCCGTTAGGACATTATTATTAGACGAAGGAATTCGTTTAGATGGAAGAAAAACAAATGAAATTCGTCCAATCTGGAGTGAAGTGGGTTATTTACCATCTGCACACGGTTCGGCAATTTTCACACGTGGCGAAACACAATCTTTAACTACGGTTACTTTAGGTGCCAAAGATGATGAGCAACTGATTGATGGTGCTTTCATTAATGGTTACAATAAATTCTTATTGCATTACAATTTCCCTGCTTTCTCTACTGGAGAGGCTCGTCCGAACAGAGGAACTGGAAGAAGAGAAGTTGGTCATGGTAACTTAGCCATGAGAGCGATTAAAAAAGTTTTACCTGCTGATGCAGATAATCCTTATACCATCCGTGTAGTTTCTGATATTTTAGAATCTAACGGTTCGTCTTCTATGGCGACTGTTTGTGCGGGTACGCTAGCATTGATGGATGCTGGTATTCAGTTAAAAGCGCCAGTTTCTGGTATAGCAATGGGTTTAATATCTGACGAAAAGTCTGGAAAATATGCGATCCTTTCTGATATTTTAGGTGATGAAGATCATTTAGGAGATATGGATTTTAAAGTAACAGGCACTAAAAACGGAATCACTGCTTGCCAAATGGACTTAAAAGTAAATGGTTTATCTTACGAGGTTTTAGCGAAAGCTTTAGACCAGGCTAGGGAAGGTCGTTTACACATCTTAGGTGAAATTAACAAGACCATGTCTGCGCCACGAGAAGATTTCAAACCTCATGCACCACGTATTGTTGGATTGGTGATTGATAAAGAATTTATTGGAGCAATTATAGGTCCGGGTGGTAAAATCATTCAGGAAATGCAACGTGAGACTGGTGCGACGATCTCTATCGAAGAGAAAGACAACAAAGGTCATGTTCAGATTTTTGCAGATAACAAAGCAGCAATTGATCAGGCGGTAACGCGTATCAAAAACATTGTAGCCAAGCCAGAAGTTGGTGAAACTTACGAAGGTAAAGTGAAATCTATTATGCCTTTTGGTGCTTTCGTTGAGATTATGCCAGGTAAAGATGGTTTATTACACATTTCTGAAATTGACTGGAAGCGTTACGAAACGATGGACGGTATTTTCCAAGTAGGCGACGAAGTGACTGTAAAGTTATTAGATGTTGATAAGCAAGGTAAATTAAAACTTTCTCGCAAAGCTTTATTACCTCGTCCTCCTAGAGAAGAAGCTCCAAAAGCTGACGCATAGATTAAAAAGTTTGTGGACCGAAGACCGAGGTCTGAAGATTAATTAAAAAAGCCTTGATTCTTAATGAATCAAGGCTTTTATTTATACGTTTAAACTCCCGATTACAGAATTCGGTACTCTGACATTCATCACTTCTTCTTCGCAAAAGGATTTGCTGTTTCAGCATAAGACTTTCCTTTACCCGATTGGTAATCGGATTTGGTTTTAGCACCTTCCGTACTTTTTGCTTTTTTATCGTTTTTTCCACCCTTGTCTTTACTCATGATATTTATTTTTTAAATGAAATTCGAAATGAAAAATATACTTCAACCCACGCCAAAAGACAGGTTTGAATTTGATTTTTTAATGTTTGAATGGAATTAAATCACCTCGTCTGAAATTGGGTGATACTTATACGTATGTGCAGTTATCTCTTGATGAGATTAAGGTAGGCATAAAGCTTGGACTATTTCCTAAACGGTAAATTTTTATAAGATTAATTTTTCTGTGGATTGGCTTATTTTAAACCTAAACCCAAGAGTACATTCATCACCAAGCGATTTTGAACTTTATTAGCGAAGGTGTAGGATAAAGTTCCGTTTGTTCCTCCGTAGTCCATATCGTTATGGCCCATATTAAAATACACCATTTTATATTTGGTGTTTGTCCAAACCACAGGGTAATAACCCTTATGCCAAATCTCATGAGCTTTTGGTCCGGTTCCTAAGGGGAAGCTAGTAGAATCTATAGCGACTAGTATTTTAATATCAGGATTTTTTCTTAAATCATGTTCCCATCTATACCATTCGTTTGGTGAGGATTTAAAAGTTTTTGGTAAGCCTTTGGTGAATGGGGAAAGTGAATCCTCTACCTTCAATATAGCCGAAGTGGGTTTCCAAGTATTGCTTAAATATTGCCCAGACCCTAAAAATTCATCATGATACCAATTCCAATTTTGAGGATAAGAGGATGGCGTTAAAGCGAAAGCAGAAAAATGAAAGCCCATCCATGCCCCACCACTTTTCATGTATTGTTCAAATGCTTCTCTTTGGTTTACTGATTCGGGGCGAGTATCTAAAAAGACGACCACTTGATAATCCAATAGTTTTTTCAGATTTAAGTCATTCCAGTTTTGAGTAGAATCATAAGTAAAGTTGTATTTTTCGGCCATTTCAGAAAACCATTTATTGGCCTCGTGTACAAAACTGATATGTGCCAAATCGTTTTGTGCGGTGTAAAAACTCAGCACTTTAAATTTCGTCTTTGAAGATTGAGCTTCGGTCTTCTGAAAAGAAAA
>JACMOI010000156.1 GCA_014378105.1 Pseudopedobacter sp.
ACCAGTGATCATGATTTTCAATTCAAATTAAAACATGCCGTTTCATTTTTAGAGAGTGGAGAAAAAGTGAGAGCTTATGTTCACTTTAAAGGTAGAGCTATCGTTTATAAAGAGCAAGGTGAGATTTTATTGTTAAAATTTGCACAAGCCTTAGAAGACGTAGGAAAAGTGGAACTATTACCAAAATTAGAAGGTAAGAGAATGTTCTTAACAGTTGCGCCTAAAGCAGGAAAGAATTAATATAAACAGGTTAAAACAAAAAGCATTATTATGCCAAAAATGAAAACCAATTCCAGTGCAAAAAAGCGTTTTTCGCTTACTGGAACAGGTAAAATCAAAAAAAAGGGTGCCTATAAAAGTCACATCTTAACAAAAAAATCGACAAAGCAAAAACGTAACTTAACTAAAACCAGCTATGTATCTGATGGTGATTTAGGAAATGTTCAACGTATGCTTTGCATCGGAAAATAAATAATTATTAACCAGGGATTGGGTTTAAGTATCAGTTTAAATGCTGTTCACCTCTTACCAAAAACAATTAAATTATGCCACGTTCGGTTAACGCAGTAGCGTCAAGAAGAAGAAGAAAGAAAGTCCTAAATATGGCCAAAGGCTATTGGGGATCAAGAAGCAAGGTTTTTACCATTGCTAAAAATACTGTTGAAAAAGGTTTACAATATGCCTTTAGAGATAGAAAAGTAAAGAAAAGAGAATTCAGATCTTTATGGATTCAGCGTATTAATGCCGCATCTCGTGAACACGGAATGTCTTACTCACAGTTTATTGGAAAACTAACTACTAAAAATATCGGTTTAAACCGTAAAGTTTTAGCTGACTTAGCAATGAACGATCCAAAAGCTTTCGCAGCTATTGTTGATGCAGTAAAATAAAAAGAAATCTGTTTTAGGATTAAAAAAGGAGCTCAATTTGAGCTCCTTTTTTGCTTATTACTTTTAATTTTTAGCTGTTATAATAATCTAATAGATTTATTATATATATTTATGATATCAATTTAATATCATAAATATATTATAAAATGAAAGAAGAAAAAATTATTAAACCTTTTAATGGTTATTTGGCTATTGTATTAGCTCTTATAAGTATCGGCTTCCTTATTTATTGTTTTGTGGTTCAGCAAGTGTTTGGAATAGTGGTATTGCTACCTATTTTATTGCTGATATTGAAAGGACTCATTGTCATCAGTCCTAACAATGCAAAGGTTTTGTTGCTATTTGGTGATTATAAAGGTAGCGTAAAACAAAACGGTCTTTTTTGGATAAATCCTTTTTATTTCAGAATGAGTCTTTCGCTAAAAGCTAGAAACTTTGAAAGTGAAAAAATTAAAGTAAATGATAAAATGGGAAATCCTATTCTCATCAGTGTCATATTGGTATGGAGAGTAGAAGACACTTTTAAATCATCGTTTGAAGTGGATAATTATGAAAAATTTATTACGGTTCAAGCTGATTCTGCAGTAAGAAAATTAGCAGGATCTTTTCCCTATGATCATTTTGAAGACGAAGATGCAACCATTGCTTTAAGCACCAATTTTGATGATGTGAATATTGCTTTAGAAAGGGAAATTTCTGAAAGATTGCAAATTGCAGGAATCGAAGTAATTGAATCTAGAATTGCTTATTTAGCTTACGCACCTGAAATTGCACACTCTATGTTGAGGAGACAACAAGCATCTGCGGTTGTTGCTGCTAGACATAAAATTGTTGAAGGAGCAGTAGGGATGGTTGAGAGTGCTTTGAAACTACTCGCTGAAAAATCAATTATAGAATTTGACGAAGATAAGAAGGCCGCAATGGTGAGTAACTTGATGGTTGTGCTGTGTGGAGATAGTGAAACTAAACCTGTAATTAATACAGGAACATTAAATCAATAATACATTATTATGTCAGTTAAAAAACCATTTGCACTAAGAATTGATTCAGAAACAATGAAGGATATTGAGAAGTGGGCAGCTGATGAATTTCGTAGCGTAAACGGACAGATTGAGTGGATGTTAAATCAATTATTAAAGGATTCTAAAAGGCTGAAAAATAAATCGGAAATCGAAAAGAAAAATTAAGATTGTATTTTTTAATATAAGCGTGTAAAGAATAGCTGAAATTGTCATTCGTTTTACATTTAAAAATTTAAATTTTGCTTTCTAAATAAAACGCTACTAAATTAGTAGTAATTATAAAAAACAATAAATTATGTTAAGATTAGGTGATATTGCTCCAAATTTCAAAGCTAAGACTTCGGAAGGAGAGCTAGATTTTTATGAATATTTAGGAGATAGTTGGGGTGTTCTTTTTTCACACCCTGCAGACTACACACCAGTTTGCACAACCGAATTGGGTAAAACAGCATCTTTAAAGCCAGAATTTGATAAAAGAAATGTGAAAGTAATGGCCTTAAGTGTTGATTCTGTTGAATCACATAAAGGTTGGATAGCTGACATCAATGAAACGCAAGGTGTTGAAGTTAACTTTCCAATTATTGCTGATGAAGATAAAAGCATATCAGAATCTTACGGAATGATGCATCCTAATGCTTCTGCAACTTTTACTGTGAGATCATTATTTATTATTGCTCCTGATAAAACAGTGAAACTAATTATTTCTTATCCAGCTTCAACGGGTAGAAACTTTCAAGAAATTCTTAGGGTGATAGATTCACTTCAATTAACAGCTTATTACAGTGTAGCTACACCTGCTGATTGGAAAGATGGAGAGGATGTAGTGGTAGCTCCAGCTATTAAAACTGAAGATATTCCTGCTAAATTTCCAAAGGGTTTTAAGGTAATTAAACCCTATTTAAGAATGACACCCCAACCAAATAAATAATTTAAAGAGGAGTTAAATTATAAATTTTTTATATTTGAAATTGAAAATAAGAATCTAATGCCTGTTTACTTACAGTGATTGATTTTATTTTTTATTTAATCACTTAAAACTAATTAATTATGAAAACAGGTACAGTAAAATGGTTCAATGCGCAAAAAGGCTTTGGATTTATTATTTTTGAAGGAAAAGACATATTCGTACATTTTAAGGATGTAGAAGGTGGAGCAAGCGGAATTAAAGATAATGACGAGGTCGAATTCGAAATTGAGGATGGTAAAAAAGGACCGCAAGCAGTAAATGTGAAGAGAGTTTAAGAAAAAAATACCAGAAAACAGAAAAGCCTCTCAAATATTTAAGAGGCTTTTCTGTTTGTAAATAATATTTATCCTAAGTAGGATTTTAAAATTTTACTTCTAGAAGTATGTCTTAATCGTTGTAAAGCTTTATCTTTAATTTGGCGAACTCTTTCTCTAGTTAAGTTAAACTTCTCTCCAATCTCTTCTAAAGAAAGGGGATGGTTAGTACTCAATCCGAAAAACAGAACGATAATTTCTCTTTCTCGCTCCGTAAGGGTAGATAAAGATCTTTTTATTTCTTCTGATAAAGATTCATCAATTAAATTACTGTCTGTATTTGGATTATCATTTTCCAAAACATCCAACAACGTGTTTTCTTCTCCTTGAACAAAAGGCGCATCCATAGAAACATGACGACCTGAATTACTTAAAGTATCAGTAATTTTTTCAACTGTTGTTTCTAAAGTGTCTGCTAATTCTTCTGGAGATGGTTCTCTTTCAAACTCTTGTTCTAGTCTAGAGAATGCTTTACTAATTTTACTTAAAGACCCTACTTGGTTAAGCGGCAAACGTACGATACGTGATTGTTCCGCGATGGCTTGTAAAATTGATTGGCGAATCCACCAAACTGCATAAGAGATAAATTTGAAACCTTTTGTTTCATCAAATCTTTTTGCGGCTTTGATTAAACCTAAATTTCCCTCGTTAATTAAGTCTCCGAGGGTAAGACCTTGATTTTGATATTGTTTTGCTACGGAAACAACGAAACGTAAATTTGTTTTTGTTAGACGTTCTAGAGCGGCTTGATCACCTTCTCTGATTTTTTGTGCCAGGATAACTTCCTCTTCGGCGGTGATTAGATCAACTTTTCCAATTTCGTGAAGATATTTATCTAAAGATTGTGATTCACGATTGGTAATGGATTGCGTAATCTTGAGTTGTCTCATTTATTATTGATATGTGTAAAGCGCTATATAATGTTAAAGTCTGCAAAGTTAAGAAACTTTGAGTTATTTTAACGTTAAAACTATGAAAATGTTGG
>JACMOI010000031.1 GCA_014378105.1 Pseudopedobacter sp.
TAAAGGGTTGTTGCGTTAAGGATTGGAGCGGCATCCTTTTTTGTTATCCATAGCGGAGTCGAAGGATAAATAAAAAAGATACAGCGGAAAGCCTGCCCGAACGCCCAAAAAATTTACACCTAATTGATGTGGATTTGATTTGAATTTTAAAATTAATAAATAACTTGTCATCGTTGCGAATTAAAACAATGTTGCGTTTTAAACCTTTTAGATAAAGAATTTAAAAAAATATAAGATATGAACATAGATAAAAACGAATTCCGTAAGTATGCAGTAAAGCACCACAGAATTGGTGGTATGCATGTAGATAAATATATCAGTAATGCCGAAGGTATTTTAAGACCTAGTGGGATGACACCTTATATCATTGAAGAGCGTCAATTGAATGTAGCACAAATGGATGTTTTCTCTCGTTTAATGATGGATAGAATTATCTTCCTTGGCGATGCCATTTACGATCAAAATGCAAATATTATTCAGGCGCAATTATTGTTCTTACAATCCACAGATGCAAAAAGAGATATACAAATTTATATCAATTCGCCAGGGGGTTCTGTATACGCTGGTTTAGGGATATATGATACGATGCAATTTATATCACCAGATGTAGCAACTATCTGTACAGGCATGGCGGCATCAATGGGTGCGGTAATTATGTGTGCTGGTACAAAAGGTAAGAGGGCTGCATTGCCTCATGCTCGTATCATGATTCACCAACCATCAGGAGGTGCGCAAGGTGTAGCATCAGATATGGAAATTAATTTAAGAGAAATGCTTAAATTGAAGCAAGAATTGTATGATATCATTGCCAAACATTCCGGTCAAACATACGAATGGGTAGAGAAATCATCTGATCGTGATTATTGGATGAAAGCCGATGAGGCGAAAGATTATGGAATGGTTGATGAAGTGTTAGGTATAAACGATTTAAAGAAATGAGTAAGAACCAAAAAGATATAAAATGTTCTTTTTGTGGTGCTGGCAAGCAGGATTCGCTAATGCTGATTGCTGGTTTAGATGCGCACATTTGTGATAAATGTGTTGCGCAGGCTAATGATATTTTGGCCGAAGAGTTAACGCTGAAAAAGGGTAAAAACTTAAACACAACGCTGACTTTATTAAAGCCACAAGAGATCAAGAACCATCTAGATTTATATGTGATAGGACAGGATGATGCTAAAAAAGTGTTAGCTGTAGCAGTTTACAATCATTATAAAAGATTGAACCAAAAGGTTACCAAAGATGAAGTAGAGATTGAAAAGTCAAACATCATGATGGTGGGCGAGACTGGTACAGGAAAAACCTTATTAGCAAAAACAATTGCAAAAGTACTAAATGTGCCTTTTTGTATTTGTGATGCCACCGTTTTAACCGAAGCTGGTTACGTTGGGGAAGATGTAGAGAGTATTTTAACACGTCTTTTACAAGCAGCTGATTATGATGTTACGACAGCTGAAAGAGGTATTGTTTACATAGATGAGGTTGATAAAGTAGCTCGCAAAAGCGATAATCCATCGATCACTCGTGATGTTTCTGGGGAAGGTGTTCAACAAGCTTTATTGAAGATTTTAGAAGGCACAATTGTTAATGTTCCGCCGCAAGGAGGTAGAAAACACCCCGACCAGAAAATGATTCCGGTGAATACCAATAACATTCTTTTCATTTGTGGGGGTGCTTTTGATGGTATCGAAAAAAAGATTGCTAACCGTTTAAGAACACAAACTGTTGGTTATAAATTTAAGGCGGATGATAATGATGTAGACCTTAAAAATTTATACAAATACATTACTCCTTTAGATTTAAAATCTTTTGGAATGATTCCTGAACTAATTGGTCGTGTGCCGGTTATCACGCATTTGAATCCTTTAGACAGAGAAACTTTATTGAATATCTTAACTGAGCCTAGAAACTCTCTCATCAAACAATATCAGAAGTTGTTCGAATATGAAGATATTAAACTAGATTTTGAAAAGGATGTTTACGAATTTATTGTGGATAAAGCAATGGAATATAAATTAGGAGCAAGGGGATTAAGATCAATTTGTGAAGCCATTATGATAGATGCGATGTTTGAAATACCCTCGCAAAAGCAAGATAGTAAACAGCTCGTCATTGATATGGAATATGCCCGGGAGAAATTTGATAAATCAGACTTGAAAAAGTTGAAAGTAGCATAATTGAAGGTCCCGAATTTATCGGGACTTTTTTGTAAACGATAAGATATGAACGAAGAAAAAGATATTAAAAAGGAACATGTATCAGTTCCTGAAAAAGAAGTAAAAGGATCAATTAAAAAAGGACTAAAATCTAAGGAAGAAATTGTAGCCAATTGGCTGCCACGCTACACTGGTAGGCCTTTAGAGGAGTTTGGAGAATATATTTTATTAACTAATTTTTCTAAATATGTTCAGCTTTTTTCAGAGTGGCATGATAATGCACCAATCTACGGATTAGACAAGCCCATGCAGAGCGTTACGGCTAACGGAATTACCATCATCAACTTTGGTATGGGTAGTCCACTAGCCGCTACTATGATGGATTTACTAACGGCCATTAAAACAAAAGCCGTACTTTTTTTAGGTAAATGTGGAGGTTTAAAAAAGAAAAATGAAATTGGAGATTTGATATTGCCTATCGCCGCTATTCGAGGAGAGGGAACATCAAATGACTATCTTCCGGCAGAAGTGCCTGCTTTACCTGCTTTCGCATTACAAAAAGCCATTTCCACAACCATCAGAGAACACTCTCGTGATTATTGGACAGGAACCGTTTATACAACAAATCGTAGAGTTTGGGAGCATGATCGCGAATTTAAAAGATTATTGAAGGAACTAAGAGCAATGGCGGTAGATATGGAAACTGCAACTGTATTCGTTACTGGTTTTGCAAATAAAATCCCAACGGGTGCGTTGTTGCTGGTTTCAGATCAGCCGATGATTCCAGAAGGAGTGAAGACGGCAGAAAGTGATTCTTCCAAAACATCTGCAGAGCATGTAGAATCTCATTTAAAAATTGGAATTGATTCTTTAAAGCAACTCATCAATAAAGGACAAACAGTTAAGCATTTGAAATTTTAAGAATATAAATTAATGTTGGACTTACACCTATTCTGATACTCTTTTCTTACAGATGACTATCGGAATATTTTAATGCCTCTCCAATTTGATTGGAGAGGCATTTTTATTGTAATCATATTTATTTAGACTAAATATTTTGTATTTCTATGATTTTTTTTAGGGTAATTTCTAAGAAATTTCCGTGATGTAAATTTGGCATTCGATAGCTAATTTCTGGTTATTTTCAAAAGCCTTGTTAATTTGTTCTTGAATTTTATTCTTAGTTTTCAAAAGCTCTTCAATTCTTCTTTCAGAACTTTCACTATTTGTACCGCTTTTTACTTGCTCACTCAAAATTTCTACATTATGGTAATTTATTTTGCGATTGATTAATTCAAAAAGTATAGTTGCTGCATCTTTAGTTGAAAATTCTCCCGTGACTAGGGTGTATTTACTGCTATTTTTCATATTTAAAAGGTTATTTCGCTTTCAAGATTTACATTATCAGTCATTGATTCTATTTTTATTCTTGCATCGTAAAGTTCTTTTTGCAGCTGTTTAATTCTTTTCTCTCTCATTTTAATGTCCTCTTCAGAGTGTGAAGAAGGCATTTTATCTTCATGAAATCTTATTTTAACAGTGATCAATTTGGTGATTAAGTCAATAGCATCTTTTTTGCTAAAATGACCTTGCAAAAGCTGAATGTTCATATTTATTAGGTTTTATTGTCCTTGTCCTAATGAGAATGCTGGTTTTCCATCAAACTCATATAAATTCTCTGTTTTAATGGTGTCTAAATTGTGTGTTAAAGCTTTTGATAACACATCGATTATTTGTTTTTTATCAATTTTATATCCTTTTGGCGATTTGAATCTACAACGCCAATGATCCGTACAAAAAGTTTCTTTAAAGCCTTCGGGCCAAACTTTAATCCCTCTATTCGTAATCATACTCAAAGCAATATCTTCGTTTCCAATAGCTTCAAGTTGTTGAGCTAAATCATCAGGATTTGTTCCATTCCAATCAATAAAAACATCAACACCAACTAATTTTTTATCCCTAGGGGCTTTTCTTTGGTATTTAGGCAGGTAGAACTTTGCATTCGGACTGTATTGAACAGGTTCTAATTGGGCTGGTTTTCTATTTAAATTAGCAATAACGGCATCCGCAAATTCAGCTGTACCTACCCTTTTCTTGCTGGATCCTTCTTTGAAAATATCGAAAGTGTGGATGCCATCTTCTAATGTTTTTAGCCAAGCGTTTTGAATCTTTTCGGCTACCGAAGTTTCTCCAATATGGGTCAACATCATAATGGCTCCTTGTATCAATCCGGATGGGTTTGCTATATCTTGTCCTGCAATTGTTGGTGCCGATCCATGTATAGCCTCAAACATGGCACATTCTTCACCTATATTTGCAGATCCAGCAAGTCCTACAGAACCCGCAATTTGTGCAGCCACATCCGATATGATATCTCCGTAAAGGTTCAAAGTAACAACTACTTCAAAATCTTGTGGCGTGTCCGCCATTTTCGCAGTTCCTATATCAATAATCCAATGTTCATTTTTGATTTCTGGATATTCTTTAGCTATTTCGTTAAAAACCTCATGAAACAGTCCATCTGTTTGTTTCATGATGTTGTCTTTACTGAGACAAGTCACTTTTTTACGGCCATAGTTTTTGGCATATTCAAAAGCATATCTCACTATCTTCTCACAACCTGGTCTGCTTATCAATTTTAGACACTGTACAACCTCATCAGTTTGCTGATGTTCTATCCCAGCATATAAGTCTTCTTCGTTTTCTCTAATGATTACCAAATCCATTTCTGGATGTTTAGTTTGAATAAAAGGTGCATAGCTTTTACTGGGTCTAACATTAGCGTACAATCCCAAAAATTTACGTGTAGTTACATTCAGACTTTTATATCCACCACCTTGTGGAGTGGTGATTGGAGCCTTCAGAAAAACTTTATTTTTTGTAATACTTTCCCAAGCGCTTTTGTCTATCCCACTTGTGTTGCCAGTTAAATAAACTTTCTCTCCAATTTCTATTTCATCAACTTCTATTTCGGCGCCAGCTGCCATTAAAATTTTTAGCGTGGCATCCATAATTTCGGGACCTATTCCGTCACCTTTTGCTACAGTAATTTTCTTTTTCATTGAAAGATTTTGAATTTGATGAAACAAAAGTCAAAATTTTTATTTATATATTTTTATTTATATTTGTTATGTTATTCATTAAAATAATTTATGCACTATACTTTACATCAGTTACAGGTTTTTTTGATAATTACTCAAACAAAAAGTATTACCAAAGCAGCTGAAGAGTTGCATTTAACACAACCAGCAGTTTCCATTCAGCTTAAAAATCTTCAGAACCAGTTCGATGTTCCATTAACAGAAGTAATTGGAAGACAAATTTTTATCACAGATTTTGGTAAAGAAATTGCCATTTCTGCTCAAAATATCATTGATCAAGTTTACGCTATCAACTATAAAACTTTAGCTTTTAAGGGTCAATTATCAGGACGTTTAAAAATGTCTGTAGTGTCAACAGGAAAATATGTTATTCCTTATTTTTTAACAGATTTTTTAAAAAAGCATGATGGAATAGAGCTGATTATGGATGTCACCAATAAAGCTAAAGTGATAGAGAGTCTGGTGCAAAATGAAGTTGATTTTTCCTTGGTTTCTATATTGCCAGATCATTTAATGATTGATAGAATACCTTTAATGCGTAATAAATTGTATTTGGTAGGCAATGCCAATCAAGCTTTCAATCAACAAGAATATGATATAAGTACTCTGGAGGAGTTGCCAATAATCTATAGAGAACAAGGCTCTGGAACACGACAAACTATGGAACAATTTATCAACGCACATGGCTTGCTTATTAAAAAGAAAATGGAACTTTCAACCAATGAAGCTGTAAAACAAGCAGTAATAGCAGGTTTAGGATTTTCGATAATGCCAATTATTGGAATTAAGAACGAATTAAAGAATAAAGTACTACAAATTATTCCCGTAAAAGGATTTCCGATAGAAAGTGAATGGAATTTAATTTGGTTAAAAAGCAAGAATCATTCACCAGCGGCTAGTGCTTATTTAGAATTTTTAAAATCTAATAAGGAACAGATTATTAAGGAAAAATTCTCTTGGTTTGGGGATTTTAATTAGAGGTGGCGTTAACTTTTTCTTCTAATGCAGAAAAGACCAAGGAATTCAAAAAATCATTTACGTTTTTGAGACTTTTAGTTTCTGCAAAATCTGTTAGGGCTGGTAAGTGAGTCATAAAAAAATCCTGAAAATGAGCCATTTCAATGATTGTACTTGCCAGCGATCTGGTGTATGGATAATCAGGATTAAAATCTTTAAATATATTACTTATACGAGCGCATAAATTTTTATAAGGTTTAAAAAGTTGGTACTGATTATCTTCTTTCACATGCTTAGTTAAATAAACTTTAGATGATTCGTAAATAATAATTTGATGTAAATCTTCTAAACTAATATCATCAATCACCGTATGTTCCTCATCCATTTGCCAAGTTAAAATCTGATTAATTACTTTAATTTTTTCTGCCGGGCTCTTTATATTATTTGTTTTAAACATTACCTGATAATCTAACCAATGCCAATACCAAGCTACCACATAGCTCAATAAACATTGTTTGTTTTCAAAATATCTGTAAACTGTAGCTTCGGTAGTCGGAATTTCATCAGCAAGTTTTTTAAACGTGAAAGCTTCAAATCCTAATTTTCTAATTAAATAGACGCTTTTTTTAATAATATTTTTTCCAATTTCACTTTGTTCAGGATTTCTGAGGTAAAGTTTCTCATTCATTTTTGGATGTAGCTCCCAGTTCATGACTTTACAAGATTAATCTCAAAGATAGTAAAAATGTCATTAAATAATCATTTACTATCTTTTATAATAGTAATACTATTAATTTAGAGAGTTTTTCACTTTATTTGTATTATAAATTAAATTGTAATGGCAGCACAACCTTCCTTAAGGTCCGCATTAATAAAATTATTCCAATTAATCAATTTAGAGAAACGAGAAATACAAAATTTGTATATCTATGCTATATTGAGTGGAATCATTGTGTTGTCTTTGCCTTTGGGCATCCAAGCCATTATCAATTTGTTGTTTGGGGTAACCATTAGCACTTCGTTGGTTGTTTTAATTATTGTAGTGATTCTTGGAGTATTATTGAGTGGTGTTTTGCAAGTGAAACAAATGCGTATTACAGAGCGAATTCAGCAAAGAGTTTTTGCCAGATTAACCTTTGCATATGCATATCGAATTCCCAAATTAAGTTTGCCAAGTATTGATAATTTCTATCTTCCGGAGTTAGTAAATCGATTTTTTGATACCGCTAGTTTACAGAAAGGGCTTTCAAAATTGATGATTGACTTTCCTGCAGCTTCCATCCAAATATTTTTCGGTTTGCTTCTATTAAGTTTTTATCACCCTGTATTTATTGTTTTCGGTATATTTTTAGTAGCAATTGTACTCTTAATATTTTATCTCACCAGTCCAAAGGGGTTTGCAACCAGTATTAAAGAGTCGGATTATAAGTATGATGTTGCCCACTGGCTAGAAGAAATTAGTAGGAGTATTAAAACTTTTAAGTTTTATCAGCATACTGATTTACACCTAAAAAATACGGATAAATTGGTAGACGGGTACTTAAAAGCTCGGAATGATCACTTTTCGGTTTTGGTGTTTCAATATCGTATCATCATTGCCTTTAAAGTTTTAATCACAGCGGCAATGTTAATCATTGGAGCTGTTTTATTTGTAAACCAGCAAATTAACTTAGGACAGTTCATTGCTTCTGAAATTATTATTTTATCTATCATAAGTGCGATTGAGAAGCTAATTGTAAGTCTCGAAGTGGTATATGATGTTTTAACCTCTTTAGATAAAATCAATAAAGTTTTAGATAAGCCACAGGATAAGGACTTCCATAGTGAAAATACCTTAACAGTTAATCCAGCTGGGCTTGATATAAAAATCAGAAATCTAAACTTTAAATTCAATAACGAAAAACTTATTCTTAAAAACCTAAATCTTCAAGTAGTGGCTGGTGATAAAATATGTTTACGTGGTTTAGAAGGTTCAGGTAAATCTACATTACTTAAAGTTTTAACAGGGATGTGGCCTGATTTCGAAGGGAGCATCGCCTTTAATGACATTCCTTTTGTAAATATTTCACAAGACTTATTCCATCACCAAGTTTCTGTTTTTTTAGATGAAGATGAGTTGTTTAATGGTACATTATTACAAAATATAACCCTTGGAGAAAACGAAGTCAACTACGAGGAGCTAAATAAAATTTGTGATATACTTGGACTTTCTGATTTTATTTTTTCGAAAAAGGAAGGTTATGATTTGCCTTTAGATCCTCAAGGGAAAAAGTTATCCTATAATATTGCACAAAAAGTGCTATTGGCCAGGTGCTTATATAAAAAGCCTAAATTGTTGTTAATGGAAGATGGCTGGATGGGATTAGAGCCAAAAACAAAATCTAGAATTATAGATCTTTTAACTGATAAGAATAATGGATTTACGCTGATAGCCATTAGTGATGATGAAGATTTTGCTAAAAAGTGCAATAAAGTTTTGATGATGGAGAACGGGTATTTATCTCAAATTAATTAAGATGTTTTTAGAGCGTAAAACAAACATTGATAAATTGATGCAATTTGATTCTTTTAAGAGGGTAATCAGACAAAGATCATCACGTCATTTGCTGCGTAACTTCTTGATAGGGTTAGCTGGTTTATTGTGCATTCTTTTTCTTCCTTGGACGCAAAATATTCAATCAAAAGGAAACGTGGCTTCTTTAAATCCTGATCAAAGACCACAACAAATTAACAGTATTATATCAGGAAGAATTGCTAAATGGTATATCCAAGACGGACAAAAAGTTAATAAAGGAGACACCATTTTAAAAATTAGTGAAGTTAAAGAAGATTACTTAGATGAAAACTTATTAGAAAGAGTAGATGACCAAATTAATGCAAAAAGCGAAGCAATAGACTTCTACAAAAGAAAAGCAAATACTGCAAATGAGCAGCAAAAGGCTTTAACAAGTGGTTTGGATTTTAAATTAGATCAATTAAGAAATAAGTTGAAGCAGTATAATTTACAAGTTCAATCAGATAGTGTGTCGTTTGTTGCTGCTCAAAATCAATTCAGAATTTCAACGGAGCAATTAAATCGACAAAAGAAACTTTTTGATGAAGGATTAAAATCTTTAACTGATTTGGAGCAAAAACAACAATATTTACAAGATGCTCAATCAAAGAAAATAAGTACCGAAAATAAATTTTATAGTAGTAAAAACGAGTTACTGAATATAAAATTAGAGCTTTTAGGCGTTGAACAAGAATATACTGAGAAAATATCTAAAACTGATGGAGATAGATTTAGTGCAATGTCCCAGGTATCATCAACAACTGGTGAAATTGCAAAGTTGAAAAACCAATTTGAAAATTATAAACAGCGCCAATCTTTTTATGTTATTGTGGCTCCACAAGCTGGTCAAGTGATTAGAACAGCAAAATCAGGTATTGGGGAAACGGTAAAAGAAGGTGAAATGTTATTACAGTTAGTTCCTGATAATTTTGATGCAGCAGTAGAAATGTTTATTGAACCAGTGGATATTCCTTTGATATCAATTGGACAAAAAGTTCAAATACAATTCGATGGTTTTCCTGCGGTCGTATTTTCTGGCTGGCCTCAAGCTTCGTATGGTGTTTTTGGTGGGAAAGTTACAGCAATAGATCCTTATATTAATCCAAATGGTAAGTTTAGAATTTGGGTTATACCCGATAACAAAAGAATATGGCCTAAGGAACTGAGATACGGATCTGGTACAAAAAGTATTGCATTGTTAAAAGATGTTCCTTTAATATATGAGCTGTGGAGACAGTTAAATGGTTTCCCTCCAGAATATTATCAACAAACAGATCAAAAACAAAACGATAAAAAGACAAAAGATGAAAAAAAGTAGGCTTGTCTTTTTTGTAATTCTTTTGTTTTCTGTTTCAAATGTTTTTGCCCAGGAAGTAACTGATACTTTGACTTGGAATTCTTTTGTAGAGATTATTAAGCAGTATCACCCTTTAACTGTAAAAGCAAAATTATTAGTTGATCTAGCAAAAGCTAAAAAAAGGCAAGCTTGGGGTGGTTTTGATCCTAAATTAGAAGCGGATTTTGATCGAAAAATTTACAATGGAACTGAATACTATTCATTTCTAACACCTCAATTAAAATTACCACTTTGGTATGGAATTGAACTTAAAGGTTCCTATTCTGAAGCTGAAGGAGCCTTTCTTAATCCAGAAAACAAATTACCAAAAGAAGGACTGTCTTATGCAGGTATTAATTTTCAATTGGGAAAAGGCTTATTGATGGATAGTAGAAGAGCTGCATTTAAGCAAGCTCAGATTTTTGAGGATGCCAGTGCTAATGAGCAAGTTAGAATTTTGAATGATTTATTCTATGAAGCAGGGGATAGTTACATCAACTGGCAAAATAAGTCAGCTAATCTTAAGATTTTTCAAAATGCTTTAAATTTATCAAAGGTTAGGTTTGACGCGGTTAAATCTGGTTTTTTTAATGGAGACAAACCAGCTATAGATACAATTGAAGCTCAATTACAAGTTCAGCAAAGAGAAATTTCTTTCCAACAAGCTCAACTAGAATTAAAACAAGCTGAGTATGGGCTAAGTACTTTTTTATGGTTAGAAAACTCAACTCCTGTTGATGCAGATGCATTAAATATTAAACCTCAAGATGAAGGAATTTTAGCTATTTTAACCTCAAATGATATCAAAAGTAATCCTAAATTATTAAGCTATGATTTTAAAATCAAAGACTTAAATATTGAAAGAAGACTAAAAGCGGAAAGCCTTAAACCTGAATTAAATATTGGTTTGGGCTTATTAAATCAAGGAAGAACACCTTTTAGAAATATCAACTCTACTTACTGGAATCAAAACAATAAAGTAAATGTGAGTTTTGCTATTCCTTTAACGTTTTCAAAAGCGAGAGGTGATATTGCTGAAGCAAAAATTAAAATCAGACAAGTTGAATTGGATAGGGATTTAATGAGAAATGAACTTGACATTAAAATGAAGCAAAATATTGCCGAAGTCACTACCCTTCAAAATCAATTGAATATATTAAAAACTACTTTAAGTAACAGCGAAGCGCTATTAAAAGGGGAGGAAACTAAATTTAAATTTGGGGATAGTTCGTTATTTCTAATCAATTCCAGAGAGACAAAGCTAATTGAAGTTCAAGAAAAATTATTTTTGGTAGAGGCTAAGCTAAATAAAGTACAAATAAAATCGCTTTGGTTAACAGGTGGTTTATTTGAAAATCTTTAGTTGAGGTAGCTTAAACTTCAATAATTATAGGTTTTTGAGATCTTTTTTTCCAACTTTCATTATGCAACATAGGTTTTCCATCATAATCTGTAGCGGGCTTACCAATACAAAAATAACCTAAAGGTTTCCAGTTTTTAGGGATATCCAAAATATCGGCGAAAGCTTTATAATCCATAATAGAAACCCAGCCCGCTCCGTAACCTTCTGCCGTTAAGGAAAGCCACATATTTTGAATGGCGCAAGCACAACTCCATTCTAAAGTATTTGCATTGCCAATAGTACCGATAGTGAAATTGTCTAAAACACTATGATCACAAAATATAGCTAATCCGATAGGAGCATCTAGTATAGCTTCTAACTTTAAATTCTTATATTTTTTCTTTATTTTAGTTTCAGAGATGCTTTCTTCTGCTTTTTTTGTAGCCTTTAAAAATAGATTTTTAATCTGTTCTCTTTTTTCCTCGGATTTTACTCTCACAAAACGCCAAGGTTCGGTTAATCCAACAGAAGGTCCATGGTGGGCAGCCATTATTGCTTTATTAAGAATTTCCTCTGGAACAGGTTCATTAGTGAAATGTCTGGTATCTCGTCTTTTTGCTATACAGGTGTAAATGTCCATTTAATATAGTTTTTGAATCTTCCTCTTTCTTAAACTTTTCGCCACCATTTTTCAAAAGTGGTATTTTTAGTGAAATATAAAGGTTCACCAATTTTGGGAGTTAAGATAGGCAAATCTTCTCCATCAGCTTTTTCAAATAACCTTTCAATGGGCTCTTTCCAGGGATGTGTAGACAATGCGAATTTACCCCAATGAATAGGAAACAATACTTTTGTATTTAATTGAAGCGCTGCTTTGAAGACTTCCTCCGGAAGCATATGAATCTTTGGCCAATATTTGCCATACTGTCCGCATTCTAAAATAGCCAAGTCAAAAGGACCGAACTCTTTTCCGATTTTTTCGAAATGAGTATCGAAGCCAGAGTCACCACCTAAATACAAATGATAATTTGGTGTTTTTAAATCAAAAGAACTCCAAAGTGTATTTGCTCTTTTAAATTTTCTTCCCGAAAAATGCCTAGCAGTTAAAGCAGTAAATTGAAATCCTTCTAATTCAACTATATCATTCCATTTTAAGCTAATTATTTGATCTGCTTTAGTACCCCATAATTTGAAATGAGCATCGACACCAGCTGAAGTTAAAATATGCTTTACTTTAGGTAATAATTCTTTTATCGTTTTATAATCTAAATGATCATAATGATCATGACTTATTAAGAGGATATCAATTTCGGGAAGATCTTCTGGTTTGTAATCGTAACTCATCGGAAAACTTTTTCCAAAAATTGGAATAGGTGAGGCTCTATAAAATACTGGATCTACTAAAATCTTCTTTCCATCAATAAATAGGAGGTAAGAAGAATGACCAAACCAAATAATTACAGGTTCGTCAGATTTAAAATTCTTTAAATCTGTTTTTACAACTGGGATAACACTTTTTGGAATATTATCTTTTGATTTATTCATCCATTCTTTTAAAATTTTAAAGAATGACCCATCAGGCGACATCATTTCAGTTTCAGACTGATTATAAAAAACACCTTCTTTGAAATTTTTAGCATCTTTTAAGTCATCTAAATTTGGTTCGGCACCAAAAACTAAAGAGTTAAAAAATGTAAGAACAAAAAAAGCAATGAGGGCAACAGCTAAACCTGAATAAATCAACATAATTTATATTCCAGCATCATTAGAAACACCTCCAGCAATTCCTTCCACCCAATCATCATCACCTTTCCCGTTAGCCAAAGAACTCAATAAACGATTGTAAACTAAGCTCAATAAAGGTGCTGGCATTTCTGCATCTAAAGCCATTTTGCTAGCTAATCTGGCATCTTTGAAACCTAATTTAGCTTTAAATCCCACTGGTTGATATTGCTTTTTAGCGATGAGCGTTCCGTAATTTTTATAGATTGGAGCGTTAAAAACAGTGTTTCCAAAAAAGTCTGCAACTTGTTCTCTGTCTAATCCTTGTTTTTCTGCTAAAGTAAACGCTTCTGCCATGGTTTCCATAGAAGCCATAATCATGAAATTACCAGCTAACTTTACTACGTTGGCAGCACCAGGATCTTCTCCAAAATCATAAATCCCCTGACCCATCAAATTAATGATGTCTTTTACTTTTTCTTTGGTTTCTTTGTCTCCAGAAGTACATATAAATAGCTTAGCTTCTGCCGCTGCATTTGGGCGACCAAAAACCGGAGCAGTTAAGTAATGAGAACCTTGAGCTTGATGTGTTTTGTACAGATCTCTTGAAGTATCAGGAGAAATAGTACTCATACTGATGTGGATGGCATCTTTTTTCATTCGGGATAGAAAACCATTCTCGCCATTTACTGCTTCATATAAAGCGTCATCATCAGACAACATGGTGATGATGATGTCTTGGTTTTCAGCGGCTTTTTCAGGTTGGTCAAAAACTTGAAAATCTCCATTCAAAGCTTCTGCTTTATTTTTTGTACGGTTATAAACGTTTAATTGATATCCAGCATTCAATAAATTTTGAGCCATACCGATACCCATATTTCCTATTCCTATAAAAGTGATTTTTGCTTTTTCCATTTTTTATTTAATGATTTTACGATTATTTTTAGCACTGAAGCTTAGAGCAACTACCTGTCTGTGACCAATTTATAAAAGAGTGCAGGAAGAAAATAGCTCAAAGTGTTTGTTTTAACTAGTAATTTGAGAACATCCTAATATTTTAATTGATATAATCTTTGTCTTCATCAGTTAATGCGTTTGGCTTTTTCATGCTGATGTAGTCTGTTTCATCATTATTGCTTTGATTAACTTCAAAAGGCACTTCTTTTGAAGCTGTGATTGTTTCCTTTTTCTTCTTTGGGCGAGCTACAATGACGCCAATAATGAAGCCGAAAACAGTAACTATTGCCATCATTAATAGTTTTGATACTGAAAATTGCTTCCAAAGAATGGTAAAAAAAACTTCATCGGTATTCTGCATAAATATGATGGTAATTAATACCGAAAGTATAATGATGATGATTGTTTTAAAACTCATAATTTAAAGACTAAAATTTAAACCTAATTCGAATATCGGATTTTTTGTGCTGCTTTCGTTAGGAAATATGATTTTACCCCCTAATACAAAATTTGGTAAATAGAACCTGAGTA
>JACMOI010000032.1 GCA_014378105.1 Pseudopedobacter sp.
AATGCCTTGTATGGTGGTACAGACCCAGCAGATAATTCTGGTACGATGAAGTATGTAAGAATTGAGTTTGCAGGTGTGCCATTAACTCCAGATAATGAAATTAACGGTTTAACTTTTGGAGGTGTAGGTTCAGGTACTACTATTGACTATATACAAGTTTATCGTTCTGGTGATGACTCTTATGAATGGTTCGGTGGAACAGTAGGTTGTAAACACTTAATGGCTATTGGAGGCTTAGATGATGATTTCGATACAGATTTTGGATTCGCTGGTAAATTACAATTTTGTGTGGGTCAAAGATATCCTACAATTGCTGACGTTTCAGGGTCAAATGGTTTTGAATCAGATAACGATGGAAGTGGAAGCGATAAAACTCCTAAAACTACTGCAATTTTTTCAAACATGACCATGATAGGTCCATGGGCTGGAGGTTCAGGTGTGAAAAACGTTAATGCTAACTATCAACATGCAGCGCAAATCCGTAGAAATTCAGCTTTAAGCACATTCAATTCTGTATTTGTTGGTTATACCGACGGGATTTATTTCGACGACGGAACTGTAGCTACACCTAAAGCAACTTCTATAAATTATGTACAAGGTCGCTTAGTGTTTAAAAATAATGTTGTTGGATATATTAAAAATGCAACTAATGATGTGAAAGGACAAAATAAAGCAGATTATGAAACTACTTTAAGAGCGTCTAATACATTCAATACCATGATTGGAACTGACTTATTCATTGCACCAACAAAATTAGCAACTGGATTCGCTGATGCAGGTGTTCCAAATTTTCTTCCAGTTACAGGATCTCTGGCTGCAAGTGGTGCTTTATTCACTGATGCAAAAATAGCTAATGATGCTTTTTTTGAAAAAGTAAACTATAGAGGTGCTTTTGGTACAACAGATTGGACTGCTGGTTGGTCTAGCTTTGATCCTCAGGTATTATCTTATGATAAACCAGGTGCTGTAAAATAGTTATTAAATATAAAATCAAAAAGAGGGATTCCGCAAGGTTTCCCTTTTTCTATTTAACAATAATTTATAATACCTAAAAACTTATCTGCTAATTATATGATTATCAAATCTTAAAATCAAATCCTTAATTCCTTTTCTCGGAGAAACTATTTGTCATACTATTATGTAGCGTTTTAGCACTCCAAAAACCGCTAGCAATAATTCTTCTTATGGTGTAAAGTGGATCTTTTTCATCCCTAGAAGTAGATAAAATATAAGCATCTTTAAACCCTCTTTTCTTTAACTCTGGGATAGCTTCCTTATTCCATAAACCAAAAGGGTAAGCAAAATGGTCTATATTTTTACCAGTGATTTCCTCTAGTACTTTTGTGGGTTTATCAATTTGTTTCATCCAATCATCGCCAACTAATTTTTTTACGTTTTGATGGTCATAGGTATGACTACCAATAGTATTGCCTTTATCCGAAAGTTCTTTAATATCTTGCTTACTCATATAACGGTACTTCCCATTTTTACCAATAGAAACTGTCATGATAAAATAAACACCTTTAAAACCATATTTATCCAATTCTTTTGCACCAACCTCAAATTGGTCATAATCCGTATCATCAAAAGTTATCATCACCGGTTTTTCTGGAAGCTGATCACCATAAGCTAAATAATTATACAATTGGTCTGGTTGTATGCTGTGGTAGCCACTATCAGCTAACATTTTAATATGCTCTTTAAAAGTTTTTACCGGAATAATATAATCTTTAGCAGATTGCGAGTCCTTACTTCTCCAATCTCTAATTTGATGGTAACATAAAATAGGTACTTGTTTGCGAGCTAAGATGGTTGCTGCATTCGCGATTTTCTTTCCATTATGGCTAGTTGGCTGCAAACTTTCTACCTGAGTTTGTGCCGAAGGAGATTTGATTAATGTATCGGATTTATCTTCCGAAGAAGTAGTTTTTGATGCAGTTGAATTACAAGCCGAAACGGTGATGAAGGCTAAAAGGCCTAAATTTAAAATAGCTTTTCTCATTGGAAAGGTTTAAAATTTTGGTTGCGAATTTAAATAAATTACTCAGGATTTTTCATGAGTTTTTTACAAAATTCTACGTTAAACAGATATTGGCGACTCGAAATTGTAGCAAGCTTTTTTACCTTTGAACTATAACGAAAACCAGAATATCCTTAAAAGAGTTTTTGCATTTGTTTTTATTGAAAATAAAGAAGCAAGAATGAATCCACAATCCTCAAATTTTCAACAAATCACAATCGCTTGCTTTAATTTTTAACTTTGCATTTCATGAAATCACAAGATCTTGGCTAAAAGTAACAGTTCAGAAACTCCTTTAATGACTCAGTATAACCAGATTAAGGTAAAATATCCTGGTGCTTTATTGTTATTTAGGGTTGGAGATTTCTACGAGACTTTTGGTGAAGACGCTATAAAGGCTTCACAGATCTTAGGGATTGTACTGACCAAAAGAGCAAATGGCTCTGCTTCGCATATCGAGTTGGCAGGTTTTCCACACCATTCTATCGAAACTTATTTGCCCAAATTAGTGAGGGCAGGGCAACGTGTAGCCATTTGTGATCAATTAGAAGATCCAAAATCGGTTAAAGGAATTGTGAAACGTGGGGTGACAGAATTGGTAACGCCTGGTGTGGCTTATAGTGATAATATCGTTCAACAAAAATCGAATAACTACTTAGCGACTTTACATTTCGAAAAGCAAACCATTGGTATTTCCTTTTTGGATATTTCTACCGGAGAGTTTTTGGTGGCCCAAGGAAATGCAGAATATATAGATAAGCTTTTACAAAGCTTTAAACCTAGTGAGGTAATTTTCTCGAAATCAAAAGCAAAGGAATTTACAGAGCATTTTGGTGAGAGTTTTTACACCTACACTTTAGATGATTGGGCTTTTACCGCTGATTATGCTCAGGAAACTTTATTGAAGCATTTCGAAGTGAAATCTTTAAAAGGTTTTGGGATTGAGCGTTTGAATTTAGGAATTGTTGCTGCAGGGGTTTCGCTACACTATTTGGGAGAAACCGAACATCGACAGTTACAGCACATCAGTAATATTTCGAGAATTGAGGAAGACCGTTACATGTGGTTGGATAGGTTTACCATCAGAAACCTAGAATTGATTGACGCTAATAACGAAAATGCAAAAACATTAATAGATGTTTTAGACCATACTTCTTGTGCCATGGGAGCAAGGATGTTACGCAAATGGATGGTAATGCCTTTGAAAAATGAGAAACGTATTCAGGAGCGGTTGGCTGTTGTCCAATTTTTTTATCAACAAGAGGATTTACGAAACAAACTTCAGGGATATATTCGTCAGGTTGGGGATTTGGAGCGTTTAATTTCAAAGATTGGTTTGCAAAAGACCAATCCACGAGAAATTATTCAATTAAAAAGAGCTTTATCGGCAATTGCCGAAATAAAAAATATTTGTGAGGAAATTCCACAAGAAGCGGTAAAACGTTTGGGAGAACAAATGAATTTGTGCACTTCTATTCGTGAAAAAATCGAAAACCAATTACATACAGATCCTCCAGTACAACTGAACAAAGGAAAAGTAATGGCCGATGGTCTTAATGCAGATTTGGATCACCTCAGAAAAATTGCTTTTGGTGGCAAAGATTATTTGCTAGAATTGCAAAAACGAGAGGCCCAAGAAACTGGAATTACTTCTTTGAAAATAGCTTTTAATAATGTTTTCGGTTACTATTTAGAGGTTTCCAATACACATAAAGATAAAGTTCCTCAGGAATGGATTCGTAAACAAACCTTGGTAAACGCCGAGAGATACATTACACCAGAACTTAAGGAATATGAAGATCAGATTTTAGGCGCCGAGGAAAAAATATTAGCAATTGAAACCAGATTATTTACTGATCTGGTAGCAAGTATTGCCGAATTTATCAAACCTATCCAGCTAAACGCATATTTAATAGCTCAATTAGATGTTTTGTTATGTTTTGCTGAAACGGCGAAGAAAAATCATTACATAAAACCTAATGTAAATTCAGAAAAGTCGTTGGATATTAAGGGTGGTCGTCATCCAGTGATTGAGCAAAATTTGCCTTTGGGTGAAGAATACATTACCAATAGCGTTTATCTGGATAATGATTCTCAGCAAATCATTATCATTACTGGTCCAAACATGGCAGGTAAATCAGCTTTGCTACGACAAACCGGTTTGATTGTTTTGATGGCACAAATGGGAAGTTTTGTTCCGGCAAAAGAAGCCACCATCGGTATCGTTGATAAAATATTTACCAGAGTAGGAGCCTCTGATAATCTATCATCGGGCGAATCAACCTTTATGGTAGAAATGAACGAGACGGCTAGTATCCTAAATAATTTATCAGATCGAAGTTTGATTTTATTGGATGAAATAGGCCGTGGAACATCTACTTATGATGGAATTTCAATTGCATGGGCAATAGCCGAATATTTACATCATCATCCTTCGGCGAAAGCCAAAACGCTATTTGCAACGCATTACCACGAGTTAAACGAGTTGAGCAATTCTTTTAATCGCATAAAAAACTTCAATGTTTCGGTTAAAGAAGCAGGTAATAAAGTCATCTTTTTAAGAAAATTGGTTCCAGGTGGGAGTGAACATAGCTTCGGAATTCATGTGGCTAAAATGGCAGGAATGCCTACTGCAGTTTTAAAGCGAGCAAATGAAATCTTGTTGCGTTTAGAGAATGAAAGAACAGGTGGCGAACATGTGAAAGCAAGCCTTATGAAAATGCAAAAACAGCCCGTTCAACTACAAATGTTTTCTATAGATGATCCCGTTTTAATAAAAATCAGAGATGTTTTAAATAACTTAGATGTTAATACGCTAACACCTATTGAAGCGTTAATGAAACTAGATGAAATTCAAAAAGTGTTGAAAAAATCGTAAAAATGGATAAATTTCTATTCTCTATACGCTATACCTTTTACTCAATTCTACTAATTAGTCTCTCGTTCACTTCCTGTAAATCAAAAAAGCAGCTTGTAAAATCTCATAAAGTTGAATTAGAAAAGCCTTCAAATAAGATAGCTGCTAAATACGCCGAAGAAATGGAGGTCTCCAAAGGCGCCATAAAAAATGGCAGATTATATGAATTTATTGACGATTGGGAAGGTGCGAAATATGCATACGGAGGCTTAGATAAGCGAGGTGTAGACTGTTCAGGCTTAGTTTATCTACTTTATCAGGATGTTTATCAGAAACAGATTCCACGATCTACTTCACAACAAGTAGAAATTATTAAAAGAAAGTTTGAAAATCAACTAAAAGAAGGTGATTTAGTTTTTTTTGATTTTGATGGAAAGCAATTTAGCCATGTGGGAGTATATTTGCAAAATGGCTATTATGTGCATGCCAGTACAAGAAGAGGGGTAATGATAGAAAAATTGAAAAACCCTTACACTTACAAATATTTTTCTCGAGGAGGAAGCGTTCAATAAAATACGAATTACTAAATAATGAATAAATATCGTTTGCTTTTTTTCTTTCTTTTGGCTGTTAAAGTGTCATTTGCTCAAGTTAATTTAATGAGTTTAGACCAATTGGATAAAAGAGTCGAACAAGGAAAAGATACCGTTTATGTGGTTAATTTTTGGGCAACATGGTGTGCTCCTTGTCTGAAGGAATTGCCTAACTTCGAAAAGTTGAATGCTAATTATAAAAATCAACCTTTAAAAGTGATTTTAATGAGTGCTGATTTTAAATCGAAATTAGAAAAAGTAGTGACGCCATTTGTGAAACATAATAAGCTAAAATCGGAAGTATTCTTACTAAATGAGAAATCAGAACAGAAATATATTAATCGGGTAAGTAAAGATTGGTCTGGCTCATTACCAGCAACGCTCATCATCAATAAGAAAAAATACTTGCGAAAATTTTACGAGCAGGAATTTAGTTACGAAGAATTAGAAAAAGTATATTTATCGAATAATTAAATTAAGGATATTAATCATGAAAATAGCTCAAATCATAAATCAAAATACACTGAAATTAGTCGATGATTTTTGACTTATAAAACGCCTTAAATCACTTCAACAAAAATAATTGAATGTTCAATAAAATAGAAAGATGCTAAATAATAAGTTTTTGAAAGTTCCTTGGTTTGTGCTGATTCTTGTAATCGTTAGTTATATAGCCAAAGGGAGTACAACGGATACCTTAAAATTAGGTCAAAAGGTAATGGGGTTTAGCCTTCATAATGTGGTTGAAGGCGAAAAATCTCAGGTTAGTTTAGAGGATTATAAAAATAAGAAAGGAGTCATTGTGGTTTTCATGACTAACGGTTGCTACCATTGCATTCTTTACTGCGAAAGAATTAAAGCATTTCAAAAGGATTATGCTGCAAAAGGTTATCAGTTAATTACGATCAACCCAAGCAATCCTACCTATGCAAAAGAGGAGACTACCGAGGAGATGATCAAAAATGCAAAGAAAGAAAAATACGATTTCCCATATCTTCAAGATTTTGATCAAAAAATTGCATACGCTTACGGAGTGAGATACACACCCGAAGTTTTTGTCTTAAAAAGAGAAGGTAAAGATTGGTTTTTAAAATATTCTGGTCCTATAGACAACGATATGGAGAATAAGAAAAAAGATAAAATATCGTATGTAAAAAACGTAATGAAGGCTTTATTATCAAACCAAAAAGTCCCAGAGTATGATGTGATTAAATAGATTTATCTTTATAATACTTTCATCCTTCCTAAAAAATAACGACCTTCATCAATGAAAAATTAGGTAAAGAATGTCTAAAAATAAAACTAACTATTCATTTTGGAGCAAATACAAGCAATTTGCAGGTAACGAAATCATGTTATATGTCATCATGATTGTAGGCATCATTCTTGGAATAATAATATTTAGTTAATTAATTAAAATCCCAATAGTTCATTCCGATTGTAATCGGGACTCATATCACATAAATAAATGAAATTAAATTTAAAGCGACCACTGGCATTTTTTGATTTAGAAGCCACAGGAATAAATGTAGCTTCTGACAGAATAGTAGAAATATCAATACTTAAGGCCATGCCAGATGGAAGTGAAGAAGTAAAGACTCTGAAAATAAATCCAATCATTCCAATTCCTTTAGAGACGTCTTTAATCCATGGTATTTATGATGAGGATATAAAGGATGCACCAAAATTTAAAGAAGTAGCCAAAGAGATTATTGATTTCTTAGGGGATGCTGATTTAGCAGGATACAACTCCAATAAGTTTGATATCCCAATGTTGATGGAAGAATTTCTTCGGGTTGGAATCAACTTTGATATTGATAACCGAAAATTTGTAGATGTTCAAAACATCTTTCATCAAATGGAACAACGCACCTTAAAAGCGGCTTATAAATTCTATTGCGGTAAAGATATCATCAATGCACACTCTGCAGAAGCAGATATTAAAGCTACATATGAAGTTTTGCTTTCGCAGATAGAAAAATATGCAGGTAAAGATTATGAAGATAGAAAAGGT
>JACMOI010000157.1 GCA_014378105.1 Pseudopedobacter sp.
CGTACCCAAGTTTTAGTTCAAAGTCGTTGGGCATTAGCCACAGTGAAAGAAGTTCTGGTTTAGTCAGATATTCCCATAGTACATCAATTGGGTGAGAATAAAAAAAATGATGTCTGATACTTTTGTTCATGATATGTAACTGTTTAGTTACGCAAATGTATGTGTAACTTTTGGGTTACGCAAATTTTTTCAAGATTTTATTGCAATCTTCTTTTGATGGGTGATTTACTGGTCGGTTTAATTTGGTTTTGTTATGGGCATCTTCTGTTAGCACTGTCGCTACAATGACCGCTAACGTTTGGCGAATTTGTGCAAAAATGGCATTACTTGCAGAACCATTGTCGCACCACACTAAATTAAATAAATAATTGATCAATTAACATAAACCACCGTCAGCCATTTTTGTACAAATTTGCTGTTATGGGCTGGGCTTTCTTATTCATTCAACCACTTTTTTAATTATTTATCTAAATTTTTGAACCACTTTTTAGCTGACTTTCTACGATGAGGGCAACCTGGCCAGCAACACGGACGTTTTTTACCTTCAATTATGTCTTCCCTTAATCGTTGGATATGTTTTTTCCGAGTTTCTTCCTGCTTAACAATTGTCGTCCAACAAATCCATTCATTACGAGCAAGTGGCGTAAGTTTATTCCATTTTTCTAATAAGGTAGGATTAGCAACTAGAACAACTTTTATATCCTCTGGCACAAGGTGTACAACACCTTCTTCTATTGTTAAACTTATCATCAGTTTTAAGGTTTTAGATAGATTTATTAAAATTGATTTTTCTATTAGAAGGTCTGAAAGACCAAGATATTAAAATTGCTATCATTAATATTAATGAAGGAACAATTTCTACAAAAGCTTGCCCAACTACTATATGTGAAACAAAAGCTCCTGACATAGCAAAGAAGAAGCCCGCATAAGCCCATTCTTTTAATAGAGGAAGCCTAGGAATAAGGATAGCGATAACACCTAAAATTTTCCAGATACCAAGAATGCTTAAAAGATAAAGTGGGTAGCCAAGGCTAGTAACTATTTCATTATATCCGCCTATTTGAAATATTTGTTGTATGCCACCTGCTACCATTCCAAATGATAAAAATAAGGTAGCAATCCAATAAATAATTTTGTCTCTTTTTGTCATAATTAGTTATTTTAAATTGTCTATGATTTCTTGTAACTTATCGTGTGCCATATTGAGACCTTGCGCAAAAGGCATTTGCATCAATTGATTTCGGAAATCTTCAGATTTAAACACAATATGCATTGTAAGTTTGCTCCTTTCATCCGAAAGTTTTCTAAATTCCAAATATTCAAGTTGAATAGGAAACGGTGTATTTTCCATTTCAAAAGTTCGGGTGATTTTTTGGTTAGGAATAAATTCGTGTATTGTACCGTTTGCACTAAACACTACTTTTCCATTGTAGGATGTTTCAAAAGCATAAGAGCCGTGTTTTCTGTTTTCCATTTTCAGAACTTTCGTTCCCATCCATTGCTCAAAAAGTTCGGGTTCTTCATAAGCCTTAAAAAGTAATTCTAAAGACAAATCAAATTCTCTTGTGATTATGATTTCTTGTTTGCCATCTACTGCATCGACTTTTGTTTTTTGTCTCATTGGTTATTGTTTTTATATTTTTTCATCACAGCTTCCAAGTTATTAAACCTGTCGTCCCAAATTTTGCGAAACGGCTCAATAAATTCTGCCACTTCTTTCATTTTTTTTGCGTTTAAATAGTAATAGATTTCTCTGCCTTTTTGTGCTTGTTGAAGCAGTTCGCACTCCGTAAGAATTTGCAAGTGTTTTGAAATGGTTGGTCTTGCCGAGTCAAAGTTTGAAGCGATTGCACCTGCCGTCATTGCTTGTGAAGTAATCAATAGCAAAATTGCCCTTCGTGTTGGGTCAGCTATTGCTTGGAAAACGTCTCGTCTTAAGTTCATTATGAAGTCATTTGACTACAAACATAAGAGAAGTCATTTGACTACGCAAATATATTTTGAATTGTTTTGTCTGCGGTAAAGAGTGAAAAGGAAAGAGAGCTAAAAAATATTAGTCTATTTGTCGTTTTGTTCGGTCTTTTAGCCTTGCCCATAAAGATTGGCGAATTTGTGTTGTAATGGCATAGAAAGCAA
This sequence comes from Pseudopedobacter sp., assembly GCA_014378105.1. Lineage (GTDB taxonomy): Bacteria > Bacteroidota > Bacteroidia > Sphingobacteriales > Sphingobacteriaceae > Pseudopedobacter. The sequence goes on from JACMOI010000157.1 coordinate 2,137, forward strand.
AAACTTGTCTGCCCGTATAAACTTAGTTAATTGCGATTTTACTTGCAAGAACTTGGCAGCCAGCACTAAATTTAGTAAACAGTGATGAAGTCGCATAATGCAATCTGCCCGCAATTTTGCAAACCTGTTGTTTTAGGCAGGACATTGACATTCATTAGTCTGTTTTTATAAGAATCCGTTTCCAAGTTTTACTATCTCCAATGATTAAAGTGTCACCTTTTAAAATAAATTGCCGTGGTTGGTCAGTGTCAATATACCAAGGTAAAGAGCCACCTTTAACGTGATGTGTCACGATAGATTTATTGAAATCAACTGTGTATGTTCCAAAATATCCTAATGCAAAATGGTCTACCCAATTCAATAAATTAATATGATATTTTTTGGCAGAATCTTCTGAAAATTTCAAAGGTGTATCAGTAGAAATATTAATATTAACAATCCCGGATTTGGTATATGTAAAATATCCTTTTGGATTTTTCCCATATGGATATGTCCAATTTGAAGTTGCAGAATCTAAATCTGAATATTCGATTAATCTCCAAGTGCCTATTAACTTATCGAGTTGTGACGTTGCTATTTTGGGCTGACTTGCTTTGATTTTATTTTGTCCAAACGAATTTGAAGTTAGCGTCAATGCAAATAAAGATAATAAATATAATCTTTTCATTTGTCAAAATTTATTATTGTGAACTTGATGATGTTTTTGCCTTGCCCTTAACGGTTTGCTAATTTGTGCAGAAATGGCATTTCTTGCAGAACCATTGTCGTACCGCACTAAATTAAATAAATAACTGGTGAATTAACGTAAACCACTGTCAGCCATTTTTGTACAAATTTGCGGTTGTGTGCTGTACTTCTTTCGTAACATGAATAACTTTATATTTTCTCAGCCAACCAGTTTTTAAAATCTTTTATAGTATAAAATAATTCATCTGGTTGTAGCTCTATTAGTTTCTCAGTCTCGGCAGTGTCCGCCCATGCAACTCCGGCAACCTGCACTCCAACTTTTCTACTAGCAATGATGTCACTGGGTGCATCTCCAACATAAATTACTTCATTGGTTTTTACGTCTTTTAATAAGTTTAAGATAATCTGAATGCCTTCTGCTTTTCTTGCTCCACTTGGTGAACCAGTTTCAATGACTTCAAAAAAATTAGTGAGCTCAAAATGTTTTAAAGAAATGTTTGTACTGTGTTTCCCTTTACCAGTTACCATTGAAATATGAACTCCTTTACTTTTCAAAGTCTCCAGTATTTCTTTGATGCCCTCAAAAGGAACAGGACACATTTCGTGTAGAATTTCATAGAAATGTAAGTAGTCTGAAACTCCTTTGTCATAATGATTAGGTGCTAATGCCATAATTGTTCCCTCTTCTGAAGGTCCAAACGTTGCAATAATTTCAGCGTCAGAAACAGAACGATTAATAAGAGGTTCTATAGATTGTCGAAATGCCTGAATGCAAAGAGGTAGAGTGTTGGCTAAAGTCCCGTCAAGGTCAAAAATTACAGCTTTAATTTTTTTCATTTTTTTTAAATATCCACTTTGATTATAAGATGGTTTCATTTGTCAGTATAGCACATAACGTTTTGAAAATTTGGCAGAAATGGCATTGCTTGCAGAACCATTGTCGTACAGCACTAAATTAAATAAATAACTGATGAATTAACTTTAACCACCGTCAGCCATTTTTGAACAAATTTGCTGTTATAAGGCGTTTTTTTATTTTCTGAAAAATAACATATCAACGTCCATAGGGTTCGAATAGAACTTTTCTCCAACTGTAGTATTTACAATTGCAGTTAAAGTCACTTTTTCCCCTTTCATTTTCTTCATGTCTTCTAAAAAGCCTTTTTTTAGATTATACATTACCTGATATTGTTCGCCGTACTCCATTCTTTTTGGAAATTGAATTGGAGAAATGATATTTAATAATTGGAAAGTGTCAGCATCTCCATGAATTGGTCGACTGATTTTGAAGTATGGCGGGTTAAAATATCTAAAGTCATTAACTGTATTTGTTACAGTCACACCAATCATAATTTCTTTATTAGAATAACCATTTATATTAAGATAAGAGGTCAAATAAATATTGCCTTTCGGTTCTTCTTTTTCAGGTATAGGAACATTTACTTCGCTTCCTAACTTCTTTAAGATTTTATTTGAAAGCTCTTCGGGTGTCGTTTCGCTGATGTCGAGATAACCGAGAGTTGAGCGAATTCCATCAAGTTCAGTCTTGTCAAATCTAACGGGCAAAATATATTCTTCCTTGTTTTCAATAGCTCTTGCAATTGCTGTTCTTACTTCATAGTTTGTCCAAACTTTTTTTTCATAATTCTCAGAAATAAAAGGGACAAAGTATTTTGATTGTCGTCGATATACATAATCGAAGTGAATTCCTAAATCCTTTCCCCAAAGGTCAACTTCTTCAAATTTATCATAGAAAACCTTAATTCCGTTTTCTTTCAATATTTGGGCAACTTTATCTACGTAATCTCTGTCTTCTCCAGCAAATGAAAGGGCAATGTCGTATTTGTATTCCATAATTAATATTTTAGTTTGTCGAGTTAAAATGCCTTATAACGTTTTGCCAAACGCCTGTTATGGGCTGGGCTTCTATTTATATGCGTTAAATATTCCATTCAGCAATTCAGTTAATTCTTTAATTTCAGTCACTTCTGTCTTTTTTAACTTATTCCTAAAGGTGTCTTGAACATAGTTTTTGTCAGCAATTTCACCTTGATATTTTTTTTCTTTATCATCAAAACCTTTCCATTGTATTGGAATTAATTCATTATTTCTGGTCAGAACATCTACCCCAAAATACATTTCAATTGAGCAAGCAAGTCCATTCACATTCATATTCTTTTTGCCTGTTGGTCCAACCGTCGGGTATTTTTTTGCTAAGGTTATGTCAGGGTATCGCAGAATTTTAATGTTTGGAGTAAATGTTTTTGAAACCAATTTTTTCATCTCTTTAAGTCCTGCTGTATCATTGTCAAATAACGCAATAATGTGATGTTTGACATTTGCAGCTGCGAATGATGTAACTAATTTGACCAAAGCAGAAGCACTACTTTCAACCTTATACTCGTCAAAGTCAATAAAGTGATAATAGTCTTTTAAATGTGGATACAATTTGTCGATGCTATTAGAAATAAACTCAACATCAGTTTTTCCTTCTGTTAGTATTATGATTTTTTCGTAATCTACATTTTTGGCTTCGTTGATTTTTACCCAACCGCCATTAATTACATCAGTCAAGTCATACTCAACAATATCACTTTCCGATAAAACACTTAGAATTGAATATAAATGGCTGTCTAATGATAAACCATAAAGACCCAATTCTCCTGATGTCAAGCTTTCTCTCAAATTGATATTTAGATGGTCGTAAGTTTTTTCCTTAGAGTCAACTATACTTTTGATTTCCGCCAAATATTGATCGTATGTTATGGAACTCAAAGAAAAATCATTAAAGCCTTCTTGGCGAGATATTTTCTTTGCTTTTTGAAAGTCCAGTTTTGCCTTTTTGTAAGACGCTCCAAAAATTTCTAAACGTTCTCTGCATACCTTAACCTTTTGCTTATAACCTTTAAATTCAAAAGTTCCTTTTTCGTTTTCATAAGCATCTCCCCAAACCAAATTATTTCTTGTTGAATATTTTCTCTTTTCATTAATAAAATCGTCTGGCAGGAAAAGTGAATTAATAATTTCAGGATAATACCAATTCTTGTTGTCAAAAACTGGATAGTCAGCAAAAGTTATTTGTGAAAATGATCCCATTTATTAATTCTGTTTGTCGTTGTTTAGTCGGTTTTAGCCTTGCCCATAACGTTTTGAAAATTTGTACTGAAATGGCATTACTTGCAGAACTATTGTCGTACCGCAATGAACAAAATAATTAACGAAAAACCTGAGTTGAACCACCGTCAGCCATTTTTGAACAAATTTGCTGTTAGTTGCTGGTGATTTCAATTTAATATTTTAGCGTCAATTGCAATTCTACCAGTTGGATTAACTAATAAATAATATTCAATTAATATTCCTGGTAAGTGATTGTCATCATTAAAATCTTTTAGTTGAGATTTGTGGAGAAAAATTTCAATATTATTACTGTCAATTAAAAATCCGTATCCTAAATTCTTGTCAAACCATTTTAATTTTGCAATACTTCTTAATTTTTTATTTTCAAATTGCAAATAATCATTTATTAAAGTGACTGCTTTTTGAAATTCTATATTAAAAAATTCTCTGTCTTTCCTTATTCTATAACTTTCTAATTTGGAGAATATCAATCTTTCTGCTTCGCTTGCATTTTTTACTCTAAAAATAGCTCTTGCTGATAGTGGATATAAAAGTCCTGTAGCAGAGTTGATTTCTTTCACTCTTTCTGAAATATTACGAGTTGTCATTCCTATTTTTAAAATATTAGGCATTTCTCTTGTAGACAATATATAAACCCAGCCTGAAAAAGCTAAAGTGTCAAAAGTAATATTACCCTGATATGTTTCTAAAATTTTAAATAAGTTATTGGAAATTAAACTTTGTAAAATGTTTTCAATTTCTAAGTTTTCTTTAATCGCATTTCTTAAACTAACTATGTCTTTTACAATTAGTCTCATTTGTCCCTTTGGTGGAAAACCAAATTCAGAATGAACGGAAAACCAATCCCACTGATCTTCTCTAACACACCTATTGAACATACCTTTCAGTTCACTAAGATGTTTTATGTCAAAGTCAGTCAGATAAGTATTTCCAGAAATTAATTCAAGTGAAGATTGAATTGCTAAATCATATCTTTCTCTCATTATTTGAGAAATTGGCGCCATTCCGAAACCCCATTTTGATATATTTTTATTATTCAATTCCATTTATTTAATGAATATTAATTTTAGCAGGGTATTTCGCACTTGCAACTAACGTTTTGAAAATTTGTGCAGAAATGGCGTTGCTTGCAAAATCATTGTCGCACCGAACTAATTTATGTAAATAACGGATTAATTAACGTGAACCACTGTCGGCCATTTTTGAACAAATTTGCTGTTATGCCCAGTTATTTTTTACTCTTTTTTTCCAAGATTGATTTCATACTTTCTGTAAAACCTTTCGCTGATTCTTTGCTTTGAATAATTTGATTTATGAGAAATGTCAAGATGTTCTTAATGTGATTTGCATTTTCAAGGCAAGATTGGTCAGTGTCAGCATGTAGCCCTTCACTTAGTTCACTATGCAATACGCCTAAAGGGTTGACTCCGTTTGGTCTTAGAATAGATGGTAACAAATCTTTTATTAAATCAATTTTCTCTTGAGTTACTCTAGTGTGCTTAGTTTTTTCTAAAGTAATTAAGTAAACACCTTTATTTTCTTCGTCGATTAAGTCTGCAATAGAGTCAAGAAGTTCATCTATTATTTGTTCTGTTATTCTTCTGTAGTAAGCAAATGCGCCAATTCCATAACCTTGTGATTCACAAACGAGCCCTTTCCTAAAAGACTTTGCATGTTTGCCAAGTATCTTCTCAAGATTTTTGTCCATTTTTATTTCCCACTCTGGGTATTGACCAAACTTATAAATAAAGCTCAAGTCATGCGAGATGTACACATCAAATTGTCTCGTGAAATTTTTACATGATTGACACTCATAAAATAACCTCACTTTTCGGTCAGCACTTAGAATACTAGAATGAGAGCCTTCATCGTATTCATTTTTCATATTGAAAGTTTGCGTACCTACACAATTTTGACAAGACATATTAATTGGTGGCTTTCCAATTAAGTGTAAATAGTTTGGCACTTCGCAATCAAGCTTTCTGAACAATGAGTATTCTTCTAAAAATTCTTTATTCATATTTTATTCGTCGTTTTATAATTGGGCATAACGTTTGGCGAATTTGTGTTGTAATGGCATAGAAAGCAAAAACTTGTCTGCCCTTATAAACTTAGTTAGTTGCGATGAAATAACGTTAAGCAGTTCAGCCATTATAATACAAATTTGTGGTTACCTGCCGTTATTTTTTATCATAATATTTGTCTTCCGCTTCAATTAATGGCCTATACCATTCCCACATTTCGTCAAGAGTTTTAAAGTCTGATGGTACTAAATTTCCGTCTTGAAAAACGTCATTTGGCGTAAAAGGCGATGACCAATGATGGTAACTTTCCACGCTTCTTCTAGGATGTTTCGCAATTGAGCTTTCAAAAAAATTGGTGTGATAATTATAGTGATGAGAATGAATAAAATTTTTCCAAGAAGATTTCACATCGTCTTCTGGTCTTACGTCAATTAGTTCAAATTGTTCCATTGCCCGCTTCTCTGAGCCACCCCAAGCTTGTTGCATTAAAGTTATAGCTTCAATATCCGATTCTGGCGCTCTGTAACCAAATACTGTCACTCGCTTTGCAACTTTTAATTCATCTTGCAAAGCTTCCCATTGTCCGTTTATAAATTGGTCTGTATTATAGTCCTTTTTTTCAACAGGATACAAAAGTCGTGTAGGCTCCCATTCTTCCAATGTGTGTTTTGATTTGTAGCCGGCAGGCCCAATTGTTTGGTCCGACTTACAATAGCCTAAAGCAACATTTCCATGGAGATGAAGAATTCCTGGAGATTTAACAAGTCCTTGATTTCTTACGTAAGCTTGATATAAAAATGGGTCCCAATTAAATGTAGCAATTACATCTTTGTTATTTCTGAGTGAAAGAATTAAATAATCATATATGGTTGGACAATCTGGAAGCTTTAAACTTTGAAAATAATTATAAACTCTTGATTCTATTTCAATTTTTTGTGCATTAAATTCTTGTAAGCTAAATAATTGGCTATATAATTTCTCAAAATCATCTTTTAAATTTCTTAATTGTTTTGGTAAGGAATTTACGATATTTTCTAGTCCCACTACGTCTACTATGTTATTCATAGCAGGCAAAACTTTTCCATTAATTTCAGAATTTCTTAATGTTGAGGCAATACTTGCTCCAGCACCTAAAATTATGACGTGAATTCCGCCACCATGAACGATGTTAATTTCTTCTTCTCTAGTCATGTCTTTTTTATAATGGCAGGTAACGTTTTGCTAATTTGTGCAGAAATGGCATTGCTTGCAAAACCATTGTCGTACCCCACTAAATTAAATAAATAACTGATGAATTAACATAAACCTCCGTCAGCCATTTTTGAACAAATTTGCTGTTAGGTGCTGGCTTGATTGCATATGAATTCATTTCACGACGTCAATTTAAATGGAATAGCTTTGTCTTGAATTTAATTTATTAGGAATATAGAGTTAGTCCGTTAATAATAAATTTGATTTTTTCTTAATTCTATCTTAGTGAATTTAAAATATTGTTTGCAATATGTTGGTCTTTACTATCTAGAAACGTAATAATAATAGTCCAACTCTCTTTTCCAGATTTTAAAGTAGCACCTTTCATTCCAAAAGATTTTCCATAGCGATAAACTGTTGCGTCATAGATACAACCTTCGATTAGATTCTTTTTGAAATATTCTCTTTTCTCAATAACTTTTTCAACTCCAGGTAATGCTTTTATGTTTTCTATTCCTCCGTCCGTTCCCTTTTCCACAGAAAATTCCACGTCTTTTTTGTAAGTCACGTAGGATATTTTTCCTTGGAAAGTTTTGTCTTTGGAGAAGATAAATACTTCTGATTTAATTAACTTGTCGAGGTTGCTTTGGGGATGGTTTACAGTCGAAGGACTTAGAATAAAGGGCAACTTGATATATAAGTCAGATGAACCTATTTTTACGGACTTATAAACTAATTCTTGATTAGTAATTATGTTAGATTTTAATAAACTCGAGAAGTTTTCATTATTCTTTTCTTCTTGGCCTAGAGTGCTTAACGATAGTCCAAACCCTATTCCAGAAATTATCCCGAGAATTTTTAATGTCTTTCTTATTTTCATAATTTAAAATCTGTTCTTTTATGGAATAGCTTTAGATTTAGTTGTCCTAAAGCTTGCACCTAACGGTTGGCGAATTTGTGTTGTAATGGCATAGAAAGCACAAACTTGTCTGCCCGTATAAACTTAGTTAATTGCGATGAAATAACGTAAAGCAGTACGGCCATTATAACACAAATTTGTGGTTATGTGACGTTTTTTTATTTTATTTCTGGCTTTCCAGCTTGCTTTAATTTTTCATTTAGGGCTTCTTTACGTTTTCTAGTTTTAGCTGGTTGGACATAAAAAAAATCAAATAAAAACTCTAATGTTTCCAAGTTCCATTCTGCTTCTCCTGGTTCAACGGGAAGTACTTCGCCAGTACTCGTGTCTTTCATTGGATGGGCTGAAAAATTCCCGATATTTCTTAATGCGTCTAAACTATCAGAAATGTGAGAAGGAAGTTTTTCGCTATCAATAGCTAATTGAATCTCTTTATACAAGCTTTTGTCACTAAATCCTTGTTGCTGTAAAATTGATTGCAAACAACGTCTACTCAACGCACCACTTGCTTTAGGGCTGTCGCCAATCACTGAACAAGCTTCTGCATAATCTTCAGCTAAATCCTTAGGTATTTCTGTCAAATCGAACGTCCGAACATTTGTTTTAGGAAATACCATTGATTGTGTCCCTTTTTTCCATATGGAAACACCATCACAATGAACACATTTGGAAAAAGCAAATTCGTCAATATTGCCCTTGTTTGCTGTCTGACCATATTGTTCTGCTCTTACTTTGTCTATTGCTGTTGCTAAAAGCCATTCTTGATTAGCGTATGCGCCACACCTAGGACAATTAAAGGCTTTTTCGTTGTATTCTGGAATTATATGTTCTGCCATATTTTAATATTTATTAATTCAATTTTAAGCAATTTTTTTTTTAGATTTTATTTGGTTAAAATGCCACATAACGGTTTGCTAATTTGTGCAGAAATGGCATTGCTTGCAGAACCATTGTCGTACCGCACCAAATTAAATAAATAACGAAAAAACTGAGTTGAACCACCGTCAGCCATTTTTGAACAAATTTGCGGTTAGCAGAAGTTGATATTAAGCAATAATTCTTTCTTTAATCTTTTTTATAACTTCTTCAACGTCGTTTTTAGTTCTGTACCAAATTATAAAAAGAAAAATGCCAATTATTCCACTGATAAGGCAGACTGAAAAAAAAGTAGTAAAAAGACGGTCTTTACTTTTAAAATCACACGTCAATAATGCAACAGTAAATGAAAGACATGTCGATATTAAAAATACTGAAAAATTTAAATAAGTTGAGTTTGGTGAACCTCGTTCTATAGTTTCAATTTCTCCTTCACTAACTTCATAAATAACTAATGAATCTACTCTCGCAAATTTTATTTTTGTAGTATTCTCGCCTGATGTATGAGCGGATTGATTAATTTTTTCAATGACCTGGCCATTATTAACCTCTGAATCCGTAGGTAATGTTTGATTGTTTTCCATTATTCTAAGATTTAAAGGTGTTTTTTTAACCACTCACTTCTACCAATCGTATTTCGCCAAGCACCAATGGTTCCAGATTTAATAACAAAAACTCTACTATCAACTGGCAGAAGTGAAACTATTTCGTCCCTTACTTCGGTAGCTTTTTTGTCAGTTACAATAGCCCAAGTAGATTCCGTTATTTTCGCCCAAGTTCCATAAGCTTTAAAGTAGTCAGAAATTTGTTTATAGTCGAAAGAATAACCTTTCGTAACATCATATGATATGATAAATGTTTTTTTCATTTATGTTTAATTTTCTTAATTATAGGTGTTCCGTTCAATTTCTGCTAACGGTTTGCGGCTTGGCGAAGGGCGGGATTTTTAGCACTAAAGTTCATACGAAGCATAAATGTTTGTTTTAGCACAAATGTTTCTACGAAGCACGTCAGCCCGCCTTTTGCCAAACCGCTGTTAGCGGTTCGTTGTTTTTCAGATTATTATTGTTATAATCTATGTCGTATAATAAGCCAATTTTATTTTGCATTTTCTATATAAATATTGAAACCGAAATTTATTTTCAAATTTGTTTATCCTTTACTCTAATGCCCAATATAATAAGCGAAACATAAATGACAATTGCAATTGAATCTATCAATGTACTTTTAAGTCCTTCGGCATTATATAATAATGTTCCGCCAAAAATAACTATCCAGCGAATTATAATTATAATGGCAATAATCCATGGAGCAAATCTGACTTTCGACAAATCTTTATGAAACGCCATAAAAAGAAATGCCAAACCAAAAAGCATATTTTCTGCTGTGATAATATGCCAAACATAAAAAAATATTGTTCTTGTATCTATGGTTATAGTGTCAACATTCAGAGTTGGCAGAACCATTGTTTGTCCATTCCATGCATGTGAAATGGAAAAAAGAATCGCAAGGATTCCTGCAACCAAATAGTAATAATTCTTAATCGTGCTTTTCACATTAATTATATTTATAAGTCCAGAATTGGCAAATTACCTCAATCATATTTTTTGCTTTTAGGATGGTCATTTCTACAATGACCGCTAACTTGTATATATGTATTATTAATTCTCCGTAATACAACCAAATGCTGTTGTATTACGGTATGTTTTTGTTCTTTTCATCGCTAAATCACTCATTTTCAAAACCTAAGATAGCACACATTAATTACCCTCCCAAATCAAAATTACATTTAAGTTAAAAATACCCTATTGTTGGTATTGTAATTTAATTTCTATTTAGTTAACTTTAGGTAACCTTTAATTCATTTATCTATGGAACTTCAAATAGACCGGGTCATCATTTACCCTTCAGACATTAGGCGTTGGTATGGGATATCAGAAAGAGCATC